>JAEUHB010000123.1 GCA_016794665.1 Opitutaceae bacterium
CGCGACGAGCGGCACCCGGTGGCCGCCTTCCCAGACGTCGCCCTTGAATCCCCGATACGGCCCGCTCGCGTGGTGCCCCGCGGCCACGAGCTTGTCCCAGCCGGTGTAGCCGGAGTGGCCGTTGTCGGCCGCGAAGATCACCAAGGTGTCGGCGCCCACGCCGGCCTCGTCGATGGCGCGCATGACTTCGCCGGCGGCCCAGTCGGTCTCCATGACGAAGTCCGCGACGGGCGCGATGCCGCTTTTCCCGCGCCACGCCGCCGAGGGCGACACCGGCTCATGCGGCGAGGTCATCGGGAAGTAGAGGAAGAACGGCTGGCCGGACTTCGCGCGCTCGCGGATGTGCGCGACGGCGCGGCGCGTGAGCTCGGGCATGATTTCGTCGAAGCGCCAGCCGGGCGCGGCCGGGCCCGCCGCGAACAGCTGCGGCAGCACGACGCCCTGCGCCGGATCGACCGCGTAGCGGCTCGTGGGCGGCGTGACGACGCGGTCGTTTTCGATGAACGAGAACGGCGGGAAGTTCGGCAAATCGACGCCGAAGTAGGTGTCGAACCCGCGCGTCGTCGGGCCCGCCGCGATCGGCCGCGCGAAATCCCAGGTGAGTTCCTTCTGGCTGTTGCGCACCTCGGTCATTCGGCCCGGCTGCGGGCCGGGCCACTCCCAGCCGAGGTGCCACTTGCCAATGCACGCCGTCGAGTAGCCGCGCGCGCGGAGAAAAGAGGCCACGGTCGGGCGCTCCGCGGCGATGAGCGGCGGCTCGTAGACGGCGATCACCCATTCCTGCAGCCGCGTGCGCCACGCGTAGCGGCCGGTCAGCAGCGCGTAGCGCGTGGGCGTGCAGACCGCGGAGGCGCTGTGCGCATCGGTGAAGCTCATGCCTTCGCGCACGAGCCGGTCGAGCGCGGGCGTCGCGATCTTGTTCGCCGGGTGGAGGGCGCGGACGTCGCCCACGCCGAAATCATCGGCGAGCATGAACACGATGTTCGGCGCGCGCGCGCCCGCGGCGGCAGCGAGGGCGGGCCGCGCAACGAAAGCGAAACCGACGGCGAAAAACGCCGCCGCGGCGGCGAGGGCAAGGCGTGGGGTGCGCATGGCGCGAGCGTCGCCGCGACGCGCGGCGCGAGTCAACGCCGCACCGAAAAACGCCTCGCGTTGCGTCGCCGGCGGCGCATCACTCGCCGCGCCCCTCGCTGCGTCAACCCCCGCCCCGCCATGACCACGCCGCTGCGCGCCCGCCTCGTCCTGCTTGCCGCTTTCGCCGCCGCCCTCGCCGCACCCGCCGCCCGCTCCGCACCCGCCACCGGGTCAATCGAGGGCCGCGTCTATAACCGCGCCACCGGCGCCAACCTCGAGCTCGCGCGCGTCACCGTCGAGGGGACGGCGCTCGAGGGGTTCACGGATGCCGACGGCCAGTTCCGCCTCGGCGGCGTGCCCGCAGGGCCGCAGCGCGTGCGCATCTTCTACACCGGCCTCGGCACCACGACGCATCCGCTCACCGTGGCCGCCGGCGCGACGACCACGCACGACTTTGCCCTCGCCGCCGCGGGCCGGGCCGATCCCGCGCCCGGCCCGGGTGCGCCGATCAAGCTCGACGCGTTCGTGGTCGGCGACTCGCGCGAGATGAGCGGCACCGCCATCGCGATCAACGAGCAGCGCTTCGCGCCCAACATGAAGAACGTCGTCTCCGTCGACGAGTTTGGCGACTCCCCCGACGGCAACGTCGCGGAGTTCCTGAAGTTCCTCCCCGGCGTCACGATGAACAGCGCGCGCGAAATCTCGCTCGACGGCGTGCCCTCCGCCTACGTGCCCGTGACGATCGGCGGCTTCAGCGTCGCGAGCCCGATCGGCAGCGGCGGCGATGGCGGCACGGGCCGCACCAACTCGATGGACGTCTTCACCACGAGCAACCTCTCGCGCATCGAGGTTTCGTTCTCCCCCACGCCCGAGTCCGAGGGCGCGGCGCTCGCGGGCTCGGTGAACCTGGTGCCGCGCAGCGCGTTTGAGCGCACGCGGCCGACTTTCAACGCCAGCGCCTACGTCTCGCTGCTCAACAACGGCCGCGATTTCCACCGTGGCTCGTCTTTCCGGAAAATCCACCCCGGCCTCGATTTCTCGTGGGTCGTGCCGGTGAACAAACGCTTCGGCTTCACGCTCTCCGGCGGCGGCTCCGTGCGCCAGACCGACAACCCCACCGTGCAAAACGTCTGGCGCGGCGGCGGCACGGCGACCAACGGCGCCGCCTACCTGAACACCCCGACCGGCCAGCCCTACCTCTCGTCGCACGTGGTGCAGGCCACGGGCCGCAAGGCCGCGCGCGACTCCCTCGCGACGACGCTCGATTTCAAGCTCACGCCGCGCGACCGCCTCGCCTTCGGCCTGCAATACTCGTCGTTCGACGTCGTCCTCGATCACATCACGCTCACCTACGACGTGGGCCGTGTGCTCGCCGGGCAGTTTGCGATCGACAATGTGCGCGGCGCCGCCGGGCAGGGCTTCGTGCAGCAGGGCACCACCAGCAGCCTGCGGGAAAACTGGAGCTACCTGCCCTCGCTCACCTGGCGCCACGACGGGCCGGTGTGGAGGGCCGAGGCCGGCGCCGCCTACGCCCGCGCGCGCAACCGCACGCGCAACATCCAGGACGGCCTCTTCGCCACCACCACCGCGCGCCGCGGCAACGTCACCGTCTCGTTCGAGGACGTCGGCTACATGGGCCCCGCCCGCATCACCGTGGCCGACGGCACCACCGGCGCGATCCTCGATCCGTTCTCGGTGGGCAACTACGTCGTCACCCAAGCCACGGGCCTGATGCGCGCGACCGACGACACGCGCCGCAGCGTCTACGCCAACGCCCGCCGCGATTTCCTCTGGCGCGTGCCGTTCGCGCTCAAGGCCGGCCTCGACCTGCGGCAGATCGAGCGCGACGGCCGCGGCTTCGGCGCCACCTACCCTTATCTCGGCCGCGACGGCGTCGCGAGCACCACGACTGCCGGCAGCGACGATCTCGCGTTGCCCTTTGCCAACCCGACGCACGGCCAGCGCATCTTCGTGAACGGCAACCCGCGCATCCACGGCATCTCAAGCGCCGCGCTCGCCGCGCACTTCCGCGCCAACCCCGCGCAGTTCGGCGCGCCCAACGCCAACACCCTCTACCGCTCCGAGGTCAGCTTCTCCAACATCGCCGAGGAGATCGTCTCCTCCGCCTACCTGCGCGGCGACCTCGCGCTCCTCAACAACCGCCTCAAGCTCGTCGGCGGGATACGCGCCGAGCAGACCCACATCGACGCCGCCGGCCCGCTCAACGATCCCACGCGCAACTTCCGCCGCGACGCGCAGGGCCGCGTAATCGACGGCGACCCCGCGCGCGCCGGCGTGCAGCCCGTGCTGATCGTGCCGGCGGCCGACGCGCTCGGCGTCTCGCAGCTCACCTACCTCGACCGCGGCGGCCACGCCGAGAAGGAATACCTCCGCCTCTTCCCCAGCCTCAACGCGAGCTACAACCTTCGCGAAAACCTCGTTGCGCGCGCCGCGATCTACACGTCGATTGGCCGGCCCGATTTCAGCCAGTTCTCCGGCGGCGTCACGCTGCCCGACACCGAGCTGCTCCCGTCCAACACCAACCGGATCACCGTCAACAACACCGGCATCAAGCCGTGGCGCGCGCGGACGGTGAACGTGCGGCTGGAGTATTATTTCGAGGGCATCGGCCAGCTTTCCGTGGGCGCGTTCCGCCGCGAGTATCGCGACTTCTTCGCCGCCGCCGTCTTCCGCCCAGACGCGGAGTTCCTCGCCAACTACGGACTCGACTCGGAGACCTACGGCGACTTCGACGTCGCCACGCAGCGCAACCTCACCGAACGCGTGCGCTCCCAGGGCGTCACGGCCAACTATAAGCAGGCGCTGACGTTTCTCCCGCCCTGGGCGCGCGGCGTGCAGGTCTTCGGCAACATCAGCGCGCAGCGCACGCTCGGCGACGCGACGGCCAACTTCGCCGGCTTCATCCCGCGCAGCGCGAGCTGGGGCGCGAGCCTCACGCGCCAGCGCGTGACGCTGCATCTCAACTGGAACTACCGCGGCCGCGCGCGCCGCGGCGCCGTCGCCACCGGCACGAGCATCGAGCCCAACACCTACCAATGGGGCAACACGCGCCGCGTGACCGACCTCGTCGCGGAATATCGCGTGTGGAAGCGCATCGCGGTCTTTGCCAACCTCCGCAATCTCACCCACACCGCCGACGAACTCGAAATCGCGGGCCCGAGCACGCCGGTCGCCGCCCGCCTGCGCTCCGTCGCCGCCGATCAAGGCTCGCTCTGGACGATCGGAGTGAAGGGCTCGTTCTAACACGACGCGGACAGCCCTGCGCGGCGCGTCCCCAGACGCTCTTCCTCGCCGAGGTGAGCGGCCGGATTTCTCGCCCAGCCCGCCTACGATCCGCTCACGGCGGGCTTGGCGTCCGCGCGCGGCGTCACGTCGAGGTTTACGCCCGTCACCCACTCGGGCCGGCCTTGCGCGTCGGTCTCGAGGACCCCTTGCGACTGCACGTGGACGATTGTGCCATCCGCGCGGCGAGCGCGGAAGCGGCCGCCGAAGGTCCGCTGACCCCGCGCGAGCGCAGCCCAGGTTTCCTCCAGCCAAGGCCGATCGTCGGGCAGGACGTGCGTGAGCAGCGTGAGATAGTCAGGCGTGCGCTCGAAGCCGAGCAGCCGCAAGGCGTTGCCATCCCACTCGGCCTCGCCGGTGAGGAAATTGTGCCGCCAAGTGCCGATGCCGGAGGATTCGAGCGCGAGGCGCAGGCGAAGGTTGGCGGCCTGGCGCATGCGCTCGGAGGCCGCGAGCGCCTCCGCCTGCCGCACCGCATCCGTCTGATCCTGCGCCGTGCCGATCAGCCACTCGGGCCGGCCGTCGGCGCCGTTGACGACGAGCGCCTGGGCCTCGATGTGCCGCACGGCCCCGTTGGCGTGGCGGACGCGGTAGCGAGCACGCACGCTCGGGCCTGCGCCCGGGGCCAGCGCCGAATCGCGCAAGCGGAGAAACGCCGCGCGGTCATCCTCGTGCACGAAGCTCGCGACCTCGCTCGACGAGGGCGCGATCGCCCGGGGCGCCTGGCCATAGATCGCCCAGGTGCGCGCATCCCACTCTCCGGCGTCGGTGCGCAGGTTGCGGCGGAAGACGCCCAGGTTGGCGGCTTGGAGCGCGAGCCCCAGGCGCTCCAGCAGCTCGCGCTCGCGCGCCTGCGTCTCCAGGCGCGCCGTGATGTCGCGGTTGATCGACTGGATGAGCCGGCGGCCGCCGGCCTCGACGAGGGCTGCCGTCACCTCGACGGGGAACATGGAGCCGTCCTTGCGCCGATGCCGCACCTCGAAGCTGAACACGCCGTCCGTCAGGATGCGGCGGATGCGCTCCGGCGCCTGGAGCGCCGATTGCGCGTCGTCGAGCTCGGTAATCCTCATGCCGCGCAGCTCCGCGCGTGTGTAGCCGTGCTGGCGCGCCGCAGGCTCGTTTGCGTCCAGGATGAGGCCGCGATCGCCGGGATCGGCGGAGACGAGGAAGATCGAGTCCGGGGCGAAGTCGAAAAGCTGGCGGAAGCGCGCCTCGCTCAGGCGGAGCTCGGCCTGCGTGCGGCGCAGCTCGTCGATGTCCGTGTGGGTGCCAATCATGCGCCGCGGCTGGCCGGGCGCGACCCACTCGACGACGCGGCCACGGGCCAGAATCCACTTCCACGATCCGTCCTTGCATCGCATGCGGTGCTCGCAGGCGTAGAGATCAGCGCGTCCCGCGAAGTGCGCGAGCAACGCCGCCTCCGCCGCCGGGAGATCCTCGGGATGCGCGCGCGCCTTCCACGCGTCGATGGTGCCGGCGAGTTCCTCGCCCGCGTAGCCGAGCAGGGCCTTGCCCTGCGGCGAAAAGTAGATCTCGCCGGTGTCGACCCGCCAGTCCCAGACGCCGTGGCCGGCGCCGTCGAGCGCGAAGCGCCACCGCGCCTCGGCCGCCTCCAGCGCCAGCGCGGCGCGCTTGTGCAGGTCGATGTCCTGGAAAATCCCGCTCACCCGCGCCGGGCGGCCCAACTCGCGGACGAGCCGGCCCATGGCGCGCACCCAGACCTCCCGGCCCCGGCCCGTGACAATGCGATACTCGCCGTCGAAGTCCCCCTCGCCCCGCCGCGCGCTCTCCACCGCCGCCGTGATGCGCGGCCGGTCCTCGGGATGGTAGAACGCGATCGCCTCCGCCACACCCGGCTGGCGGCGGTGCTCGAGCTCGTGGAGCACAAACGTCATCTCGCTCCACGTCAGGGCCTCGTCCGCCAGCTCGAGGCTCCAGAAGCCCATCCGCGCGATCGAGCCCTGCAGCGCGAGCAGGTCCTCGCAGCGCCGCAGCCGGCGCTCGGCTTCGCGCAATTCCGCGACAATG
>JAEUHB010000157.1 GCA_016794665.1 Opitutaceae bacterium
CCAGTCGACCAACATCGGGCAGACGCGCGACAACCGCCCCTACATGCCGACGCTCACGTGGCATCCCGCCGGCGGCATCTGGACGGCCGCGGCCGGCCTCGGCCACTCGCACGCGCGCGCCATCCTGCGCGGCTTCGACCGCGGCTTCTTCAACACGGTGAGCGCGCAGCGCACCGGCGTCACCGTCTCCTTCGCCGACATCTTCTACCTGCGGCCCAACCGCATCACCGTCACCGACGCCGCCGGCGCCGCCGTCGATCCCCACCGGATCGACACCTACGCGATCACCTCCACCGCGGGCAACTACGTGCGCAACTCCGACCAGCAGCGCACCGCCTACGCCCATGCCCAGCGCGCCTTCGGCCGCGCGCTGCCGATCACGCTGAAGGGCGGCCTCGACGTGCGGCAGTCGCAGCGCGATCTCTCCGCGCGGAACCAGCCTTTCACCTTCGCCAGCCCGGCGGCGCCATTCCTGGACGAGGAGGTGTCGCGCCGCATCCCGCCCTACGGTTTTCCCGCGACGCAGTGGATCAGCAACCACGAGGTGTGGCAGGCCTACCGGCAGACGCCGGCGCGCTTCGTCGCCAACGAGGACGCCGACTACCGCTCCACCGTGAGCGGGTCGAAGTTCATCGAGGAAACCGTCTCCTCCGCCTACCTGCGCGGCGACATGCAGCTCCTCGATCGCCGGCTCAGGCTCGTCGGCGGCCTGCGCGCCGAGCAGACCAACGTGGAGGGCCAGGGCCCGCTCACCGACGCCACGCGCAACTTCCGCCGCGACGCCGCCGGCCGCCCGATCCTCGGCGCCAACAACCGGCCGCTGACCATCGCCACGGCCCCGCTGGAGATTTCCCGGCTCACGTTCATCTCGCGCGGTGCGCAGACCGAAAAGGAATACCTGCGGCTCTTCCCGAGCCTGAACGCCAACTGGACCGCGCGCGAGAACCTCATCGTGCGCGCCGCCGTCTACGAGTCGGTCGGGCGGCCCGATCTCAACCAGTATGCGGGCGGCATCACGTTGCCCGATACCTCGGCTGCGCCGGGCCCGGCCAACCGCATCACCGTGAACAACGCCGGCATCAAGGCGTGGAGCGCCCGCACGACCAGCGTGCGCGTCGAGCACTACTTCGAGGGCGTGGGCTCCGTCTCGGTCGGCGCGTTCCGGCGCCACATCGAGAATTTCTTCGGCGCCATCGTGCGGCCGGCCACGCCCGACTTCCTCGCGCTCTACGGCCTAGACGACGCGACCTACGGGGGCTTCGACGTCGCGACGCAGGAGAACCTCACGGAGGGCGTGCGGATGGAGGGCCTCGATTTCGGCTACAAGCAGGCGCTCACCTTCCTGCCGCCGTGGGCGCGCGGCGTGCAGGTGTTTGCCAACGCCAGCGCGCAGCGCGCGCTCGGCGACGTGCGCGGCAACTTCGCCGGCTACATCCCGCGCAGCGCGAGCTGGGGCGTGAGCCTCGCGCGCGAGCGCTACAATCTCCGCGCCAACTGGAGCTACCGCAGCCGCAGCCGCCGCAACGCCGTCGCCGTCGGCCCGGGCGTCGAGCCCGGCACATTCAACTGGGCCTCGCAGCGGCTCTCCTACGACCTCGACGCGGAATACCGGCTCTCGCGCCGCTTCGCGCTCTTCGCCAACCTCCGCAACGTCGGCGACGCCACCGACGACACGGAACTCGCCGGCCCGAACACGCCGCCGGCCGCGCAGTTTCGCAGCCGCCTCGACAACGGCTCGCTGTGGACCTTCGGCGTCAAGGGCTCGTTCTGATTCCCGCCATGCCACCCGTCCTGACTTTCCACCGCCTGCTCCCCGTCTTCGCGCTCTTCGCCTCGGTCGCCGCCGCGGCGGAGCGGCCCAACATCGTCTACATACTCGCCGACGACCTGGGCATCGGCGACGTGCAGGCGCTCAATCCCGCGCGCGGCAGGATCCCCACGCCGCGCCTCGATCGCCTCGCGCGCGAAGGGATGATTTTCACCGATGCGCACAGCGGCTCGTCCGTCTGCACGCCGACGCGCTACGGCCTGCTCACCGGCCGCTACGCTTGGCGCACGCGCCTGCAAAAGGGCGTCTTCGACGGCACCGACGATCCGCCGCTCATCGCCGCCGACCGGCTGACCGTGCCAGCGCTGCTGCGCCGCCACGGCTACGCGACCGCCGCGATCGGGAAATGGCATCTCGGCTTCCGCTTCGAGCGCCCGGCCGCCGCCGCCGCCCCGGACACGAAGAAGGCCCGCACGGGCGAAGGCGGCCTCCCCGTGGGCACGCGCATCCTCGACGGCCCGATCACGCGCGGCTTCGACACCTTCTGGGGCTGCTCCAACGCCCGCACGATGTCCGGCCTCATCGTGGACGATCGCGTGACGGAAAACCTGCCGCCGACGGAAATGCTGCCGCGGCTCGCGCGCCGCGCGGTGGACTACATCGCGGGGCAGGCGGCGGCCGCGCGCGCGGGGCGGCCGTTCTTCCTCTACCTGCCGCTCACGTCGCCGCACACGCCCATCCTCCCCACCGCGGAGTGGCGCGGCAAGAGCGGCCTCAACGCCTACGCCGATTTCACCATGCAGACTGACGCGGTGGTCGGCCAAGTGCTCGACGCCCTCGACCGGCACGGCCTCGCCCGCGATACGCTCGTGTTCTTTGCCGCCGACAACGGCTGCTCGCCCGCCGCCGGCACGCCCGCGCTGGAGGCCGCCGGGCATTTCGCGAGCGCGCAGTTCCGCGGCTACAAGGCCGACATCTGGGAGGGCGGCCACCGCGTGCCGTTCCTCGCGCGCTGGCCCGGCCGCATCGCCGCCGGCACGCGCAGCGCCCAGCTCGTCCTCCTCAACGATTTACTCGCCACCTGCGCCGAGCTCCTCGGCGTCGTGCTCCCGCCGGACGCAGGCGAGGACAGCATCAGCCACCTACCCGCGCTGCTCGGCCGCCCCGCCGCCGCGCCGCGCACCACGATCGTCCACCACTCGATCAACGGCCTCTTCGCGATCCGCGACGGACCGTGGAAACTCGCGCTCTGCCCCGGCTCCGGCGGCTGGGCGAAACCCAGCGACGCCGAGGCCCGCCGCGACGGCCCGCCCGCGCAGCTCTACGATCTCGCGAACGATCCCGGTGAAACGGAGAATCTCCTCGCCGCCCGCCCCGAGATCGCGGCGCGCCTCGAGGCGCTGCTCGCCCGCCACATCGCGGAGGGTCGCAGCACGCCGGGCCCCGCGCAGCGCAACGACGTCGCGGTCGACGTGAACCGCTTCCGCCCGCAATGAGCATCGTCTCGTCCGCGCGCCGGGCGGTGCGCGCGCTCACCCTCGCCGCGTCCACCTTCGCAGCCGAGCCCGCGCGCCCCAACATCCTCCACCTCCACGCCGACGATCACCGCGCCGATGCGCTGCACGCGCTCGGGACCGCCGCCCTGCGCACGCCGCACCTCGACGCCCTCGTCGCCCGCGGCATGGCCTTCACGCGCTGCTACTCGATGGGCGCAATGACGCCCGCCGTCTGCCTGCCGAGCCGCACGATGATGCTCACTGGCCGCTCGCTCTTCCGCATCGCCACGCAGAACAAGGAGGTTCCCGGCACGACGCCGCTGCCCGCCGTCCTCGCCGGAGCCGGCTACCAGACCTGGCGCATGGGCAAATACGGCAACACCTACGCCGGCGCAAGCCGCGCCTTCGAGACCAGCATCGACGACAGCGCGCAGGGCCAGGGCGAGGCCGGCAGCCGAGCGCACGCCTCCCGCCGCCTCGCCGATCGCGCGATTGCGTTTCTCCGCGACCGCGACCGCGGCCGGCCCTTCTACGTGTATCTCGAGCCGCCCGTGCCGCACGACCCGCGCGAGGCCGAGCCCCAGTTCCACGCCCTGTATGATCCGGCCGCGCTGCCGCTGCCGCCGGCCTTCCGGCCGGAACACCCGTGGGACAACGGCGATCTCCGCGTGCGTGACGAGCTGCTCGCGCCGTTTCCCCGCACGCCCGACGACACGCGCCGCCAGCTCGCCGCCTACTACGCGTGCATCACCGGCCTCGATCATCACTTCGGCCGTATCCTCGCGGCGCTCGCGGAGTCCGGCGAAATGGAACGCACGATCGTGGTTTTCAGCGGCGACAACGGTCTCTCGCTCGGCGACCACGGGTTGTTCGGGAAACAAAACCTCTACGAATTCGGCGGCATGCACGCGCCCCTCGTCATCGCCGGGCCCGGCATCAAGGCGGGCCGATCCGACGCCCTCGTTTACCTCGCGGACCTGTTTCCCACGCTGTGCGAGCTCGCGGGCGTGCGCGCCGTGCCGCCGCACGAGTTCCAGTCGCTGCGGCCGCTCCTGGCCGGCGAGCCCGCGCCAACGCGCCGCCTGCTCTTCACCGCCTACCTCGGCGTGCAGCGCGCCGTGCGCGACGAGCGTTGGAAACTGATCCGCTACCCCACGGTTGATCGCACGCAGCTCTTCGACCTCGCGGCCGATCCGCACGAGCTCAACAACCTCGCCGATCAGCCGGCGCACGCCGCCACGCTCGCGCGGCTGCGCGCGAGCCTTCAGGCCGAGTCCGCGCGCCTCGGCGACACCGTCGGCTGGCACGCGCCCCCCGATGCGCCGCGCTGACTTCCTTTTCGCCCTCGCGCTCGCCGCCACTGCATCCGCCGCCGAGCCGGCGGAGCGGACGCTGCGCGATCTCGCCTACGGCCCGCACCCCGAGCGCAACCTGCTCGATCTTTATCTCCCGGCGCCGGGCAGCCCGGCGCCGATCATCGTGTGGCTGCACAGCGGCGGCTGGTATTCGGGCGGCCGCGGCAACGGCGGCCCGGCGCGCGCGTGGGTGAGACGCGGCTACGCCGTGGCGGCCGTCGCCTACCGCTTCAGCAGCGACGCCGTCTTCCCCGCGCAAATCGAGGACTGCCAGCGCGCGATCCGCTGGCTGCGCGCGCATGCAAAGCAACACGGCCTCGATCCCGCGCGCATCGGCGTCTGGGGCTACTCCGCGGGCGGCCACCTCGCCGCGCTCCTCGCCACGGCGCCGGAGGCCTTCCCCGCCCCGCCCGACGATCCGCATCGCGCTGTCTCCCCGGCCGTCGCCGCCGCCTGCGCGCAGGCCGCCCCCACCGACCTCGCCGCCTGGGATCGGCAGGCGCTGCCGGAAGCCAACGTGATCGCCAACGCCCCGGACTCGATGGTCGCGCGCCTGCTGGGCGCGACACCTGCCGCGGCCCCCGCCGCCGCCGCGCGGGCCAGCGCGGTCACGCACCTGAGCCGCGCCACGGCGCCGGTCTTCCTCGTGCACGGCGACCGCGATCGCGCGGTGCCGCCCGCGCAGAGCGTGGCGTTCCATGCGGAGCTGCGGGCCGCGGGCGTCGAGTCCGTGCTCCACCTCGTGCCCGGCGGCGGCCATGCCGACGAGACGTTCACGCGCGGCCTGCCGCTCGAAGCGATCGCGGCGTTCTTCGACCGACACCTCCGGCCAGCGAAGTGACTCGGAGCCGGAGCAGCGGCTCCCCTACTTTTTCTTTTTCTTGGCCGCCGCCTTGGCCGCGGCTTCGGCGGCGGCGGCGCGCTTGTCGTCGAGGTTGCGCTCAAGCTGCGCCGGATCGAGCGCCACCTGCACGCCGCCGGCGGGCACCGGCACGCGCGCGGCCCAGAGGATGCCGTTAAGGACGAGCGTGCGCTGGCTCGGGTATTCCCAGCTCTTGTGGAGATCAGCACCGGTGAAACTGAAGCCGCGGCCCGCATTGCCGGGGCGCTCGTAGGCCCACGCGATCACTTCGTCGCGGCCATTGTGTTTCTTGGAGTCGGCGGTGGAGCGCGACTTGTCGGGCACGGCGCCAAGGAGCAGCGGCACGACACCCTTGTCGGCGAAGTGCATATTGTAGAGCCAACCATCGCCCGGCGCGGCGAAGGGCTTCACGCCGCGCGTGACCTCGTGCGCGGGAATTTTCGTGAACTCCATGTCCCAGTGACCGCGGCTCCCGATATCGGAGTGGAAGACGCCGCCGAGCCACGATTTGATTTTCGCGCCATCGGGGCCGGCGGGGAAATCCATCGCCTGGTGTAGCAGCACGAGGCCGGCGCCGGCGTCCATGAGCTGCGTGAGTTTTGCCCAGCGCTCGGGGGTCGCGAACGGTTGCTTGCCGCCGCCGTCACCGAAGTAGACGACGCACTTCGCGCCCTCGAGCACGCGCTCGTTCTTCGGCCAGTCGCGCGCCATCACGGGCCAGACGCCGGGCTGTTGTTTCAGCCAGTCCATCAACAACGCGCAGCCCGCGAAATACTCATGCGCCATGGCCTTGCTGCTCGGCCCGCCGGCGAGAATGACGATCTTCGTCATCCCGGGTTTGGGCGCGTCCACTTCGAGCGGGACGCGGGATTGGTCGTAGTTGGGCGCGGCAACCGCGAGGGTGAGCGTGAGGGAGGCAGTGGCGAGGGAGCGGAGATGCATGAGTAGAAGATGGAGAGAGGGGGAGACAGAGAGAGAAAGCAGTTTCAGAACCGGCCGTTGACGCCGGCGGTGATCGTGGTGCCGCCGAAGAGCTTGAACTGAAGCTGATCGCGCACGCCGCGGTAGGCGGCCTGCGGCGCGTTGGTGAGGTTGTTCACATCGAGCGAGAAATTCACCGCGGGGCGCCACTGCCAGCCGACGCCAGCATTGATGACCGTGCGGGGGAGAAGATAACGGCTGCGCGCGGGCGAGCCCTCGGTGAAGTCGGTGATCGATTCGCCGGTGTAGTTGACGATCACGCGCGAGGTGAAGCCGCGGTGGCGCCAGAAAAGGCTGACGTTGCCCATGCGCGGGACAAACCCCTCGACGTCGCGCCCTTCCCGCCGGCCGCGCCCGCCGTAGTCGCCGTGCGCCTCGAGGATGGAGGCGTTGACGGAGGCCCCGAGGCCACGGAGCAGGCCGGGCAGGAAAACAAACTGCTGCTGCCAGCTCGCCTCCCAGCCTTGCACAAAGGCGGTGCCGGCATTGGCGCTGCTGAGGCGCGTGAAGCCCCCGTATTCGCCGTCGTAGCCGTTGTCGGTGCCGGTGCCAATCGTGCCGCTCGCAATGCCGCTGACGATGAAGTCGCGGATCTTTTTGTGGAAAAAGCCGACGCTGAGGCTGCCCGCGGGCTCGAAGTAGTATTCGAGCGTGGCGTCCCAGTTGCGCGCGGTCTGCGGGAGGAGCGACGGGTTGTTGACCGTGAGCGTGCGCGCGGCCTCGTTGATGGTCTCATTGGGCAGGAGGCTTGTCATCGGCGGGCGGCCGAAGCTGTTGGACCAGCTCAGGCGGGCCTTCCAGCTGGGCGCGAGGTCCTGCGTGAGGTGGATGCTCGGAAACGACTTGGTGTAGTTCCCGCGCAGCTCACGGCGGGTGTTGCCGTAGTCGCGCAACGCGGAGCCGATGGGATCAGCGAGCTGTTGCGCGGCGGTGCTCGGCACGCGCGCGCGGACCCAGCCCCAGCTGTTCGTCTCGGTCTCCTCGACGCGCACGCCGGCGAGAAAGCCGGTGTTCCGCACGCGGCCCTGCGCCATGGCGTAGCCGGCCGTGACCGTCTCGGTCACGCGGCGCGTGCCGACGAAACGCTGCTGCGCGGCCCAGTAGCGATCCTCGCTCCACAGCGCGGCGTCGATGGGATTGCGGTCGCGGAAAAACTGGGGCGCGTGCCAGAACGGGATGATCAGGCCGGTCTTGGTGCCGTTGAGATTTCGGATCGACGGATCGGACGGGAGCGTCGTGCCGAGGTAGCTCCAGCGGCGGTGGCGGTTGAAGTCGTGCGCAAACTGCTCGCGCCAGTGGACGCCCGCCTTAAAGAACGTGCGCAGCGCGGGCACGTCGAACTTCGCGTTGGCGCGCGCCTCGCGGACCTCATGGTCGTTGTCCAGGTTGTTGTTTTGGAAAAAACCGTTGAGCCGGTAGCTGTCGGAGCGCGTGAGATCGGCGCCCGCTGTCTGGGTGAAGCGCGGGTAGAGGTCGGACTCCCGGCGATCGAGGATCCAACCGAGGTTCGTCACGCGCATGGTGAACTGGCCGCCGTTGTTGCCAAAGCCGTTGTTGATGTGCGTGGCGCTCCGCATCACGCCGCCGTCGAGAGACCACGGGCCGCGCGCGTGCTCGACGCCGAGATCGACGGTGCGCGTGCGCAGGAAGAAGTTGTTCGGACCCTGGGTGAGCACATCGAAGTTCGACGCGGTGGACTGCCGCACCTGCGTGACGCGATCGGTCCAGCCGGGCAGGATGCCGGCGGTGGCGTTGGCGCCCGTGAGGGGGAGCGCCGGGTTGAAAACCACCTGGTTGGTGAAGGCGCGCGTGGTGAAGCGCAGCTTCCCGCGCTCGTTGGCGTCGTTGTAAATCGTGTTGAGCGAGAGCTTGGTGTGCGGGGACAGGCGCAACTCCGCCTTGAGGTTCACGCTGGCCTGCTTGCGGTTGTTGTATTGGTCGAACGTGTTGTAGTCCCAGAGGAAAGCGGGCGCCGTCGTGGTGTTCTGGAAATCGCGCGTGGTGCTGTGCGACGCGCCGACATTTTCCGAATAGAACGTGTTGACCGTGACGCCGAGGTTGCGGCTGCCGCCGCCGACATCGAAGACCTCCCACCAGCCGAGGTTGAGCATCGGGTGGGCGCGGCGCGGCTCACGCAGCGGGATCTGCTCGGTGAAAGGCGGGGCCCAGCGCACGGCGAGGTTGTGCGTGACGCGGCGCTTCTCGCGCATCGCGAGCGGCGAGCGGCTCTTGAGGTTGATGGTGCCGCCGAGCGAGTCGGCGCCGCGGTCCGGAGTGTGCCCCTTGATCAGCTCGAGGCCCTCGAACATCGCGCCGGTGAGGTTGTTGATCCGGCCCTGCCGCGCCATCGCGCCTTGCGTGGACAACATGCCGCCATCGAGGGTGATGTTGTTCAGCGTCGGGCCCATGCCGCGGACGGCGAAACCGTCGATGCCGTTCTCGAGGTTGAGTGCGGCGGTGACGCCGGGCAGGAGAATCGCGAGCTCGCTCGCGCTCATGTTGGGCAGGTTGCCGTAGGAATCCATCGCGACCACGTTCTTCACGTTGGCGGCGTTGCGCTGGGCGGTGATCGCCGCGGCCCCGCCCTCGCGCTCGCCCGCGACGGTGAACGCGTCGAGCTTGTAGATGGCCGCCGTGAGTTCGAAATCCTGGGAGGCCCGCGGATCAGAAGCGACGGTCACGCTGCGCCGCGCGGATTCCAGACCGGTGTAGGTGACGACGATCTCGTGCACACCTGCCGGCACATCCGCGAGCGTGTAGCGGCCGGTGTTGTCGGTGAAGACGGTGCGGCCGAGCGCGGGCACGGCGACGACGGCGCCCTCGAGGAGATCGCGCGTGCCGGCGTTGCTGACGGAGCCGGTGAGCGTGGCGGCGGAGAGAGACCCGCCGCCGATCACGAGCGCAGTCAGCAAGCCGCGGAAAACGCCGAGAAGCAGGGAGGCTCGCATCGCGTTACGCGGGCAGGATGCCGTCCCAGCCCTTCCGGAAGGCCGGCCGCTTGATGAACGGAGCCGATGCCGGGGCGTTGGGCGCGCGCATCGCGGCGTAGTCCCACTCGAGTTTCTTGCCGGTGCGGTAGGCGACGTTGCCGAGGTGGTTGCACTCGGTCGTCCAGCCGGAGTATTGGAAATTCGAGCCCGGCACGGGGCCGTTGCCCTTGGCGAAGTCCACCCACTCGATCCAGTGGCCGGGCGAGCGCGGGAGGCGCGCCGCCGGCGCCTTGAAGTCCTTGAACTTCTCCTCGGGGAGCAGCTTGCCGTTGCCGAGCAGCTGGCCCTTGTCGCCGATGAAGATGCTGGAGCGGTTGCCCCACGCGGGAATCCAGCCCGGCGGCTTGGAGTCGCCTTGGTGCCACGTAAGCTTGAGCGCGGGCTGCTTCGGCGTCGCGGCGAACTGGAAGGTCGCCTTCAGCGTCGCCGGCGCGAGCTCCGGGTGCGCGGTGGGGACATTGGGCGACGTGGCCTCGACCGAGATCGGCGCGAGCACGCGGTTGCCCTTGGCATCCGTGCGCCAGAGGTCGAGGACGGTGAAGGGCACGTCGTTGTCGTGGCTGCCGAGATCGCTCATCGTGCCGTTGGCAAAATCCCACCAGCGATACCAGCGCGGCCCCGGGAAATAGGTCGCGTGGAACGGTCGCATCGGCGCCGGCCCGATCCAGAGATCCCAGTTCATGTGCGCGGGCACGGGCATCTCTTCCTTGAAGCGATTGACGATCTGCACGCCGTTGTAGAAGCCGTGAGGCTTGTCGAATTTCTCGGCCGAGGCGGCGTCCTGCAGACCCCACGCGCGGTCCGCCCACACATGCACCTCGCGCACCGGGCCGATCACGCCCGTGTCGAGGATCTCCTTGATCGAGCGGCGCGCGGCGGAGGCGTGGCCCTGGTTGCCCATCTGCGTGGAGAGCTTCGGGTATTTCGCGGCGGTCTCACGCAGGAGGCGCGTCTCCCAGATATTGTAGGCAAGCGGCTTCTCGCAATAGACGTGCTTGCCGTGCGTGAGCGCGAGCCACGCGGCAAAGACGTGCGTGTGCTCGGCGGTGGAGACGACGACCGCATCGAACTCGTTCGCGCGATCGAACACGCGGCGGAGATCGACAACCTTGCGGGCCTTGGGGAAACGCTGGCCGGCCGCGTCGAGCCGCTGCTGGTCGATGTCGCAGAGCACGGCGACGTTTTCGTCAGGGTGGGCGCCCGGCTCGCGGCCGAGCTCGGCGACGGCGCGCGCGGCGTTCTTCTTCGCGGCGACGGAGGCGCCCGCAGAGGAGAGCGTGAGCTCATTGAGGCTGGAGTTGGCGCGGCCCCCGGCGCCGATGAAGGCGATGTTCAGCTTGCTGTTGAGGTTCTGGCCGCGGAGGAACGCGGGCGCGCCGGCGACGACGCCGGCGGCGACAGCGGAACGGCGGATGAACGTGCGGCGCGAGACGGCCGCCGAGGGGGCATTTTTCATAGGGAAGGGGGTTCGGGAAATCACGCGTCAACAATCGCGCCGGCGCAAACCACAAAACGCGGCTCGCACCGCCGCGGTTTTCCGCCACGCTCCCCGCATGAACCGCCGGACGTTCCTCTCCGTCACCGCGGGCGCCACCGCCGCCGCGCTGGCCTCCCCTGCCCTCGCCGCCGCCGCGACCAAGCGCAAGCTCCGCAAGGCGATCATGTATTCCACCATCGGCGTGCGCGGGACGGTGCTCGAGAAATTCCGCGCGATGAAAGCCGCGGGCTTCGAGGGCGTGGAGCCGATGGGCGCGATGAACCGCGAGGAAGTGATCGCCGCGCTCAAGGAGACCGGCCTCCAGGCGGCCAGCGTCTGCGATCACATCCACTGGGTGAAGCCGCTCTCCGCGCCCGACGAGGCCACGCGCCAGCTCGGCTTCGAGGGCCTCATCCTCAGCCTGCACGACGCCAAGGCCTACGGCGCGACGAGCGTGCTGCTCGTCCCGGGCATCGTGCGCGGCGCGACCGTGCGCCCCGGCGATTCGACCTACGAGGAGTGCTGGGAGCGCTCCATCGCCGAGATCAAAAAGGCGATCCCGGTGGCGCGCGACCTCGGCGTGAAGATCTCCATCGAGAACGTCGGCAACAATTTCGTCACCACGCCCAAGCAAGCCGTCGACTACCTCGACGCGCTCAACAGCGAGTGGGTCGGCTGGCACTTTGACATCGGCAACGTGGGCCGCACCGGCCACCCCGCCGAAAAATGGATCGACGCCATCGGCAAGCGCATCGTGCGAATCCACGTGAAGGATTTTCGCACCGCGCCCGCCGCTGCGCCGGGGACGACCAAGGCGCCCGCTCCCGACCGCCCGAAGCTGCTCGACGGCGACACGAACTGGCCCGCGGTCATGGCCGCGCTCGACCGCGCCGGCTACAGCGGCTGGGCCATCACGGAGCAGCCGGGCAACCAGGCCGCCGACGTCGACACCGCCCGCGACATGGTGGGGCGGCTCGATCGGATCTTCGCGCTGTAGGCCCTGCGCGTGCTCAGGCCGAAACGCCTCGAAGGCCCGACCAAGGTCAGGCCCTACGCCAAAATATCCTTCACCACGCGCCCGTGCACGTCGGTGAGACGATAGTCGCGGCCGTCGTGGCGGAAGGTCAGGCGCTCGTGGTCGAGGCCGAGTTGGTGGAGGATCGTCGCGTGGAGGTCGTGCATGTGGACCTTGTTCTCGATCGCGAAGTGGCCGAACTCATCGGTCTCGCCGTAGGCGAAGCCGGGCTTGAAGCCGCCGCCGGCGAGCAGCACGGAGAAGCCCGTGGGATTGTGGTCGCGGCCGGTGCCATTGCGCTCCGCGTAGGGCGTGCGGCCAAACTCGCTGCCAAACCACACGATGGTGTCGTCGAGCAGGCCGCGTGATTTCAAATCGGCGAGCAGGCCCGCGACCGGCTTGTCCACGCGCGTCGCGTGGTCCAGGTGCTTGGGCATGTTCGAGTGCTGGTCCCACGCGGGGTTGTTCGTGTTGTCCGAATAGTTGACCTGGATGTAGCGGACGCCGGCCTCGGCGAGGCGACGCGCCTGAAGGCACTGGCGGCCGTAGTCGTCGGTCGGCTCCTGGCCGATGCCGTAGAGCGCGCGCGTGGCAGCGGACTCCTTGGAGATGTCGAGCGCGTCGGGCGCGTGGTTCTGGAGGCGCCACGCGAGCTCGTAGGAACCGGCCACGGCCTCGAGCTCGGAGTCACCCGGGCGGGCGCGGAGCTGCTCGGCGTTGAGCGCGCGCACGAGCTCAAAGTGCCGCTGCTGCGCGGCAGCGTCGCGCGCGGGGTTGCCGACGTTGCGCAGGCCGGCCTCGGCGGCCTTTTGCCCGGCGCGGCCGATCGCGGTGCCCTGGAAGACCGAAGGAAGAAACGCGTTGCCGTAGTTGCGCGGGCCGCCGTTCGCGAGCGTGGGGCTCAGCGTCACGAACGCCGGC
>JAEUHB010000179.1 GCA_016794665.1 Opitutaceae bacterium
TGGTGGCGCGGCATGATCCAGCGGCCGACGTCGCGGTCGTCGTCGTCGATGATGATGCGGTGGCCGTAGATCACGTCGACCTCGGGATGCGCGGCGAAATACTCGCCGACAAAGCGCAGCGCGCCGGGGGCGAGCAGGTCGTCGGAGTTGAGCCACGCCATGATCGTGTCGGGCGTGAGTGCGGGCTCGAGGTGCGCGAAGCCGCGGCGGATGGCGTCGGCCTGGCCTTTGTCGGGGACGGATTCCCAGTGGCGCAGCGAGGCGGCAAGGCGCGCGATGATGGCGGGGCTGCCATCCTTGGAGCCGCCGTCCTGCACCACGTAGGCGAGCCGCGGGTAGTGTTGATCGAGCACGCTGCGGAGCGTGCGCTCGAGGAATTTTTCCTGGCCGTAACTCGGCGTGACGATCGCGATGGGCAACGCGCTGGCCCCGGCCGGCGACGCCGCGGCAGTCGCGAGCTTCTCGTCCCACCGGAGCGTGCGCGGCGCGTAGTGGCGAAGGATGCCAATCTGCATCCAATAGTTCTCCACCATCGCACGGAACCACCACTCGTCGAGCGGCGCGGAAATCTCTGCGGTCCACCAGGAGCGCATCGCGAGCCATAGCTTGCGGAGCGGACCGGTTTCGGCGGCACCGAGTTGCGCGATGGTGGCGTCGCGGGCGGCGAGGCTCTCGCGGTGGAACTCGAGCGCGAGGTCGCGCTCGGCGAGCAGGCGGCCGTAGTGCTTGGCGTTCTCGAGATCGTGGAGTCCGGCGGCGCGGTTGGCGGCGGAGTGCTTCAGCTCGGCGATCTCGTTTTCGCGGTGCTTGAGCAGGGCCTCGATGTTGCGGTTGTGAACGACGAGGTCGGCGATGGTCTGCGCGGATTTCGCGGCATCGGCGGGAAGGGCGGCGAGCGTCTTTTTGTGGACGGCGATCTCGGCCTGCATCGCGGCGGTGGACGCCTGGAAATTCCGCACGTGGCCGTCGAGGATGAAGATGGTCTTCTCGCGCTCGTCACACACGGCCTTGAGCGAGGCGATCTCGGCGTCCTTCTCGCGGTCGAGGGCGGTGAGTTCCTCAAGCTTGTGCTGGCGCGCGAGGTGGCCGGCGGCGGCGGCGCGGTGGCGCGCGGCGGTCTTGGCCATCATGGCCTGCGTCTCGGCGGAGAGGTGCTGCACCTCCATGACGTCGAAGCTCGCGCTCGCGAGCGCGTGATCGACGGCGGCAATGGCATCGGCGGCAGTGATTTCCCCGAGGCACGGCGCGTCGCCAAATGCGCAGTCCCACCCGCAGCCGAAGCAGGGCAACGGCTGCACCAGCGCGACGCCGCGACGCGCAGCGGGCACGAAACGCGGCCACGTGCCGCCGCCGAAAACCGCGACGACGGGCACGTCGAGCGCGGCGGCGAGGTGCATCGCGCCGGTGTCGTTGCCGAGGTAGAGTTTTGCCGCGGCGATCAGTTCGGCGAGGCGGGGAAGATCGCCGTCGCCGCCGAGCCAGAGGGCAGGGCGATGGAGAGAGGGGGAGACGGAGAGAGGGGGAGACGCGGAGACTGCGGCGATGACAGACTCGAGTTGGGCGCGTTCGCTTTCGTGGCCGATGAGCACGGTGGGTAGTTCGTGCGTGGCGTGCAGATGAGCGATCGTCGCGGCGAAACGATCGGCCGGCCAGGTCTTGAGCTTCACGTTGGCGAAGCCGGCGGCGGCGCAGACGACGTAGCGGCCGCGGGTGAGGCCGAGCTTTTCGAGGAGGCCGGACGACGCGGGTGCGTTGAGCGTGGGAGCGGCGCGCGCGACGGGGCGGCCGAGCAGGGCGTCACCGAGGGCGAAGTTGGCGAGCCAGTCGGGCTCGTTGGCGGGCGGAGCGACGGTCTCGGGAAAAACATGCGTGGCGTCGAGTCCGAGCGCGACGCGGAGCCGCGTGGCGAAATGCTCGTCGTCGGCGGAGGCGCCGAGTGCGACGCGGCGAGCGGCGGGAGCGCTGGCGCCGAGCGCGGCCTCGAGCCAGTTCCGCCGGGAAGTAGCGGCGGCGACGACGGTGGGCGCGAGCGCGGCGACGGCGGAGCGGAGGCGTTGCACCTCGGCGGGATCAGCCTCGGGGCCTTGGGCGAACGGATCGAGGGTGGTGGGAACCCACTCGATGCTGTCCGCCAGCAGCGGCGCGAGATCGAGGTAGGCGCGGCGGATGACGACGGCTAGGCGCGTCTGTGGCCACGCGGCTCGCAGCGTGCGCAACACCGGTGCAAAGACCACCAGATCGCCGAGGGTGTCGATCTTGAGGAGAAGGACGGAGGCGGGGGCGGTCACGGCGCTGCGGGCTGAACTTCCATTTGCACGAGACGGCCGGAGCGGCGGCGGGTGTCGGGGGCCACGAGTTGGAAATCGTCCGCGGCCTCGATGCGCAGCGTGCGCGACGCGGCGGAGGCCGGCAGGCGCACGCGGAGAGTGGAGAGGCCCTCGGGCTTGAGCGTGACGCGGCTCGCCGGCGTGGCGCCGGGCCAGTGGGCGGTGAGCGCCATCTCCTTGGCCGAGCTCCACGAGGGAAATTCCAGCGTGAGGATGACGTCGTGCTCGGTGGCAAATGGCGGGAGCTGGACCGTCGCGGCGCGCGCGAACCAGCCGTCCTGATCGATGCCGGTGGAGGCGAGGCGCGCGGCCGTGGTCTTGCCGAACTCAAAGGTGTGGGTGGGCAGCGAGGGGAACACCTCCAGCCACTCGAGCTTGGCGCCGACGGGGCGGTCGTCGCGGTTGGGCAGCGGCGCGGTCGACGAGAAACGCAGGTTGAGGCGCGCGAGGTGATCGGCGGAGCCGGCGGGCAGCAGCCAGTCGAACGAACCGACGGCGGCGGGCACC
The DNA here is from genome assembly GCA_016794665.1 of Opitutaceae bacterium. Classification (GTDB taxonomy): domain Bacteria; phylum Verrucomicrobiota; class Verrucomicrobiia; order Opitutales; family Opitutaceae; genus ER46. The sequence goes on from JAEUHB010000179.1 coordinate 2,835, forward strand.
TCGAACTTTTTCCCGGCGGCGGTGACCGTGAGCGTGCCGCGCCCCAGCGGGTTGCCGGGCAGCTCGGGCACGAAGCCGCGCACGCGCACCCATGCGCCGGGGCCGCCGCCAAGCGTGAATTCGCTTTCTGGCGACAGCCAGCCGTCCTCGTAGATGCCGGCGAACTCGAGGCCGCGGGCGAAGAGCAGGTCGTCGGGGAACTGCGTGAGCTTCGTCGGGCGGGGCAGCGCGGCCAGTTGCGCCGCGGAGAGCGCGGAGATGTCGCGGCCGTAGGCGACGAGCTTGCGGGAGTCGAGCGGGACGACGGTGTTGTAAAGCGCCTCGAGGCCGCTGCGCTCGTAGGGGAACTGGACCGGTGTCTCGTTGAAATCGATCGCGAGGTAGGCCGCGCCGTCGCGGATCACGGGGCGGACGGGGCCGACGATGCGGTTGACGGCGCCGTGGCCGGGGAAGGCGAGGGGCAGCTCCTTTTCGCCGAGCACGCGCGAATTGGACGACCACGAGGTGTGGCCGCGGCCCATGAACGTCTTGGACGCCGAGATGCGGAGGTAGAATTCCTGATCGGGCTGCTCGGCGCGCATCAGGATGAAGCGGCCTAGGCCCGTGATATCCTGCCGCGGGGTGTAGGGGTCGGCCTCCTGCTGGAAGATCGCGATGCGGTTGCGGTCGCCGAGGTAATAGTGGTTGCCGCGGCCGGTGTGGACGAAGACCAGGTGGTTGCGCGCCTCGGCGGCGGGGAGAAACTTGAAGAAGGATTTCGCCGGGGCGCCGGGCTCGATGCGCAGTTTGTTGAAGAGGCCGAGCGACTCGTCGAGGATCAGGTAGCCGTCGTGCGGATCGTTTTTCGCATGGCCGAGAAACGGGGCGCGGAAGGACGTGTAGAACAGGTTGTGCGAGCGGATGCCGTCGAGGTCGCGCTGCTCGAGCATCGGCCGCGTGCGCTCGAGATCGTCGAAGCGCGGGTGCATCGCGAGTGCGGTGTCGCCGAGCCGCTCATACTCGATGGGTGCGATCTGCTGGTAGTAGTCGCGCGACAGGAAACGCAGATCGGTGCCGCGCAGGTGGAAGGCCGCGACCTTCGCGGCGACGAGGTTGTTGATGTCGGCGAGGAGGCGCGTGCCCGGCGGGATGGGCGGCGGCTGGGTGCCGAGCACCGAGGCGAACTTGGCCTCGGTGATGCCGCCGGCCTTCTCGCCCAGCGAGGCGCGCGTGTAGTGGAGCGCCGTCGGCGCGCAGCACGCCGCCGCCACGAGCACGCCGAGCGGCGCGAGGAACCGTGACCACGGCAGGCGCAGGAGCACGCACGCGAGCGCGGCCGCGAGCGCCGGCTGCATGAACATCGCGAGCTTGTAGAGCCCGAAGTCGTTGCCGGACGTCATGAGCCGCAGCGCGAGCACGAACTGCGCGAGCAGCAGCGCCCCGAACGGCACGGCGCCCAGCACCTGCCGCGCGCCGACCACGAGCGCCGTGACGAGCGCCGCCAGGCCGGTGACGATTGAGACCGTGGTCCAAGGTTGGGCGAAATTCAGCGACAGCGGCATGAGCCCGAAGAGGTTCGCGAGCCCCGTCGGGATCATGAAATACGGGAACAGCGACAGCGAGAGATCCACGCTGCGGAAACCGGATCCCATCTGCAGCATGATCGTGAAGACGTAGGCCAGGAGGTTGTAGCGCAGCAGCACGATCACGCCGACGACCGAGTAGACGAGGAGCGTGCCGCGCACGGCGGGGAATTGGCGCGTGCGCAGGTAGTCGACGGCGCCCACGGCCAGCAACGTGAGCACGGAGAACGCCGAGACCTCCGGGTAGTAGACCGCGAGCGCTGCGCCGAGCAGGGAAAGCGCGACGATGTGCGGCACGACCCGCCAGCGGCGAGCCGGCATCCGGGACGTCAGCACCGCGGTGGCCGCGAGCATGAGGGCCAGCCCGCCGACCTGCGCGATCAGCTGGTAGAGCGAGCCCAGCATGAACAGCGGGCTCGCCGCGAGCAGCGCCATCGCGAAGAGCGCGCGCCGCCGCCAGCGCCCGCGGTGCAGCACGAGCGCCGCCGTGGCGAAGAGCTGGATGAGCCCGAGCCCGATGATCACGGGCATGAAGATGCCGAGGGACTTCACCCCCGTGAGCGCCGAGACCCACGCCAGCACGATCTCGCTGCCAAACCGCATGAGGCCCGGCACGTGCATGAACCAGTAGTATTGCGCGATGTCGCGGCCCGCGAGCTCCTCGGTCGTGGGCACGCGCCAGAAGGCGAAATCCTTGAAGCGCTCGGCCGCGAGGCAGTAGTTGACGTAGTCGTCGTTGACGTAGCTGAGCCAGCCGAAGCCGAAGCGCGCCATCGGCCACCCCGTCCACAGCAGCGACAACACCGCGACCGCGAAGAACGGCCAGAGCGCGCGGAGCGGCAACGCGGGCCGACGCCAGAGAAACACCGCGGCGGACACGGCGGCCAGCCCTAGCAACAGCGGCCACGCAAACGCGCGCACGGGCAGCCCCGCTTGGTTGAGCACCATGATCGCAAGGACGGCGACGGCGAGACCCAGGGCCGGGGCGAGCAGCCAGGCGCGCAGCACGCCGCTGCGCCAGCCGCAGAGCGCTAGGATCGCGCGGCCGACGGCGGCGAGGAAAAGAAGGAAGGCGAGGGACAGCGCGAGCGCCAGCATGGCCGCTTGGGTTTCGCGGCTTCAGCGCCGGTGCGCAACAGCGGAGCGCACGAAGTCCGCACACGCGGCGCGCGCGCGATCGGCGAGGTGCACGGGGGGCTTGGCGGGCTTGGCGCCGGAGAGCGTGCGCAGCACGGTGTCGGCATCGGCGCGCAGCGGCAGCAGCGGCGCGTGAAGATCGTTGGCGATGGAGCGGAGCTTCTCGTTGGTCGAGATCACGGCGATCTTCGAGCCGGCCCAGGCGGCGGCGACGGCGGCGTGGTAGCGGGCGGTGACGAGCCACTCGGCGCTCGGCCAGCCAGTGAGCACGGCGGGAAGCGGCACGCCGGGCTGCTCGGGCGAGACAAAGGTCCACGCGGCCTTCTCGGCGGCGGACAGCGTCGCGAAAAGGGTGCGTTCGGCTCCGGGCAGCTCGCGGCCTTCCTGCGCGAGCCACACGCGCTCGGTGGCCGGCAGGTCCTTCACGGCGGCGAGGCAATCGGCCTGGCCTGGCCAGGCGTCGTAGTCGAAGTTGGCTACGAGCGTGAGGCGCTTGGGCTGGGCGGGCGGCGGGTTGTGGCCATGGAAAAAAATATGCGCGAGGTCGGCGGCGGCGTCGATTTGGGGGCGCGAGGGGAGCGCCCGGAGCTTTTCCGCGGAGCCGAAGTCGCGGGTCCAGATGCGCGCGGCGCGGCCGACGAGGTGCCGCACATCGGCCTCCGCCAGCTCGGCCGCGTGCTGGATGCCGATGCCGAGGTAATACATGGGCTTCCGTTCCCCCGTGCAGAGTTCCATCTCGCCGACAAGGTGGTCGAGGAACCAGCGTGAGAGCGCGCTCTGGAACGGCGCGCCGCCGAGGCCGAGCCAGACGTCGCACGCGGCGACGCAGCGCGCGCGATCGGCATCCTCGGCGGGAAACCACTCGATTTGGGGAAAGCGCAGGCGCAGGGGATCGAGGCCGAAGGGGACGCAGCAAGTGTAGGTCGCCTGGGGGGCGAGCGATTGCATCGCGGCGAGGAAGCCGGCGAGCATGAAGTCGTCGCCGAGGTTGCCCGCGCCGTAAAAGTGGTGGCCGAGATGGATGCGCACGCCCGACGGTTTGCCGAGCCGCGCGTCAGAATGCGAGCGTGGCCTTCGCGTGCCCGCGGCCGCGATCGCGCTCGGCGCCGGCGGCGCGCTGGTCGGCATTGGGCTGCGAGAGCTGCCAGCCGTAGTCGAAAGTGAGGGAGAAGTGGTGCGCGAGATTGGAGCGCAGGCCCACGCCAGCGCTGGCCAGGGCGTTGCGGTTTCGCTCGTGGGCGAGGTTGCGTCGGAGCGAGGTGTCGCCGAGATCGACGAAGGCGAGGAGGCGGGACTCGAGCGGGCCGCGCAGCTTGGAGATCCGCGGGATGTTCACCTTCCACGACGGCGGCATGAACTCCGTGGAAAGGACGAAGCCGTTGTCGCCGGAGGCGCTGTTTTCCTGGAAGCCGCGGACGGAGTTGGCGCCGCCGAGGTTGATCTGCTCGCTGGCGAGGAGGTTGGCCTGCGAAATCTGCGCCGTGCCGCGGAATAGAAGATCCCAGCCGGGCGCGAGCGTGAGGAAGCGTTGCGCCGATACATTGAGGTAGATGTAGGAGGCGGTCGCGCCCAGGCGGGCGCTGTCGCCGCCGCCGTGGCGGCCGGCGTCGAAGGCGGTGGTGGTGTTGCGCGGGGTAAGGCCGCCGGGGCTGGCCGTGACGTTGGCGCCGAGGCCCCAGGCGCCGCGGCGGTCGCGCCAGACGCCGGAGAGTCCAAAGGTGAATTGGACGATGTCGGTCTTTGTCGTTTGCGCGAGGGTGTCGAAGAAGAGGAGATTGTTGTTGGTTTGCTTGAAGCTGACGCTGGCGGAGGCTTCGAGGGAGTTGTTGCCGAACCGCAGGGGGAGCGAGTAGCGCAGGTCGGCATTGATGCTCTCGCCCTTGCTGATGAAGACGCCGCCGAAGAATTCAGGCTTGGCCTCGAGGTAGGAGGCGCTGGCCTGAAGGGTGTGCCGCCACGGGAGCGGCACCCGATAGTCCATGCCGTGGACACGGAAGAATCGGGCCTTGTCGGTGGTGATGAACTGGTAGCCGAGCTGGTGGTCCAAGCCCCAGAGGTTGGAGTAGCTGGCGGCGGCGATGTAGCGGCGCTTGCCTATGGCGTCGTTGCCGGCGTTGTCGATGGTGGCCGAGACGCGCAGGGGAAGGGCGTCGAGGACGGTGACGGTAAGGTCGGCCTCGGCGGTCGAGTTGGGCACGGGCTCGAGGTGAACCTTGACGCGGCGGAACGGGTTGTTGTTCGTCCAGTTGATTGCCTGTTCGAGCTCCGAGAGCGCGATGGTCCTGCCTTGCCCGATGCGGAGGTTGTCCTGCAGCAGTGAGTGGCTGAACCAGCGGCCGCCCTTCATGTCGATATTCCGGATTCCCCAAACGGAGGGGGGCTTGGCGGCAGCGTTCTTCTCTCCCAAGGTGACGATGAAGCGGATGTGACCCTCCGCGATGCTCTGGCTCGGGACGATGGCGTCGGCCTTGGGATATCCGGCTTCGCGGAAGTAGGCCTCCAACGCATTTTCGATCGCGCCGAGGATGTTTTGCTCGATGGGGCGGCCGCGGGCCGGCGCGAGGCGGTGGTTGAGCTCCGCCAGATCGAAGAGCACGAGGCCGGGTGAGAGCACCACGAACCCGGAGGCGGTGTCGGGGAAAAGGGTCTGGGCGGCCTCCACACTCTCGGCGACCAGAAGGTGGTGGAAAACGCGCTGGGGGGCGGGAATCGTGGCCGGGGCGGCGGGGGGCGGGGTTTGCGCGGTCGCTCGCAGCGCTGCGAGCAGGCAGAGGGCGGCGCAGGCCGGGAATCGTTTCGGTAAAATCATCGCGCGAAGCGAGACCCGTGGGCGCGCGGGAAGTTCATTGCAACGCAATTTGTCCCACATTGCCGAGGAGCGGCCCGAGCGAACAGGGCGCGCCGAAATCAGTAGCGCAGCGGCTGGCCGGCGCGAAGTGCGGCGAGGCGTTGCTCGAAGATGGCGGTGTTCGGGTCGTTGCGGAGGCGGGCGTTGGCCACGGATTGGTCAGCGGCAGCCACGGCTTCCGGCATGCGGCCGAGTTCGGCATATGCGGCGGAAAGGACGCTCAGGTAGGACGACGAGGTGGGATTCGTCTGGACGACCTGTTGCGCGAGATTGAGCGCCTCCTGGCCGTTGCGGACGCCTTCGATCTTGCTGGTCGCGAAAATCCAAGCGAGGTAGCTGGCGAGATCAGGCGTGGCATTCGATTGGAGCGCGGCGCGGTAGATCTCAATCGCGAGTAGGTGCTGCTCGTTGTTGTAGAGCGTGCTTGCAAAATTGGCGAAGAAACCGGGGCGCTTGTCGGCGGGGGCGAGAGCGACACCACGAAGGAAAGTCTGCGAGGCCTCGACCCAGGATTTCCGGCCGGCCAGGAGCTCGGCCTTGCGCAGGTAAGGCTCCCAGAAGTTCGGCCAATCCCGCAGGATGCGATCGAGGGTGCGCTCCGCCGCCGCGACCTCGCCGGACACCAGCTGGTTCTCAAAGATGTGATAGAGCGCCTCGGGCATCGTCTGGTTGAAGTTGACCTTGAACAGCATGACGAAGGGTTTCAGCTGGGCCAGGTCGTCGGGCACCTTGTAGGGAATCATTTGGAGCCATTGGGGCACGACTTTGTCCTGCAGCAGCCGGTAGCCGAAGGTCTTCTTCAACTCTTCCTTGGGATCCTTCGGGTAGAGCAGTTGGTGGTATTGCTCGATGAAGTTTTCCTCGAACACCAGCGCGATATGGGTGACGCCATACTGTCGGATGAGCGCGGCGGCTTCCTCTTCGGACTTCGCGGCATGGAGGCGGGCGGCGGCCTTGAGGCCTTCGCTGTTTTCCCAGTAGAGAGTTCCAAGGGTCTTGAAGCGCCCGTAGTAGCCGATGGTGGTGGAGGCGTTTGGGCTGGCGAGCACGGTCATCTCTCCCGTCGGTTGCGAGCTGCGCAAGACGGCGGCGATGTCGCGGCTCAGGGCGCCGCCTGCGTCCTTCGGCGAGACTTGCCTGGTTTTCACTTGATCGCCGGAGATCAAGGTGCGGCTTATCCCGGCCTGTAAGTAGAGCGCCGAGGCGACGATGACGACGGCTAGCCAACGCACCCAGACACGGCTTCGAACGGTCCAGACCGAAACGGTTACCATCATCAGGCACACTTGCACGCCACTCGAATTGAGCAGCCACCGTGATTGGGCCACGGCCATCAGAATGAATAGCCCGGCGGCAATCGTCGCGAACCACAAAACGATCGAGGCGTCGCGGCGCAGATAGGTGAGCGTCGCAATTCCGGCGATGAGTGGCACACAACCAAGCCCAGCCACCTGAAAAAGCAGCATGCCCTCCAATCCGCGAATGGTCCGCCAAATCGGCAGGAACTCCTGAATATAGTCGTTGTGCAGTCGCGACATGAACGGATCGAGCACGACAAAGAACTTTTGGCCTCCCATCAGAACCGCCACCGGCACCGCTGCCACGGCGAGCGCAGGCCAGACCAAGCGCACAAGGTTGCCCCACCTCTCGCCCGGGGTGCCTGTCCATCGCTCGCCCCATTGGGCGATGAGCTCTCCGGCCCCAAGCCAAGCCAACGCGTGCAGCGGGTGGTTTGGCTCGAGTCGCATGCTCAGGTGATTGGGAAAGTATTCGAGTAGGTAGAAAAACAGGCTGGCGGCCCCGCCGACGCGGCCCCAGATACGCCAAGTCATGCCGTCGAAACGCGCTCCGTTTCGCTGGGCGTGGCGCCCTTGGATCAAGATCACGACGGCCCCTGCAAACCCGACCAACCCGACCGGTGGTATCGCTGAGGCGGCGCTGACCCACAACCCGCAGGCTCCGCTGATCGCGGAGAAACAGGCGGCGCTGCGGGCGGATTCGGCCGAGGCCGGGAGCATGCCTGTTTCCCCTTCAGCGCGAGCCTGCCACCATCCCGCGCCCATGAACACCGCGCCCATCATTGTGCCAAAGGCGGTCACGGTCAGCAGCCCGTGGTGGTCCACGTAGCCCGGGAAAAATCCCTCGTAGAAGCGATCTCCGCACGACATCGCGATCGCCACGAAGACCCCGAGGCTGAGACCGCCTCTTTTGCTGACCCAAGCGGAAAAAATGACGGTCAATGCGAGGAGGGTTATCGGATTGAGCCACACCGTTGCCCGCTCGATCGAGTTCAGCAGCGGGTTGCCAGTAAAGAGGTGATGAACCCAGCCGGCGCCTGCGATTGCCCACGCCCAAGCCGAGTTCCAGTGAACCTCCCGCCCCGCAGGGGCGTTGTCGATTGACGTCTTCCGCAGCCGCAGTTCGTTGCCCTCGACCAAGGCGGCCGAATGCCGCACCCAGACCAAAGCATCAGCCGCGAACACTGGGTAGATCTGTTTGAATGGGGTCACGGCCGTCGGTTGGCCGCGGAGGCCCAGCCCGCTGGTCATGTCGAGATAGTCGCGAAGTATACCCGCCTGATGGAGCAGGGCGGCCGCGGCGACGGCCCAGCACGCGACGAGCGCAACCCAACGGACCCGGTAGCTCTCTAAAGTCAGTTGCATGGCATCAAAGGCTTTTTCTCTAGGCACTGTTTTCCGGATTGGCCTCCGTGCCTTGGTCGAGGGGAGGGCGCGCCGCCGTCGCGGCATTTCAGTTGGCGAAAAACGAAGTTTGGCCGGCCCATGGCGCACGGGGTTGACACATGCGACCAAGGTCTGCCGAGCGAAAAATACATATTTAATGCACCGGCGAAGCCGCCCCTCTGTTACCGAGCTCCGTGGCCTAGAGAAGACGCGGATAGATACACCATTCGGCGGACAGCGGGACGGCTAGAATGCTATTGCAAACCGAAGTCGTTAAAAGGGGTCTTTCGCCCCAATTTTGAGTGTGGAAGCCGGTGGAGTATCTGAGGATGTGCCTTGGGTGCCGAAAAAACTGCTTGCCAGCCCCGGGCCAGTATCCCTTTCGTCGCCATGTTAGGCGTAATCTAGTCACAAACCGTTTAGTTATCTAAAATGAAAAAAGCACCTCCTGTTAGGATCTCCCTTCGCAAGCTCTTCGTTGCGATGCTGGCCGTAGGGCCCGTGGCGATACTGCCCGC
>JAEUHB010000193.1 GCA_016794665.1 Opitutaceae bacterium
GTCGAGTTTCACGTCGAGCTCCACGGGCTTGCCGTTGACGTAGAGTTTCAGGCCCGCGGCCCGGCGCGAGCCGTCGTAGGTGAAAAAGACATGCAGCCATTCGTCGCGGAGAAACGTGCCCTTGGTGGTCACGGTGAGGCCGCGCTTCGGCGCGGGGGCCGCGGGCGCGTAACGGGGATTGTCGACTGCGGCCGTGGCCGCGCCCTTCTTCTTGGAGGCGGCCTTGGGCGCTGGTTCCTTCGGCTGAAGCGCCGGGAGGTCGGCCGAGGGACCCGGCACCAGGTTGAGCGTGAACTGGCCGCCGTCCTGATAGATTTCCCAGCCCGCACCGTCGCGGCGCTTGGCGTCGCCCATGCGTGAGAGCAGCGAGCCGCTGCCCGTGCCGGTGCGCACGCCGCCGCCCGGCTTGGCGCGCAGCATGAGCCAGCCGCCCGCGGAAAACTTGTCCGAGGCCTCCACGTTGCCGTGGTCACCGAGGTTCAGGCGCGTGAAGATATCCATGCGCATCGAGGGCCAGAGCCAGCTGTTCTCGCCCCAGAGGAGCGGATTGGTGTCGGCCTTGAATTGCGCGACCTTGGCCTTCGGCGCGGAATTTCGCACCGCGTCGCCCTTGCCCTCGTCGAGGCGCAGGCGCAGCTCGAGGCCGTCGGTCGACACGGGCTGCGGCCGCTGACCGGACGCCAGCCACGCGGCGACGAGTTCCTGCGCCCGCGCGCGGCGCGCATCGAGTTTCTCCTGCAAGTCGGCCCGCGCCTTCAGGACAAACTCCGCGCTCGCCTGCGTCTCCGGCTTCGGCAGCCGCAGCACCGGCAGCGGCTCCGCGATGTTGAGGTCCCAGGGTTTCTCCGCCGTGTTGCCGAGGAAGGCCGCCAGCGAGTAGTGGTCGCGCATCGTCAGCGGATCAAACTTGTGGTTGTGGCACGCGGCGCAGCCGGTCGAGAGCCCGAGGAAGGTCGCGCCAAAGGCCTCCACGCGGTCCCGCGTCTGGTTCACATAGGTCTCCTCCGGGATCGTGCCGCCCTCGTTGGTCGTCATGTTGCAGCGCACGAAGCCGGTGGCCGCGAGCTGATCGAGGGTGCGGGCCGGGAGGAGATCGCCGGCGAGCTGCTCGCGCACAAAGGTGTCGAACGGCTTGTTGGCATTGAACGCCCGCACCACGTAGTCGCGATACGGCCAAATCGCGCGGTAGTTGTCGAAGTGGATGCCGTGGGTGTCGGCGTAGCGCACGTAGTCGAGCCAGTAGCGCGCGCGGTGCTCGCCGTAGCGCGGGCTCGCCAGCAGGCGATCAACGACGCGCGCGTAGGCGTCGCGCGACTTGTCGGCCACAAACGCCTCCACCTCTTCCGCCGTGGGCGGGAGCCCCGTCAGGTCGAGGGTCACGCGACGAATGAGCGCGCGGCGGTCGGCCTCGGGCGCGGGCTTCAAGCCCGCCGAGGCGAGCTTCGCTCGGATGAAGGCATCGATCGGGTTCCCGGCCGCGGGCACCTCCGGCCGCTTGGGCGCGATGAAGGCCCAGTGCTCCTGATACTCCGCGCCCTCCGCGATCCAGCGGCGGAGCACGGCGACCTGCTCGGGTTTGAGGGTCTTGTGCGCCTCGGGTGGCGGCATGACCTTCTTTTCGTCCTTCGACTCGATGCGCTGGATCAACGGGCTGTCGTCCGGCTTGCCGGGCACGATCGCCGGGCCGCCGTCCTTGCGCTTCGCAGTCGCATGCTCGAAACGGTCGAGCCGCAGCTCCGCCTTGCGCGACCCCGCGTCGATGCCGTGGCACGCGTAGCAGTTGTCCGCGAGGATCGGCTGGATGTGGTCGTTGAAGCTCAGCTTGGCGGGCGCGGCGGCCGCCACCACGGCCGGGACAGCCTTGAGCGTGACCAGAGCGAACAGAGCGGCCGAGGGAACAGCGAAAACGGAGGGTCTGCGATTCATGGGGCGACGGAAAGCGCACCCAAGGAAACGCCCCCGCTCCAGAGATCAACCCTACGTGGCACCGGTCATCGCAAAAACACGGACACTGATGGCCAGGACAAATTTTGCGCACGCGGGCCCCACGGCCTCACGCCGTGTCCCTCAGCGGTCTGCCGCCACCAGCGGCGCCCGGGAACGGAGATTTTATGGGCCGGCGTGAGCCGAGCGCCACGCGCTCCCCGGACGAGGCGCAGTTCTCGCCCTGCCCTCACGATCTTTGCGAAAACGAGGACGGGAAGTTGCCGGCGATTTCCAACGACGGAAAATCTCCTTGAGCGGTCCGTGCGCTCCCTGACACTCCCGACGGAAAATCTCATGGCACACGACCCGAACACCGCAGCTGCAGCCCTGAGTCGCGAGCCCCGACGGAGCGCGTGTGCGGCTCAATCCCGTGAGCGGGAACAGGAACGGATCAGACGAATGTCCGTGCAGGAACGGATTGCAGCTGCGCTGACGATGGGCGCCCGCTTCTCTTGGCTCAAACCGAGGCCGACCAAGAGGCCTGTATGAGCCAGCCCGATGATCTGCTCCAGGCCGCGGAGAAAATTCTCGCCGTCCTGGCGCGACATCAGATCGACGCGGTTGTGATCGGGGCGGTGGCGCTCGCGGCCCACCATTATGTGCGGCAGACCGAGGATCTCGATCTGGGTGTCAATGCCGACGTGCCGACGCTGCGGGCTGTGGTCAGGTCGCTGCACGAGGCTGGGCTTGAAGCGGAATTGCGGGAGCCCGACGGAGAGGATCCCCTCGGCGGCGTCATCGACGTCAGCGGCGGTTTTGGCCTGGTCCAGATCGTCAGTTTCTCCGGCCGTTTCCCCGCGGTGATCGAAGATGCCGTGCGGCTCGCGACGCTGGTCGTGCGCGAAGGCAGCCCGCTCAAAATAGTGCCAATTCCCCACCTGATTGCGCTCAAACTCTATGCCGGCGGACACAAGTCCAAAGCCGACATCATCGAGTTGCTGGTCCGGAATCCGGATTTGGAACTGGACGAAGTTCGGAGCCTCTGCGCCCGCTACGGGCTGGGCGGCTTGGAGGAGCTCATCGACGAGTCGCGGTCCGTCTAGCAATCAACGCCTCCCGACCTTACCGCGCGCGGGGAATGAATTAGAATGGATAGGAAGAGCGCGTTACCGATGCGGTGGTTTGGGGTCGAGCGGGCGGCGAAGCGAATCTCGGGGCGCTTTCACCGCTCAGCGCCCACGCCTGACGTCGTGCCTCTTCCACGGCCTCGCGCCGTGTCGCTCAGCGGTCCTGCCGCCACCAACGGAGCCAGGGAACGCAGCCGCGCGAGCCGCGCCAATTCGACCGTGTTCAGCGAGCGGTTGAAACCGGCTACGGCTCGGGCGAAAGCGATGCGGCGAGCCTGGTCGCGGCGATCGTCACGTGAATCATACCCCGGAGTCTCATGGTTGGTGGGGCAATCCCACGTTGTTGCGGATGGTCACGTTTTCGCAACCCGTCGTCGCGGCGATGTCGCGCACGGGGCCGGCGAAAATATTGTCGGTGACGAGCACGGTGTCGCCGCCCGGGGCGAACGAGATCGCGTGCGCGGCGTTGGGGCCGCTCGTAAAGATGTTTCCGCGCACGGTGACATTGCCGTAGCGGCCGCCGGGTTCATACGTGGTGAAATACAGCTCGGCGTAGGTTTCGTAGTCGCCGGTGAGAAAACTACGACGACCGCGGCGGGGCTCCGGTTCGCATTTGGTCGTGTTGTTGACGAAGATGTTCTCGGCCAGCACGAAGTTGCGCGGCTGGTTGATCCACGAGCCGCGCCCGCCGTTGCGAAACGTATTGCCGACGATGGTCACGTCCTCGCACGACTTTTCGACGCTGATGACGCGCGAGCCGTTGGTGCCGTCCACCGTGTTGCCGGTGATCGTCGCGTTCCGGCAATACTCCGCGAGAAAGAAGGCCCCCATGCGTGATCCCGTGATGTGATTGTCGGCAAAGACGACGCCACGGCTCTTCTGGATGTGCATGGTATCACCGAGCGCGCTCAGCCGGCAGCCCCGCACAATCACGTTTTCACAGGCAACGAGGTCGAGTGCGCCCTTGCCGGGCCCGCTGCCCGCCGGAGCGTAGAGCGCGAGATGCGCCTGGAACAGATTGCTGATGAGCCGCGCCTGCGGCCCCGCGTCGCTGGCGAATCGCAGGGCCGCGCCGCCAATCTGGTCGGCGATGCGGATGAACTCCGGCGTGCTTTCGATGACGAAGTATTGCTGCCCGCGCACGATGTTTGCCGGCAAGGCATCGCCGAAAAAGCAGATGGTGTCGTGGCCGCGGGCGGCTTCGAGGCCCTCGCGCCTCGGCGAGATCGGCAACGGCTTCGCGTTGTCGAGGAACACGCGGTCGTCCCCCGCTTTCATGCGCACCGGACCGCGCACGAGGTCATGGCGAAAATACTTCGCCGCCATCGCGCGCTCGGCTTCGTGGTAGTCTTCGGGCCAGACGGTGATCTGCCACAGATAACCGTAGTCCCACATGAACTTCCCGCTGCGCTCCAGCGTGCAATTCTCGACCGTCACGTTGCGCGCATGTGTTTCCACCTCGCGCTCACGGCCCTTCTTTTCCGCACCGAGCACGGTGATGACCGCGCCGGCCAGGCCGTCGGAGGTGATATCGCGGAACGTCAGGTTCTCGGTGCGGCCGCCAGGCGTGGTGGTGATGACGAGTGCCCGGGTGTTCACATTGGGTTCCCACGTGTTGTTCGCCTTGGCAGGGTCGAAGACGTGCCCGGTGAAATGCCCGCCGAACCAACGGAAATCGCTCACGTTCGTGCCCGAGAAAAGCACCGCCCGCGCCTTGTCGCCGAGCGTTCTCGGCAAGTGAAATCGCGCACCGTAGGCTGACACCGTCGTGTGCGAAGCAATCGGCAACGGAGCCCTGCCATCCAGGTGATAGTCGCCCGGCGGAATCGTGACCGTGTCGCCCGGTTGGGCCGCGCGGACGAAGATCGCGGCGAGTTTGGCGGAGTCGTCGGCAAGTGTCACCGCACTTGACCCAATAAACAGGCCGGCGAGCCAGAGCGTTGGTTTCACGACCGGAGGGAATTCAGCTTAGTTGCGTGCAGGATTGGCGACCGACGGTGCCGTTCGAAGGGACGCCAACCTCGCCAATTCGTCCGCGCCCAAGGCGCGGTTGAAAACCGCCACGCCACCGATCCAGCCGGTGAAGCCCACGCTCCGGCTGCTGTGGATCACGCGGCCGATGGTGAACGGTCCGCCGGTGCCGTCGTTGGCCGGCGTGTAGAGGCGGTCATGCGGGAACCACCACGGGTTCAGCCGCAGCGCGACGAGGTCGCGGGCCGCCTCGGTGAATTTGCCATCGGCGCCGCGCCGCAGCGTGACCTCGACGCGGGTGTAGCGGAATTCGCGGAGCTCGACGCGTTCGTCGGCGGACTCGCGGAGAATCTTCGTGGCGATGAGCCGATCCTCGGGAGGATTGTAGAATTGGTCGGCGGGAAACGCGGGGTCTTCGCCGGGCTGGAGGCCGGGTTCATGGTGGAGGCGACCCTGGAGCCACGCGTTGTAGGCGGACTTGATCAGTGTGTCGGTCTTGGGGTTCTCCAGCCAACGGTCGCCGGCGGCGCCGTTGAGCCAGCCGGTGAGTTCGTGTGTCGCGTGGTTGTAGGTCATCGCGAAGCATTGCCACGAGGCGTCGAGGACGGCGGCGGGTGAATCGGCGGGGACAGCGGGCGAGACCTCGGCGGAGTTGCTCTTGTGGAGCGCGTAGCGGTTGAGGAAGGAACTCGCGCCGTTTTCGGAGACGTGGCCGCACGCGGAGCCCGCTTTGTTGAGCCCGGCGAAGAGCGCGTATTGGCGCTGGCCGCGCTCGACCTTCTTGATGCCGGCAGTCTCGTTTTGTTTCAGGTCAGTGCCCTCGTGCCAGATGCCGGCGAGGGCGTGGTTGCCGCTCTCGCGAATGGCCCAGACGACGACCGTGACGGATTGGTTCGGACCCTTCAGATCGATCGGCGAATCGTGGAGTCGGGCGCGCGGCACGAGCAGCAGCGGTCGAAACGTGGCGTCGGTCTCCTGCCGGATGCGGATGGCCTGGCCGAAGGGACCGCGGCCTAGCAGCGGGAAATCCGCGTAGGTGGCCGCGCGCCCTTCGCCCCAAAAGTCGCGGACGTAATTGCCGGCATCGAGCGGAAACTTGTTCGTCGCACCCGCCGGCACATGGGCGGTGAAGCGCTGCGCGCCGGCAGGCTCACGCTGCACAAAGTCCCAGAACGCGACGCAGCCGGGCGTGCCGGTGACCGTGGCCACGCGGTCGGCCGGGGTTGCGGCCAAGCGGGTAAGTCCTGGGACAACGAGGATGGCGGTGAGAATGCAGCGGGAGCAGGTCATTTGGTGTTAGCCGAGTTGGCGGGCGAGAACGGCCATGGTGTCGCGTTGGTAGCGCTCGACGACGGCGCGGGCTTTCTCCGCCTTGGCGCGGGCGGCGGCGGGATCTTGGGCGAGGGCGAGGACCGCGGGAGCGACTTTCTTTTTGTCGGCCTCCACGTCCATGTCGAAGAGCCAGTCGCCGAGCCCGATGGTGCGCCACATGTCGCCCTTGCTCGATTGCTCGGCCCAGCGGCAGACGATGGCGGGAATCCCGGCGCCGATGCACATGATCGGGCTGTGCTGCTCGTGGCCGAAGAGACCGGCGCTGCGGCGATAGGTGCTGAGGGCTTCGTCGGTGAGCCAGAACTTCTCCCGCCACACCACGCGCGGTTTCACATCGGCGGGGAGGTGATCGTAGAGCTGTTCCTTGCCGACGGTCATCTGGGTTTTGTCTTCGGGACAGAGGAGGATCTTCAGTTTCGTTTCGCGGACGACGGCGTTGATCGCCTCGAGGAGCGGGGCGTGGTCGGCGGCCTTCATCGCTTCGTTGCGCGCGTGGCGGGTCTCGTCCTTTGGGGAGTTCCGGATCAACCAGTAGGGCGTGTAGCGAAGCTTCGGAATGCAGCAGAGAAACTGGCCTGGCCTGAGGTCATGGGCCGCGAGAAACGCATCGGCGGCGGCATCGTCGCGCAGGTCGCAGGCGAACGCGCCGTCGGGGGCGAAGTCGAGGAGCGGGCTCTTGATGTTCTGCGTGCGGGCGAGCTGCAACGACGGCTCGTCGCGGAAGAAGACGAAACGCGCACCGTCCATGGCGGCACGGTCATCCCTGGCGGAGAAGGAGGAGCCGTGAGTGATGCCGTAGACGCCGTAGGGCTTGCCGACGTGCTTGGCGAAGGCGGCGACGTCTTTCGCGGCGACAAGCGACGGACCGGAGCCGTGCAGGAGAAAATCGGTCCACGCGAGGGCGTCGGCGAGGGCGGGGTTGGACGCTTTGCCGTTGGCGCTGATGGTGCCCTTGACGATCTGCAACCGAGGGAAACGACGATGCTCCATCGCCATCACTTCCGCGGAGAGATCGGCCGAGGCCCAAAGGCGGACCTCGGCGGTCGGGAGATATTTCTCGATGAGAGCGAGGACGCCCGGGGTGTGGGCGATGTCGCCGATGTTCACGATCTGCCAGGAAGAGCGGAGGAGAATGCGCGGCGCGCGACCGGCGGGAGTGGCACTGCGCAGCGCGGTGACGACAGCGGCGACGAACGCGGAGGCGAGGAAAGTGCGGCGATTCATCGGGACGAGAAGATGGAGCGCGGCGCCACAAGGGGCCAAATAAAAAGCCGTCGATTTGGCCGCGGCTTCTGAGGATTCTTGGCGCGGACTACGATGGGAGCCCCAGGGGAATTTCGGGTTAAGCTTGGGTCCTAGACGGCGCAGCCTGCAGTTCGCGTGTTGGCTGGATTGTAGAGAATCAACACCTCACGTTTACGCGCTTCGCGGCCGGGAAGAACCGATCGCCGAGTCACGGTCCGTGTAGCACTCAATTCCTTCCGGACCGTCCGGCTGCTCTTGGCGATCAGAGAACGCGCGCGGAGCAAATCAAGGGGGTGTGCGCGTTAACTTCGATCACTCCAATCGCCCGAACATGATGCGATCCGAGCTACCGCCGGTGCCTTGGGTGACGGTGAACCAGATGGTGCCCTCGTGCAGGCGAAAGGTCGGATACTGGAAAGAGTCTTCGGACTCGAAGCGGTATTTGCGCTCCCATGTCACGCCATCACGCGAGATATCAAGGTTGAAGATCTTCCGCCCTACCCCGCGGCCATCGGTGACGCGCGTGGCCTCTTGCCACCCGAGGAAATAGAGGCCGTTGAACTTGTCGAAGGTCGGCTTGGAGTTACTGCCCTTACTGACGAAGGGCCGCGCCTCACCCTGGGTCCAAGACTTGCCGTCCTTGCTGGTGGTGAAGACGTAGTTGCGATCGCCGCTCTCAGCGCGGCAGATGGCGAGCCAGGTGCCGTCGGGCAGGCGGTTGACGGCGGACTCGGTCAGGCGCAACGCGGCCGGTTCGTTGTAGTGGCCGATGACCTCGATGGTGTCGCGCGCCTCGTTGAGGGTCGCCAGCGCGTTTTGCGCGCCGGGAAAGTTATTGATCGCGAGGTAGGTCCGGCCGTCGATGACCTTGAATGCATCGAGCAGGTAGAGGCCGAACGCTTTGGCGGGTTGCTTGAAACCGTGCTTCGCGGCGTCGGCGTGGAAATATTGTGGCTGCAAGTCGAAGGTGCCGTCGCCGGTCTTGAGTTTCACGCGATGGATGTCCGGCGCGAACGTGAGCGAAGCCAGATCGAAGTCGCGATACCATGTTTGCGACTGCCTCTTGCCGCTCTGGTCCTCGCAGGCAAAGAAGCAGCGCAGCGTGTTCGCGTTGAGCTGGATGATGCGCGGGACAAAGCAGGCCCCGACCGGCAGCGTTTCGTTGGCAAACGCCTGCGCGGATTTCGCCATGGGCACGACGCGCTCGACGCTCATCGTGCTCACGTTCACGACCGTGAGCACACAATACTGCGCGTTTCCGGCGCCGTGGCCGGGCTTGAGGTCATTGTCGTGCTCGACGACGAAAGCGCGCTCGCCGACGAGAACGAGGTCCGCATCGTGCGCACCCTTGGCCTGCGGCGCGGTTACCTTGATGAGCGTGGCGAGGACCTTGTCGCCCGCGCGTTTCGGATCCCAGCCGGGAGGCAAGAGGCTGCTCGGCGCGGCGTGAAGTGCGCCCAACAGAGTGAAGAGCGCGCAGGTGACGATACACGCAAGGGGCTTCTTTGCGACACGCCGGAATTCGCCGGGGCACATCAGGCGCGGCGGGTTTTCGCGGCCACTGCCGCCCCTTCGGCCCAGGGCACTTCGTGGGGCAGGCGTTTGGTTTGAGCGGCGAGCGCGGCGACGGCGCCCGCGGCCTCCCCCATCGGCACGGCGTTGCCGGTGACCCGGTAACTGGAGTGCGCGATGAAATCGCCACTGATGCAGCGTCCGGCCATGAGCAAGCCGTCCACATCGCGCGCGATGAGGGCGCGCAGCGGGATGTCGTAGGGCTGAACCTGGATGCCAAAGTTCGCATACCCTGGCACGCTATCGGCTCCCCGCTTCAGCGCGTGAACGTCAACGGGGCCGTGGGCTTTCACCACGCTGTCCTCATGACCGGCCCCGTTGATGACATCTTCTTTTCTCACGACGTAGCGGCCAACAATGCGCCGCCCGTCACGAATGCCAATCTGCTCGGGCGTGGCAACGACTTGAATGCCCTCCCACACACCGCCAAGCTGGCGCAACGCGCGCACAATCTGATTCACCTCTCTTCGGGCGCGCATGGTCGCCTCGCTCACGGCGGCTGCATCCGTCGCATTGATGCCGTATTCATGGTTGAACATGGCGGTGACGAGATTGCCGCGGACAGGAAACATAATCGGTCTCGCGTAGCTAGGATCCACCCCGGCGCGTTGGATCTCGGCAAACAGGGCCTTATGGGCTTTCGCTTCCTCGCTTGGGGAGGTGCTGGTGTCGCCGAAAATCAGGTCGCTAAGGGCGCGGGCATCCTTTACGAGCAGCAGTGCGACCATGCTCAGTGGCTGGCAGGGGCAGGCTTTTTCAATGCCGATTTCAAACTCACATCCTGCGAGAGCGCCCAGATCGCCGTCGCCGGTGGTGTCGATGAATACGGGTGCCCTCCATGCCTGCCTGCCGGATTTGGACTCGGTGACGATGGTGGTGAGGCGTCTTCCCTCGCGATGCGCGGCAACTACGCGGGTATGGAATTGCACTTTGACTCCGGCGAGGACAGCCAACTCCTCGAGCAGCAGCTTCATCTCCTCGGGATGGTAGGTAAGACCCTGGATTGGTGCAGTAAACGCCTTGCCTGGAGTGTAATTGACCCCTCCGTGGATTGCATCCCGTTCGCGCAGTTTATGGACGAGCTCCTGATTGAAGCCCGGCTTGTCGAAGTCGAGCAGGTAGCCGAGCAGCGAGTTCGTCCATACGCCGCCGAGGGCGCCGTGCGCCTCGAACAACCGCACCTTGGCCCCCGCCCTCGCCGCCGTGATGGCGGCCGTCACGCCCGCCGGTCCGGCGCCGCAAACAATGACATCCGCATCGTCGTTCAACGGCACTTCGCGCGCCGGCTCGCTGACACGGTCAGGGCCCACGCTCTTCTCTGCGGCCCGGGTGCCGAGCCACGGCGCAGCCAAGGCTGCAGCGATGCCGGAACCGATGAAATTGCGACGCGTATTGGTGGGAATGGTGGACATGTTGGGATGAACTAGAGCTTGAACGTGGGGGTGAACGAAAACGTCCGCGGATCGGAGATGCGGGAGAGTTGCGGTGTGCCGTTGGCGAGCCGCGACGTGTAGGCTCCGCGCAAACTGCGGCGGCGGTGCTGGCGGACCAGCGGAGAGCGCCCGGGACATCGTTGATGCCGAGGTCGTCGAGCAACTCCCGCGTCATCACGCTGATGATGGCCGAAATCATGACTCGTCGCGATCTCGGAGGGCGGACCTTGCAGCAGGGCCTGCGAAATCCGGACGCGCGTAGTCGGCTGGCCGGCACTCGGGCCGGACGCGCTGGCGCTGCGAGCGACCAGCGCGAAGCGAGATCTGGCGGCAATCATGATACGTCGTGGAAGATTCAGCGCAGTCCGTGCGCCGCGTAGGCCGCGCGGACGAAGTCGCCGCGCGTCGTCCGGCCGTCGGCAACCGGCAGCGCAACGGCCGCGCCTCCCCTTTCGCGGGCCAGCGCGCTCCATTTGCGGGCGAGGTCGGCATCGAGCACGCGGTCGAGCGCGGCATCGTGGTTGCGGCAGGCTTGGAAATACTGCCCGGCGATTTTCGGACCAAACAGGTCACGGAAATCATTGCCCGGCGGGCGCGGCGCAAGGCCATGAAAACCGCCGAGGGTGCCCCACCACTGCGCCGCCGCGAAATCCGGGTGCCCCGGCAGCACATCGCTGAAATAGATCGACGCGGCGCCGACCGAGTGCAGGCGGCGCTGGAGACGGTCGACCGGGACCACCCGGACGTCTGGGGCCGCACCCTGCTGGAGCGCGAGGTGCGCGGCATGGCCCGCAGCCTCGCCAAGCGCAGACCAAATCGGCTCGTAGCGCAGCGCGCAGAACCCGACATGCGTGGCGCTCACCGGGACGGGCGCGAGGAGGTTGCGCACATCGGTGGGGACGATCGTGCCATAGGGCACCTGGTGCGCGGGCACCGGAAACTTGCTGCCGTAGCCCGTGCCGTGCCGCACGCCCCCGAAGCGCCCGCCCTCGTGACGGTTCCCATGGCTGTTGTGCCCGTAGTCGCCGATCGCGATCGAGTCCCGGTGCAGCACCGCGCGCGCGTCGTTGTCCGCGTGGCGGGTGTCATGTTGCGTGAAAATGCGGAGCCCGACCATGCGGCGCGCCTCGCGCACGTAGATCTGCGGCGGCAAGTGCTGGGACTCGGTGAACTCGTCGCGGCAGAAGCCCCAGGTGCGGGCCTCGTCCCGGATCGCGGCGGGCACGGCGGGGTCGTTCTGCAGAAAGTAGAGCACCCCGACGTTCCACCGCAGATGTTCGTCGAATATCTTCTTTCGCACCACCGCATCGCCTTCGGGCCAGAGCAGATTCTCGCCGGGCAAGGACATCCGCACCGGGGAGCGCCCCATATCGTTGGCGTCGTATTTGCCGTTGGGCAGGGCCGGGGTGCTGGCGAGCATCACCGCATCGGAGGCGTGGTCGAAACTGAAAGCCCGCCGGAGCCGGCCCGCGGCGATGAGATCGAGCATGCCCGTGAAGATTTCCCGCTGATAGCCGGGGGGCGCACGCGGCGCGACGCGGTTGGCCGGATCCTGCGTGACGATCAACCGGAAGTTGTAGGCCTGCAGTTCGACGCGGGAGCCCTCGGCCGGCGCCAGAGATTCATCAAACTCGTCGCGGCTCTCTCCACCGACGCGGTAGGGAATCTGCGCGGCCGCGATGAGGTCGCCCTCATAGCTCGCATCGACGAATATCTTCCCCTCGATCTCGTGCAGCGCCCCCGCTGCGTCGCGAAAGCGAGCGGCGCGCACCGATCTGTTTCCGGCCGGACCCTGCGTGCGCGCTTCCGTGAGCGTCCACTGCGTGCGAATCTGGACCGAGGAATGCTCGCGCAGCATCTGCTGGAACACTTCGAGGTTCACCTTGGGTTCCGCCTGGGTGCCGCGAAAAGCGGCCCGCACCTGTGGCGAATCCGCTCCGTAGGCAGCCGCATAGTGCGCGTGCACCCGCCGGGTAAACTCCAGATAGAGACCGGTGAGCGATTCGAACGTGCGGAAGTCGGTATGCGAGAGCCCGTTTGTGGTCATTCCGCCGATCCGGTGGGTCGGCTCGACCAGGAGCACGGAGCGTCCGTCCTTGGCTGCAGCGATCGCCGCGGAGATACCACCCGGGGTCGCACCGAACACGACGACCTCCACGGACTCGGCGCCGAGTGCCGGCACGACGGCAGCGGCAAACAACAGACCAACGTGCGCCCGCAGGAGGTGCATGGCGTTTTTCATGATCGGGGTCGAAAGGATGCGAGGGCCGCTCAGAACGCGAATCGGTAGGTGAGCTTGAATTCCGGCGGTGCGCTGACGAAGCCGCCTTCCTCGACGAAGCGTTCGTCCGTGAGATTGGAGAGGTTGAGCTGAAATTCCTGGTGCCGGCCAGCGAGCTTGCCACGCCATCCGCCGAAGGCGTTCAGCACGGTGTGGGCGTGATGGCGAAGGAAAAGGCGCGCGGTGTTGTCGTTTACCCGGGTCTCACTGCGCGAAATCACACCTCCACCGACGAACCAGCCTTTGAGTTGCTCGCGGGCGAACCGGTAGGTGCCGACCAGCGAAGCCTGCTTCTCGGGGAAGCTTGAAATCGACATTCCCTCGAAGATGCGGGCCGCCTGATTGGAAAGAATCTCGGTCTGCGCCAGCAGCACGCCGCCGCGCAGGGTGAAGTGCTGGCCCAGGGTGATCGACGCCTCCAGATCGACTCCCTTGGCCTCCTCCAGGCCGGACGACGTGTTGTCGCGAATGGTGGTGCCATCGGGCGCGGCGAACTGAACCGAGCGCACCAGGTTCTTTCTCCTGGCACGGAACAAGGAAGCCGAAGCGGACGAACGCTCGTCGGCCGACTGCCACTTGACGCCGGCCTCCACGGTGGTGCCCTCCTCGTCGGGCAGCTTGACGCCAAAGCGGTCGGTCGTGGTCACGACCCGAAACGACTCGTTCTGCATCGCCCAAAGCGACCAGCGCGGAGAGAGGGCGAACGTCGCGCCGAGCTGCGGCACGGTCGTCGACTTCGAGCCGGGAGCGCTCTTTTCGACGTAGCGGAGGCCAGCGACGAGGTGCAGTCGATCGGCGAGGAATCTGGAATGCGAGACGCCGAAGAACTCGTGGTAGCTCGCCTCGGCCAGCGTCGACGTCAGGTTGATCCGGATCGCGGGGTCGATCGGAAAATAGAAATCAGGTCGCTGGAGAATGTTCTGCGGTGTCGTGATAAGGCTCTGGCCGGTCCCAGCGCGCGCGCTGACATCGTTGTATTGATGCCCCAGCAGCAGGCTGTGGGCAAACGCAGGCATTGGACGGGTTTGCCAGAGCAGTTCGGTCTTCAGCGTCTTGACGTCGTCGTTGTTGGTCTGGCGGGTAACGCTACGTCCGCTGGACGTGAAGCCATCGGCCAGCACGGCGTTGCCGAGGATGCTGGTCCAGTCGCGGTCGCGGGTGTAGAAGCTGCCGCGGTGGCGCAGCGAGAGCGACGGACTGAAAGCATAGGTGAGATCGTAGCCGGACGTCAGTCTCTCGGTGTCGTCCACGCCGTTTGGGGCGTTGTCGTTGTAGCGGCGGGGGAGTTGCGGCAGCGGAGCGTCAAACCGCCAGATGCCCTGGCCGGGCCGGGCCGGGTCCATGTAAACGGTGAGCTGGTTGGCCGAGGCGTCCGCTGTAGTCTGGTGATCGACGTAGGCCTCAATCGTGAGGGCGCGGATCGGGCGCCAGCCCAAGCGGCCGGAGAGCAGGCCGCGCTTGTAGGACTCGTGGTAACGAAAGCTGTCGCTGTCGCGATACACGGCGTCGAGCCGCAGCAGGAGATTGCGGGAGGAGTTTAGCGGGAGGTCGAGACCAAGCTCGGTTTCCTTGAAATCACGGGAGCCGTAGGTCGCACGAAAGTTCCCGCCGAACCGGGCCGCCGGACGCTTGGGAATAAAGTTCACATACCCACCCGGCGAGTCGGCACCGTAGAGGACGGCGGCGGGTCCCTTGAGGACCTCGACGCGCTCGAT
The DNA here is from genome assembly GCA_016794665.1 of Opitutaceae bacterium. Lineage (GTDB taxonomy): Bacteria > Verrucomicrobiota > Verrucomicrobiia > Opitutales > Opitutaceae > ER46. The sequence continues at coordinate 14,603 of JAEUHB010000193.1, forward strand.
ATTGCCCATCAGCGCGCCCGCGGGCGAGGGCATGCCTTCGCGCAACATGAGGGCGTTGAAGCCACGGATGCGGTAGCCGTTCGTTCCGCCCAACGTGCGGCCGGCAACATAGGTGCTCGCATCGTATTTGATCAGATCGCGCAGGTCAGTCACGGCCAGGTCCCGCAGGAACTCGTGGTTGTAGATCGAGATGCCCTGCGGCAGCAGCTTCACCGGGAGCGACACGCCGAGACCGGTCACCGAGTTGGATTCGCCGTAACCTCCGCTGCGATCGCTGGTGACCGTGAATGCCGTAAGTGTGATTGCTTCGTCTTTGGCGGGAGCGGTGGCGGCCTGAGCGTTGGCGGCGGGGCCGGTGACGAGCCACGCGGCGAGGGCAGCGAGCAAGGCTCTGGGCTTGGAGGTCATGGGGTTCGATTCGGGTTTGGGTTGCGGGTCGGAAACAGGTCCGACCTCCCCCTTGCTCGGCGCGACTTCGGCGACGCGCTTGCGGCTGACGACGAGGGCGCCGGTGGCGGCGTCCTGGGCGGCTTCGAGGGCCGAGCCGGCGAGCATGCGCTCGAGCGCGTCGCGCGCCGTAAATTCGCCGCTGACTGCGTGGGTGGTGACGCCGCGCACACGATCGACGAGGTAGACGATCGGCGTGCCGGCGGCGGCTGCGAATTGCTTCAGCGTGACGGCGGCGTCGCCGCGAGGGAGGTTGAAGGCCCGCTTCTCTGCCGGGGCTGTTACCGGGGTCGCCGCATCCGCGACGACGGCGCTGCACAGGGCAACGACGGCGAGCGGCGCGGGGACGTGGGGTGACAGCATGCGGAGGAGCAGGACTACCCCTGTAACGCAGCGGCGGACCAAAGGACCTAGTCGCGACGGAAAGATTTTTGCGCCCGAGCCGCGCACACGAGAACGCGTCATGTTGGGTCGGGCGCGGAAAAACTTTTCACAGGAGGCAACGGAGAGAACAGAGACAGCTCCTCCATCCCATCCACTCTGTTTCCTCCGTTACCTCCTGTAAGCAGGGTCTGGAATCGGCCACGCATGGAGATACAGCCGACGAGAGGCGCTCGCGATCACCGCGCGCGGCGGAGGTGAATCTCGGTTTCGCCACCGCGTTCGCCGACGATTTCGCCGTCGCGCTCGAGGAGGCGCACGAAGGCTTCGGCTTCGTCGAGGGCGAAGATGCCGCCGATGCGGCGGTCGGCGAGCGAGTCGTCAGCGAGGATGAGTTGGACGCGACTGCGGGCGTTGAAGCGGGCGATGACATCGGCCAACGGAGCGTCGGAGAAATCCGCGAGCCGGCCTTGCCAGGCGAGCGCGGCCCGGAGAACCGCGGGATCGATCTGCTCGACCGCGGGCGGCGGAGCATGCTTGGGGAGAACTATACGCTGCCCGGCGGAGACGAACGTAAGGCTGCCGCCCGTCGGCCGGCCGTGGCTGTTTTCGCCTGCGGAACCGCGCGACGCGTTCGACCGGCTCACGGCAGGCCCGGCGGCAAGCGCCGGCCCTACGCTGACCTTGCCCTCGGTGACGGTGACCTCGACGCCGCCGTCGGCAGTGTAGCGGACGTTGAACGCGGTGCCGACCGCGCGCACGGCGATGCCGCCGGCGCTGACGACGAAAGGCCGCGCCGCATCGTGCGCCACCGCGAAGTGGGCCTCACCCGCCTCGAGCTTCACGTGGCGCTCGGCCGCGGTGAATTGCACGCGCACGGCGCTGGCGGCGTTGAGCTCGAGCGTGGAGCCGTCGTCGAGACGCGCGCGTTCGTAGCCCGCGACCGTGGTGGCATAGCGGCTCTCCGGCGGGCGCTGCAGCGCGAACCAACCGACGCCGGCCCCGAGCACCAAGGCGGCCGCCACCCCGCCCCATCTCGCGAACCACGGTCGTCGCCGGGCCGGGCGAACCAGCGCCGCCTCCGCTGGCGCGGTTGAAAACGGCAGGACCGGCGCGGTGCGATCGAATGCGGTGTTGAGCTCGCTGCGGAACGCGGGGAGTTCGCCGAGCAGACCTAGCGTCTGCTCTAGGCGGGCCACGGCCGCGGCGTGACGCGGGTCGGCGCGGAGCCAGCGGGCAAACTCGCGCTGGCGGGCGGGCGCAAAGCCTTCGTCACGCTCAGTGAGCCAGGCGATGGCGGCGTCTTCAATCGCGTTGGGGGATGATTTGGCGTTCAAGAGATCTCCTTCGATTCGGGCGGTGCGTCGACGAGGCCACGCGCCTCGAAAAACCGGGCGCAGTCACGGACGCCCTTGAGGAGGTGGCCCTTGACCGTGCCGAGCGAAATGTTGAGGCGCTCGGATATTTCCTTGCCCGAACACCCGTCGAGATAACGGAGGAGCATCACTTCGCGGCAGCGCTCAGGCAGCGACCGCAACGCCTCCGCGAGCGCCTCGCCGCGCTGGCGCCGCTCCAGGGAATCTACGACCCCGGGCGCCTCGTCGAGCGGCGGCAGCTCGATCACGTCATCGATGTTCTCGAGCGGCTGCACGTTGCGCCGGCGGAAAAGATCGATCGCGGCGTTGCGTGCGGTCGTGAAGAGAAACGCCTTTGGGTGCGCGAGGCGGCCGGGGTCGGACACACGCAGCAGACGCGAATACGTCTCCTGCACCAGGTCGTCATGGTCCGGCAGCGCGGGGAATCGCTTCGAGAGATATGCGCGCAGCGCCGGCTCGTGCGGCTGCACGTGCTCGGAAAACCAACGGGCTCGCTCGGCGGACGACATGGGGACGGATGCGGCGGAAAGCGAACGCGCCGGAAGACTCAGGCAATCGGCCGGCGCGGGAACGTGTCGAGCGCGATCTCGGCGCGGAGAGGCGCTCGAAAATTTTTCCAGAAATTACCCGGCCAAATCGGAGATCGGTGCGTCTAAGGGCAGGCGCCGCCCTCCCCTTGCTCAGCCGGCCCCGCCCTCGCAGCGGTAGCCCACCCCGTGCACCGTCACAATGACGGCCGGCGCCTCAGGGTCCGCCTCGATCTTCTTCCGTAGCTGGGCGACGTGCTGGTCGAGCGTGCGCGTCGTGCCGAAGTAGCCGACGCCCCAGACCGCGTTGAGCAGCGCGTCGCGCGTGAGGACCTCGCCCGGGTGCGCGGCGAAGACCTCTGCGAGTTTCAACTCTCGCGCCGTCAGTGCCGCGGCGCGGCCCCGCACGACGACGGAAAATTTCCGGCGGTCGATCTCGGCGGCGCCGAGCCGGAACACCCGGGGCAGCTCGGGGGATTTCGCCTCGTTGCCGCCGCGCGAGCGACGCAGCAGCGCCTCGACGCGCGCGAGCAGCTCGTGCACGCCAAAGGGCTTGGTCACGTAGTCGTCGGCGCCGAGCTTGAGGCCCACGACCTTGTCGATCTCCTCGCCCTTGGCGGTGAGAAAAAGGATGGGCGCCTTCGCGCCGCGGGCCCGCAGCTCCCGGCACACGTCGTAGCCGCTGGCCTTGGGCATCATCACATCAAGCAGCACGAGATCGAATTTCTCCTGCGGGAAAAGCTTCAGGGCCTGCGCGCCGTCGCTCGCCGCGGTGACCGCGTAGCCGTCGCTCTCGAGGGTGGCGACGAGGCCGAGCCGGATGTTGGCGTCGTCTTCGGCGACGAGGATCTTGGCTTTCATTTTTTGCCTGGTAGCCCGCTTCGTAAGAAGCGGGACATTCGCGAATCGCGCGTGACGCCCGTCCCGGCTCTCACGAGCAGGGCGACCACAAAACAGACCTCGCGATCGGATTTCATGGCAGCGTGAGGACAAACTCCGCTCCCCCGCCCTGGCGCGCCTCGCAGCGCAAGTCGCCGCCGAGGCCGCGCGCGAGCTGACGCGCGATGCTGAGGCCGAGGCCGGCGCCGGTCTTCTCGGCGGTGAGCAGGTCGTCGACGCGGTGGAATTTCTCGAAGATCCGCTCGCGGTGGGCCGCCGGCACGCCCGGCCCGCGGTCGGCTACGCGCACCACGGCTCCGCCCGTTTCGCCCCGGGCCGCGGTCACCGTGAGTTCGCCACCCGCGGCCGCGTATTTGCACGCGTTGTCGATCAGGTTGAGCACGATCTGCTCGAGCGCATCGCGGTCGGACGTGACGCTCAGCGCAGCGGGCAGTTCGCGCGTCAGCGCGAGCCCGGCCTCGGCGAGACGCGGCCCCTGCCCGTCGAGGACGCGCGCCAGCTCCGCCGCGAGATCAAGCGGCTCGCGGTCGAACTTCTTCTTGCCCTGCTCGAGGCGGCTGAAATCGAGGGCGTTGTTGACGAGCCGCGCGAGGCGCTGCGTCTCGCGCCCGATGGTGCGCAGGTAGTCGCCGCCCTGCGCGGCGTCGCGCACGCGGCCCTGCTCGAGCAGCTCGGCATAGAGGCGGATGGTGGTAAGCGGGGTCTTGAACTCGTGCGAGACGTTGGCGACAAACGACGTCTTCTGCGCCGCCTCTTCCTCGCTCCGCCGCGCCTGCCAGAGCAGCAACGAGCCGCCCGCGAGGATCGCCGCCACGAAAATCCCGATGAGCAGCACGCCGAGCCCGAAGAAACCGACGCCCGCCGACGAGTCGCCGTAGGCAGGAGTGAAATAGGAGACGACTTCCCAGCCTGGCAGCAGCGTCGCCGCGAGCGGCACGCGCAGCATCGGCTCGGCCCCGCTCGGAATCACGCCCGCCTGATGCAGCAC
>JAEUHB010000264.1 GCA_016794665.1 Opitutaceae bacterium
GCAGTCCACTGCGACCGTCGCGAACCAGTGGGAGAATGTTCTGAAGGAGCTTGAGACCGGAAAGGCGCATGCGATCTACACCAGCGCCCCGCCCGATCGTGCCTTTCGCGGCACGCACCGCTGGATGAGTGATCCGGCCGCGGGTTTGCCGGCATGGATCGAGTTGCGCTGGCCGGAGCCGGTGGCGGTTCGCGAACTCCAGCTTGTCTTCGACACGGGTCTGCACCGCTTCCTCACGCTGTCGCAGGCCGACGGCTACACGGCACGCATGATGTGGGGCCGGCCGCAGCCGGAGACGGTGAGCGACTACCGGCTGGAGGTGGAGACCTCGGTCGCACCCGGGGCGTGGCAAATCGTCCACACCGAGCGCGGCAACTACCAGCGCCGCCGCGTCCACGCGGTCGCCCCCGTTTCGATCCGGGCGTTGCGCATCGTGGTCACGGCCACGCACGGCCTCGACCACGCGCGCGTGTGCGAGGTGCGCGCCTACGGCTGAGATTCCTGTGCATCGCGGTTCACGCCGGGCGCTCACGCAGCGCGCCGCGCGCGCGGTTGACGATGGTCCAGGCCAGCAACGCGACCTCGATCGCGAGGAGGACATTGGTCCACGTGCCGGGCGCCACGCCGCAGCCGGCGAGCAACGCGATCAGGCCGAAGACGAACGCCCGGTCGCTCTTGCCCGCGGGGCCGTCGTAGCGGCGCGACGCGCCGATTTGCACCCCGACCACGCCCGCCATCTCGCTGACGACGGCGAGCAGCACCACCGCCACCACGAGCGGCGCCGACACGGCGCCGACCGCGGCAAACGGCAGGTAGAGCGCGGCGTCGCTGAGCACGTCGCCGAGCTCGTTGAGGATCGCGCCGAGCTTGGATTTTTGCCCGAACTCGCGCGCGAGCATCCCGTCGATCGCGTTGAGCGCCATGCGCGCGAAACAAACCGCCGGCACCGCCAGCAGCGCGGCGCGGGCCGTGGGCCAGCGCCACAGCGCGGCGCCGGTCGCGGCCGAGAGCACGAAGGCCGCGATCGTCACCTGGTTCGCGGTCACGCCGGCGCCCGCCAGCCGCCCCACGATGGGGCGCAGGAGATTTTGAAACGCCGGCTTCAGCTGATAGATGGTGGGCATGGGCAGGACGGCGCCGCGTTCAGGGCACGAAGAAATGCCGCACGAGGTGGAAGAACACCGGCGCCGAGAAGCAGAGCGAATCGATCCGGTCCATCATGCCGCCGTGGCCCTCGATCAACGCGCCGTAGTCCTTCACGCCGCGGTCGCGCTTGATGGCCGACATCACGAGGCCGCCGAAGAAACCCATCAGCGTGATGAGCAGCGCAAACAGCGCCGCACCCCACCACGGGAACGGCGTGGCCCACCACAGCGCGGCGCCGAGGCCGCTCGCCGAGAGCACGCCGCCGATCAGGCCCTCCCACGTCTTCGACGGGCTGAGGACCGGCGCGACCTTGCGGCGGCCGAGGAGCTTGCCCCACACGTATTGCAGCACGTCGCTCGACTGGCCGACGAGCACGAGGAAGAGCAGCAGCTTGGCGTTCTGGCCGGCGTAGCCGGGGATCTCGAGCATGAGGATCGCCGGCACGTGGCTGAGGAAATACACGCACACCATCAGCCCCCATTGGATTTTCGCCGTGCGCTCGAGGTAGTGCGACACGTCGCCGCCCACCGCCGCCAGGATCGGGATCGCGACGAAGGCATACACCGGCACGAACACCGCGAAGAGCCCATACCACCCGATGCCCACGAGCACGTATTGGAATGGCAACACCAGGAAGAACGCTGCGAACAACGCCAGATGGTCCGCCGGCCGCGTCGGCGTCAGCGTGATGAACTCGCGCAGCGCCATGAATGACATCAGCGCAAAGAGCACCACCGAGCCCGTGCCGCCCGTGAGCAGCGCGAGCGCGAACACGATCACCATCACCCACCACGCGCGCACGCGCGCCGCGAGGTTGGCGATCGCGGGCGAGGGCCCGGCGGGGCCGGCGCGCGCCACGAGCACGCGCGTGATGACGCTGGATATCACCAGCACGGCGAGCACGCCGCCGAGCAGCCGGAGCAGTTGCGGATCGCGCAGGGCGTTCATGAGGGATGGAGCGCGATGAGCGCGGCGCGCGCGCGGGCGAGGAACGCCTCCTTGCCCTCGTCGGCGACGGCCCCGAGCGGGGCGCCCGGATGCACCGCGGCGATCAACGGCACGGGCAGCGCCCGGCCCTTGGGCATGATGCGGTTGAGGTTGGCGAGAAACACCGGCACGAGCGGCACGGCGGGGTGCGCCCGCGCGAGGTGGTGCAGCCCCGGCTTGAATTCGCCCACGGCCAGCCCGTCGCCCCGCGTGCCCTCGGGAAACACGATCAGCGAGTCGCCGGCCGCGAGCGCGGCGCTCATCGCGGTGAGCGGGTTGCACGCGACCGTCGGCTTCTTCCGCTCGATCAGCACGGCGCGGAAAAGTCCGCACGCGACCGCGTGGTGCAGCGCGGTCTTCTCCCAGTAGTCGCGCCCCGCGACGGGCCGCGTGCGTTCGCGCCATGCCGGCGGCAGCGCCGCCCACAGCACGGCGAAATCGAGGTGGCTCGAGTGGTTCGCGAAAAACACGCACGGCCCGCGCGCGGGCAGCGCCGTCGCGGGCAACGGCCGCACGCCGCAGAGGACGCGCACGAAACTTGCGAGCAGCGGACGCAAATTCACGCGCCGCAGCCTGCGGCCGGCGGGAGGCGAGTCAACGGAGAGGGCGCACCGCTCACGCGCGCGGGGCGGGCGCGTCGTCGTCGCCCTCCTCGTCGTCGTCCTCGTTCGCGAATTCCTTCTGGACTTCCTCGAGCAGGCGGCGCGCGTCCTCGGCCCGCGCCTCGTCGACCTGCACGCGGATGAGGCCGCCGAACGCGTCGTCGAGCACGAAGGCCTCGATGCCGTTGTCCGTGAGCAGCGAGTGGATGAGCTCGGCCTCGGCGAGGTTCGAGCAGGTGGTGACGGTGGTCATGCGCGGAGGCTGGCGGCGCGCGGGGCGCTTGGCGAGGCTGCGAAGTCGCGGCTTGGATCGCGCGGGAAAATGCCTTGCGCTCGGCCGCCCCATGAAGACCCCGATGCTTTTTCTCGCGCTGCTGGCCTGCGGCGCGGCGGCGCAGCCCGCGCGCAACGTGTTTGTCATCACCCTCGACGGCCTGCGCTGGCAGGAGGTCTTCGGCGGCGCCGAGGACGCG
>JAEUHB010000289.1 GCA_016794665.1 Opitutaceae bacterium
GGGCCGCCCGGCAACCCGGTGAGACGGTAGCTGCCGCTTTGGTCCGTGAAGACGACTCGGTCGGTGCCCTGCACCGTGACGCGGGCGTTGTTGAGATATTGACCGGTGGCGACGTTTTGGACGCGCCCGGAGATCGCGCCGGTGAATTGAGCCGCGGCCGGGGCGGTCGTCGCGTCCGCGGCCAACCCACGGGGCAAGGCAAAGATGAGGGCGAGGCTGGCGGCGGCCGAGAAATACGGGCGGGGCGGTAGGTTCATGGGGTTGCGATCCGAGCGGGCAACAGGAACCGCGCGGAGCGGCCGCAAGCCTCCGACCGGCCTCCGCCAACGGGCAAACACTTTCCCCGCGCCGTCGGCTAGAGATTCGCCAGCCGCGTGGTCGCGTCGCCGAAGCGGTCGAGCTTCACGCCCATGCGGTCCATCAGCGACAGATGCAGGCTGCAGATCTTGCGGTTCTCGTCGCCGGCCTCGAGGTAGTTGAGGATACGGCCGGTCTGGAGCGTGCCGCCGCCTTTGCCGGCGAGCACGACCGGGAGGCGGTTGGCGCTGTGGGCGTCACCGTCGAAGAGGCTCGAGGCAAACAGGAGGATTGAGTTGTCGAGGAGCGTGCCGTCACCCTCGTTGATCGACTTCATGCGCTGCACGAGGTAGGCGAACTGCGCGGCGTGAAACTGGTTCGTCTTGAGATACATCGCCTCCTTGTCGGCGGCCTTGCCGTTGTGCGTGAGGTCGAGGTGCAGGGCGCCCCGCACGCCCTCGAGGAACTTGAAGTTCATCTGCGAGAGATCGTTGTTGAGCATCAGCGTTGCGATTCGGCTCTTGTCCATCTGGAAGGCGAGCACCGTGAGATCGAGCATGAGTTTCATGTGCTCGGGCACGTCCTGCGGCAGGCCGTTCTTCGGGCGCGGCATGTCGGGCTGCGCGAGCGTGGGGCGCCAGCCTTCGAGGCGCTCGTCCTTGGCGGCGCGCTCGATGCGCTTCTCAATGTCGCGGATGGACTCGAAATACTCGTCGAGCTTCACGCTGTCGGCACGGCTAATCCTGGGTTTGAGGCCCTGGGTGTCCTGGCGGACCTCGTCGAGGATGCTGCGGTCGAGGCGGCGGCCCGTGCCATCGCCCACAAGCCGGTCGAACGCGCGCGAGGGATAGATTTCCTTGGTCGCCGGCTTCGTGGGCGAGAGCCACGACAGGCTGGAGCCGTAGATCATCGAGAGGCCGTCCTCGTGGCGCTGCTGGTTGGGTTCCACGCGCAGCACGTGGCTCGGCACGGCCGTGCGGTTTCCGATCTGCGCGGCGAGCACCTGATCCATCGTGGTGCCCAGGCGAATCACGTTGGGATCGAGGCTCACCGGCGCGCCGCAGAGGAGGTTCATGCGGCCAAGGTGCGGGCTGGTGGAGGAGAGGGCGGCCTGGCTGTAGAGGCCCTCGATGAACACGAGGTCCGACGCATGCGGCGCGAGCGGCGCCGCCGCCGGACCAAACTCCATCGCGGCGCCGCTGCCCTTGGCCCACCACTCGGTGGGCTCGACGCCATTCGAGAAGAACACGATGCCGAGCCGCACCGGGGGCTTGGCGGCGTCCTTCTTGGCCGGCGCAGCGGTCGCGCCCAGCAGTGGCATCGACTCCAGCCAGGGCAACGCGAGCACGACGCCGGCCCCGCGCAAGAAACGACGACGGGTAACGTGTGAATCAGAAACGGGGGAGCGATTCATGGCTGCGAGTGCGGTCAAATTTCGAAACGCCAACAACCCTGCTTGTCATTCTGAGCGGAGCGAAGAATCCAACTGGACTCCAGCCCACGGCTGCGATGCGCAGATCGAAGTGGATTCTTCGCTGCGCTCAGAATGACAAGCCGTGGGGACATTTTTTTGCCAAGTTACTGCGACGGGCGGGCCGTCTCGTCGTCGCGGCCTTCGCGGTGGCGGAATTGGCGGCTCGACGCAACCTTCACGGCGAGGTCGGCGAAGGTCGCTTCGCCACCCGCGGCGACCATCTCGTCGATGAGCGCGCGGTCGGAGGCGAGGACGGTGCGGCCGAGGGCGTAGCCGAGCATCTTTTTCGCGAGGGTCTTCATCACGAGCGGCTCCTTGGTGCGCAGGTAGCCGAGCAAGCCGTCGGCGCCGGTGATGACCGATTTGTCGGCAAATTCGCCGGTCACATCGACGGCGACGCCGTCGTCGTAGGCCGTGCGGTAGCGGCCGATCGCGTCAAAGGCCTCGAGCGGGAAACCCAGCGGATCGATGCGGAGGTGGCAGTTGGCGCAGGCGGGGTTGCGTTTGTGCTCGTCGAGCTTTTGGCGGAGCGTGAGCGAGCCGAAGGACTTCGGGTCCGAGGGCAGCGAGCCCGCGTCGGCCGGCGGCGGCGGCGTGGGCGTGCCGAGGATGCGGCGCAGCAGCCAGTCGCCGCGCTTCACCGGGCTCGTGCGCAGCGGCGCCGACGTCGTGGTGAGCACCGCCCCGAGGCGCAGCACGCCGCCGCGGTTGGGGGCGGCGGCGCCTTCGACCTTCACGACCGCGTCCTTTGACGCGACTTCGGTTTTCAAGCCGTAGAACTTCGCGAGCGGCTGGTTGAGAAACGTGTAGTCGGCGTGCAACAGCTCGCGCAGAGGACGACGCTCGCGCACGAGGTGCTCAAAGGTGGACACGGCCTCGTCATACATCGCGATCCGCACCTCGTCGGTGAATTCCGGGAATCGCGCCGTGTCGACGCCACGGAACTCGTCGAAGCGGTAGAAGCCCAGCCACTGGCCAAAAAACTCCGTCGCGAGCCGGCGCGCCTTGGCATCGGCGGCCATGCGGCGCACTTGTTTCGCCAACAGCTCTGGCCGGCGCAGCTCGCCCGCGGTGGCGGCGCGCCGCAGCTCATCGTCGGGCACCGAGGACCAGAGGAAAAAGCTGAGGCGGCTTGCCAGCTCCCAGTCGTTGAGCGGCTGCTCGGTGCGCGCCGCGACCGTCTCGACGCGGTAGAGAAACTCCGGCGCCACGAGGATGCGCGCGAGCAGCGCGCGCACGGCGCCGTCGTGGTCGAGGGCGTTTTCCGTGCGGGCACGCTGGTAAAAGTTGCGCAGGCGCGTCGCTTCGGCCGCGGTGAGCGCGCGCCGCCACGCGCGGCCCGCGAAGGCCAGCACATCGTCGAGGTGACCGGGCTCCGCGCGCGCAAACGCCGCCACCGTCTCGTCGTAATGAGCGCGCAGGGGCGCCACGTGCGCGCGCATCTCCGCCGGCAGCGCCCCCATCTGGGCGGCGCCGAGGTCGGCCATGCGCGGGCTCTGGAGTTTCACGCCGTAGTGCTCGGCGAGCATTCCGAGGTAGGCATCGTGGTAGGGCCACGAGCCGAGGAGATCATGCCATGCGTGGTTGAGGTGATCGCGCTCGGCGCCGTCGACCAGATTGGCGGTGAAGAACGAGTCCGTGCGCTGGTATTTCACCTTGAGCACAAAGGCGTCGTGCTCGGGGCTGTTATAAGTGTTGTCGAACGGCGCCGGCACCGGGTCCTTGTCGGCGGGGTTGGCCTCGCCGTGGGAGTTGGGCGGCAGCAGCGCGACATACTCGGCGATGCCCGCGCGGAACGTCCGGTAGCCGGCGCTCGCCGGATCGCCAAGGAAGACCCGCGCCCGCGCGCCGCGCGCGGGCACGGCCTCGCTGTCCGAGACCAGCAACCGCACCACCGCGTCGCGGTTGGCGCCGAGCACCGCGTCGACGACGAGCTCGGCCGTCGTGCCCGCCGCCGCCGGCGGCAGCTCAATCGTCACGGTGCCGGTCGCGGCGAAGTCATCCTCGCCCAGCGGCGATCCGTCCGGGCTCCGGCCGAACGCGAGCGCCGCGGCGGCCTCGGCGGAGAGCAAGGTGCGGAGCGGCTTCGTGGAAAGCACGGGGCCCGGCGCAAAGCGCCCGCGGCCTCCCGTCGCGGCAGTTGGATTCACCCCGTTGTTCGCGACCGGCGCGGCCGGATCGGCGTCCCCGCGCGTGCGCGCCGGAATCGCGCGCGTGACCACGCGGGCGTTCCGCCAGATCACGACGGGCTGCGCGCAGGCGAGCGGGTTGATGTTGGCGAGGTTGAGCACCACTCGCACCGGCGCACCCGGCGCGGGTGGAGGCGCACCGCGCCCGCCGCGGCCGAAGAAAAAGCGCTGCCCGAGCGCATACGTGTAGGTGTGCCCGGGCACGGCCGCGAGCGACTTGTCGTCAAACACCAGCGGGCTCTCGTCGCCCGCGCCGCCGGCCGCGAGGTCGCCGCGGCCAAAAAACCAGCTCGGCCAGGTCGTGAGCTGCTTGGCGAGTTCGCCGGAGACGGCGCGCGCCCGCGCGAGGGCCGCGGCGTCGCCCGGCCCAGCCGGGGCGGGAATCTCCCGCCAGCGCGCGACCATGTCGCGCGCCGGGTAGCCGAGCGCGGCGCGCGCGGTGACATCCGCGATGTGGTCGGCGAAACGTCCCGTGATCCCCTCGCGCGCGGCCAGTTCGCGCAGCGTCACCGCCGGTTCCCCCAGCGCCGCGCGGTGCTGGAAAACCCACGCCGCGAAAAACGCCTTGCCGTAGCGCTCCAGGCCGAACGGCTTGCCGCCCTCGCCCGACACCACGCGAAAGCCCTTCGTGGCGTAGAGCTCGTTGATGCGGTTGAGCGCGGACAGTTCCAAGCCCGTGCGGCCCGTGTCCGCGGAAAAGTGCAGCGGCCCCGCGCCCACCATGGCGTGCTCGGCGACCGCCTTGGCGGCCTCGAGGTAGCGCTCGAGGTTGGCGTCCTGCACGGTCTGCACGTCGCCAAAGTTCGTGAACCCCTCGCCGCCCACCGAGTCGCTGGCGGCGTCGATCGGCACCTTGACGTCGACACCCGTGAGATCGCGAATCGCGTAGGCGTATTCGCCGCTGGTGAGACGGCGCACCGTGACGCGGCCGGGCTCGCCCGCATGCTTGCGCTCGTAGTCGCGCAGCGTCGTGCGGGCCCAGGCCGCGGCGGCGTTTTTCTCCGCTGCGCCCGGCTGCTTGTCCGCGTCGCCCGGCGGCATGTCGCCGCTCTCGATCATCTCGATGACCTTTTCCCACGCCTCGACGTGCGGGCCGACGGACGGCTGCGCGGCGAGGCGCTCGAAGTTAAAATGCCCCTTGGCCTTGGCCTCGCCGTGACACTCGAAGCAAAACTGACGGAAAAAAGCCGGCGACTCCGCGGCGTCGGCCGATGCGCCCAGCGCCCAACCCAGCAAGGCGACAAGACACGATGGCGGACGCTTCATGGATTTCCGGGAGGGTGACTGGGGTGGAGAGCCGCTCGCCCGACGAACGGCCCCCGGCAAGGTTGCTCCCGACACCGCGAAACTGCCACGGGCTGGAGCCAAAGCGGAACGCGGGCTCAGAAACTCACCGTCGTCGAGAAAATGAACTTGCGGGGGTCGGGATTCACAAAGCTCGTCAGGATCTGCATGCGCGGGTTGTTGGCGAAGAGCTGGTTGGGGGTGAGCGTGGTGTAGGCGGAGGCAAAGTTGCCGACCGGGCCGCTGCGGCCCCAGATGGGGTCGCGGTTGTCGAGGAGGTTCGTGACGTTGAGCTGGAAGCGCGTCTGGTATTTGCCGATGCGGCGCGTGTAGTTGGCGCCGAGGGTGATGGTGTGCAGCCAGGCCGGGGGCGTCCACAGGTAGTCGAAGGCGGCCTGCGTGTTTTGCAGGACGGTGGGCGTGGTCGTCTCGGGCAGGTTGAACTTGATGCGCGGGTCGCGGCTGCCGTTCTTGCCGTGGCCACGGTATTGGACGCCCGCATTGAGGCCCAGGCCGCGCAGCAAGCCCTCGCGGAAGCGGTAGGAACCCGCCAGATTGATGCGGTGGCGGACCTGGTTGTTCTCCAAAGTGCCGGTGGTGAGTCCCGCGAGGCTGTTGTCGATGTTGCGCAGGGCGTTTTGGATCGTGGTCGGATCGAGGATGGCGCGGCCGCCAATCACCTGACCCTGGGCCGCGGCGGCGCCGCGGTCCCACTCGGCGCGGTGCTGGGCGACGTAGGCCTTTCGGTCCTCGCTCTCGGTGATGATATAGGAGACGGGGTGCGAGTAGTTGACGGTGAGCGTGACGCTGCGCGTGGGGTTGGCGGTGAGCTCGACCTCCCAGCCCTCGAGTCGGCGGGAGTTGGGATCCGAATACGCAAAGCCCACGCCAGCGGTCGTGGTGGTTAGCTTGGGATCGGTGTAGCCGAGGTTGGTCCAGATGTTGGCGATGTCGCCGGCGCTGCCGAAAGCGGCAGGATTGTCGCGCTGCGTGGTCTCGTAGTGCGTGACAGTGAGGTAGGCCTTGCCGCCCGGGACGGAGTAGCGGAAGCCAAAGTCCCGCGTGTCGGAATGCGTCAGCGGGGGGAGCGAGCCGTCGAGCAGAGGATTCTGCACACCGGAGGAGGGCGGCTGGGTGTTCTCGGCGTAGTTGAAGACGAAGCCGAGCGGCGCGAGCACGCCGCGCAGGCGGCCGAAGCGCTCGCTCTGGAAGGGGTAGACGACCGCGCCATAGGCGACGGACTGCGCGGTCTCCTCGCGCCGGAACGGCGTGCCGGCGGTGCCGAAGCCGAGCAGGTTCTTGAAGCCGCCGGCCGCGCCGGTCGAGCCCGGCAGGCCCGCGGCGAGGCGCGGGCGGTTCGCCACCTCCACCGCGTCGCGGCTGAAGCTGAGCGTGATGGCGAGCTTCTCGTTGAAGAACGCGCTTTGCGAAGTGAGGCCGGCGCGCTTGACCCCACGCTCGGTGATGTTGCCCGCCGTATCCGCATAGGCCCACCGGCCGGGGACCTTGCCGTTGGGATCCTGCAGGACCGGGCCGAGGTAGGGGCGCGCGTCGCCCCAGTAGACGCGGTAGAAAAAGCGGTTCGCGTTGTTGAACGGGTCGGTCTGGACCGGGTTGTCCGTGCGACGCCAGGCGCTGGTGCGGTTTTCCGACTCGGTCTCGCGATCGCTCAGGCTGAGGCTGATCTGCTGCTTGTAGTCCCACCACTTGGGCTTGAAGAAGCGGTAGGTGGCGAGGCCGTAGAATTCGCGGATCGCGTCCTGACTGTAGATGTTGTTCTGCTCGACGTCGGTAAAGGTCCGCAGGTAGCGCGGGTTGGGCTGGCCGTTGGGGAGCAGCCGATTGACATCGATGATCGCGGCGTTGGGGCTCAGGTTGGACCAGATGGTGTTGTTATCGAAATCGTTTTTCGTGAAACCGACGCGGACAAACAGATCGCCGACGCGGTGCTCGACGTTGAGGAAGAGCGTGCTGGCGTCACGGTCGGCGATGTTGTCCCGCGGGGCCGCGGCGAAATGCGGATCGATGCCGGGGATGGCGGCGCGACGCGCAGGAACGGCGATGAGGTATTTGTTGCCAACGTAGGGAATGCGCGTCGCGGCGCCGTTGATGCCGCGCGTGCGGTATTGGTTGCCGCCGTAGTCTTGCATGTCGCCCGTGGCGAAATTGTAGACGAACATGTTTGCCGCGCTGCCATTGGCGCCGACCGTCATGCGCTCGAGGCCGGCATTGTTGAGGGTCGTGTTGTTGTTGGCGAGGAGGGCGGAGTTGTCGCTGTTGACCGTGACTCCGTCCCAGAGATTCTGCGCATCGCCGTTGGTGACTGACCAGAGGTTGTTCCACTCGGAAACGCGTTCGAACTCGGCGATGACGGTGGTGTTTTTCGCGACGCGCACCACGGCGTTGAGCGTCGCGGCGTTCTTCCGCTTCGGCGTGTGGTCCTGGTAGCCGGGGGCGTTTTGGTTCAGGGCGTTCAGCCGGAGGCCGAAATTCTTCCAGCCCTTGCTGAAATCGAGCGTCGCGCGGTGGCCGCCGTAGGTGTCGCCCTGGAGCGAGAAGCTCGTGGCCGTCGCGCCGAAACGCGCGCGCTTGCTCGAGCTGCCTTGGCGCCCGCCGGGGCCGCCGTCGCCAAACATCGAGGTATCGGGCCCGCGCTGGAACTCGAAGCGCTCCGTGTTGTAGCTGTCGGCCGCGCCGAAATTGATCGCGCCGTTGCGCGTCGGAAAGTTGTCCGTCGAGGGCGCACCGCGCACGATGTTCTGGTAGACGCTGATCGAGGACGGATCGGAGTTCGGCACCGAGGTGCCGAGGTCGAAGCCCATCGTCCAGCTCCCGGCATCGTTCATGTTGGTGATGTTGAAATCGTCCATGAACTCCTTGGTCATGACCGAAATCGAACCGGGCGTAAGCGCGAGCGGCGTGTCGACGCGGCCGCCCGAGAGCGTGTTGCCCGCGGCGTAGCCGACGTCCTTGTCCGTGCTGACCTCGAACGGCGTGAGCGTGATGGCGCCGCCGGACCGGGCGTCGTCGCGCTGCATCTGAGCGAGTTCCTCGGCGTCAAGCACGCCGTTCTTGTTGCGATCGTATTTGGCGAGGACAGCGGCATCGGAGCCGGCTGGGATTGTCTGGCCGGCGAGCGGCGCGGCGACAGCGAGGAGGACGATCGCGAACCGGCGTCCGCAAACGGACGCCACCAAGTGGATTGGGGTCATGAGGGGTGGGGTTGGGGGAGGAAGAAAGACGCGCGACAAAAAACAAATGCACCATCTGAATCAAGCGGCACCTACCTTAAGGCTGCGGCGCGGGCGGGGCTCGCCGGGGCCATCGCGCTGCGCCAACGGCGGTGACGGCGGCGGCCCGCGGCCGATGGTCGACGGAAGTTCGTGACCGGTCCTCGCCAGTCAGGCGGGGGCTCACTTGAGCCGGAAGCCCAGCGCCTCCAGTTCGCTGAGGTGAAACGGCGCGCTGGCCAGCACCTCGTCCAGTTTTTCGAACGCCTCGCGCACCGTCGGCGCGTCGCAGAGCGCGGCCCCGTCGTCGCTGTCATGCAGGTGCACCGCCCAGCCGCTCGCCGGATCGACGGAGAGCTGGAGGACGGAGCCGTGCAGGTAGTTGCCGGGGATGCCGGGATTGGGACCCGCACCGGGCACGAGGAAAAGCGTGTGCACCGGATCGTGCGCAACCACGCCGCCATGCTTGCGGTGGTGCGCGGGCCGGCCGGCGACGAGCAGGCGCAGCGCCTCGGCCTTGGGCCGGAGCGCCGGCGGCAACGAGGCGACGTAGCGCGTGAAGATCGCGGCGTTGGGCTCCAGCGCGGCGGCATCGATCGCGCCGGACTTGAATCCATCGAGGTTGGCGGCGTGAAAACACGGCCGCGTCGCGAGCGAGCGCGCGGTCACATAGCCGTCCGGATGGTCCGCATGCGCGTAGATTTGATGCGACGCGGTGAGCCGCGTGATCGCCTCCTGATACAGCGGCGTCCGCGGCACCGCCCCCACCGGGCTGTGTTCAATTTGATCGAGGACCTTGTGATCAAACTCCGCGTGGGGATCGTGGGGCATGGCGGCATCCAACAAACTCGCGCGCCCAAACACGAGGGCTTTTCCGCCCCCGCTGGACTTCGCGTTTCGCGGGTGATTCAAACCCCGCCCTCCTTTCGATGCCTCCCCTCGCCCGCGAAGTCCGCCCCGGTCCCCGCCCCCGCCAGGTGATCAACGAGCACGCGATGCTCGAGACGGTGCCCGACGACTGGGACCTCCTCCCGCCCGGCGACGCGGCGCTCAGCCGCCGCATCAAGCAGGACGGCCCCACCCTCACCGTGATCGAACTCAAGGGCCGCAAGCGGTTCTCCCGCGGCATCTGGGCGCCCGCCGCGCGCATCGCGGCCTTGCGCGCCGCGCTGGAGCTCGAGCGCCAGGACCCGTCCTACCAGCGTAAGCTCGACGCCGGGCGCCGGCGCCGCGCCGCGGCACAGGAGGACTACGCGGTCGATTTCAAGGCGGCGGTGCTCCGCTACCTCGCGTTTGACCCCGCGCACCGCGTCGAGGCGGAGACGCTCGCGCTGCTCGTCGCCGAGCACGCGACGCCCGTCGGCAGCGGCACGGTCGCGCGCACGCAGCGCATCCCGCTCGAGGCGCGGGCCGAGGCCGCGACGATCGCGTGGCTGCGGCATCAGACCACCGGCTACGACAGCATGGCCATCCCGCGCGAAAAGGGCCGCCGCCGCGAAGTCCGCCGGATGCTCGCGCAGCGCTCGGTGCAACTGCTCGCCCGCTACCGCTCCGGCGCGCCGATCGATCGCGCGCAGTGCCCGCTCCACCGCGCCCTCGCGCCCTGGCTGCCAACACGCACGATCGGCTGAGCGCGTTCCCGCGGAGAAAAATCGCGCGCGCGTGTAATGGCCGGGCCGTTGACACGCCGCGCGCCGATTTGCAGCGTGCGTGCGCTCCTCGCTTCCTCCCCATGAAAAATCGCCTCGTGTCCGCTTCCTTGCTTCTCGCGCTGCCGCTCGCGCTCGGCGCCGCCGATTCCGCCGCCCCCGCCGCCACTGGCTGGCACGCCCAGTCGCTCGGCCAGGCCGTGGGCTACATGGTGCTTTTCTCGTTCATCGGCATCCTCGCCGCCATCGCCGGCTACAAGATTTTCGACAAATGCACGCCCGGCGATCTCCACCAGGAGATCGTGCAGAACAAGAATGTCGCCGCCGCGATTGTCGCGGGCGCGGTGATCCTCGGCGTCTGCATCATCATCGCGGCGGCGATGTTCTCGTGAGCGTGGCCTCCGGCCTGACGTGAAACGCAGTCGGATAGTCACGCGCGTGCTGCTCAGCGGCGTGTCCGTGGGCGCTTTCTCGGCGTGCGGCGTGCAGCTGCCGGGCGGCGGCAGCGTCGCGGCGATCTCGCCGGAGACCTACTACGCCAACGACCATTTCATCCCGGGCGCGGGCTACTACCACGCGCCGTTCCGCGCGTTCTTTCCGCTCGCCTACAACCACTACGACGCCGCGCGCCGGCAGTATTTTTACGGCGGCCAGTGGGGCGCCGCGCCGCACCGGAGCATCGTCAACGTGTCCGCGCCCACGCCCGAGGCCGCCGCGGCCGCGCAGGCGATGCGCACCGACATCTCGCGCAGCGGCTTCGGCCGCACGTCGAACACCCACTCCCTCTACTCCTGATGCAACGCCACCGCTGCGCCCCGCGCGCCGACTGGCGCGAAAAGGTGGAGGCCATCGGGCTCACCTACCACTCGCACGACGAGGGCCCGTATTGGGACGAGTCCGCCTGCTACGAGTTCGCCGCCGCCGAGGTCGACGCGCTGGAGCAGGCGGCGCACGAGCTGCACTTCCGCTGCATCGACGCCGCCGAGGCCGTGATCGCGCGCGGCTGGTGGGACCGCCTCGGCATCCCCGAGATCGCGGTGCCGGCCATCCTGCGCTCGTGGGAGCGCGACGACTTCTCGCTCTACGGGCGCTTCGACCTCGCGTTCGACGGCCGCGGCGCGCCCAAGCTCCTCGAATACAACGCCGACACCCCGACCGCGCTCGTCGAGGCCGGCGTCGCGCAGTGGTTCTGGCTGCAGGACACGCACCCCGCCGCCGACCAGTTCAACTCAATCCATGAGCGGCTGATCGAGGCGTGGCGGCGCTGGGCGGGCTCGACGATTCACTTCAGCGGCGTGCGCGAGCATCCGGAGGATGAGCAGACGGTGCTCTACCTGCGCGACACCTGCGAGCAGGCGGGCGTGGCGACGCGCAGCGTCTTCATCGATGATCTCGGCTGGGACGCGCGCCACGGGATGTTCGTCGACCTCGACGGCGTGGGGGTCACGCACGCGTTCAAGCTTTACCCGTGGGAGTGGCTCTACGCGGAGGAGTTCGCCCCTCACCTCGCGCACGACGCCACGCGCTGGATCGAGCCGCCGTGGAAAATGCTCCTGAGCAACAAGGGCCTGCTGCCGATCTTGTGGGAGCTGTTTCCCGGCCACCCGAACCTGCTGCCGGCTTATGAGACGGCCGCGCCGCTGGGCGCACGCTACGTGCGCAAGCCCAAGCTCAGCCGCGAGGGCGCCAACGTCGCGCTCTTCGAGGGCGGCGTCGCCGTGGAGGAGAGCGACGGCGCTTATGGCGAC
>JAEUHB010000299.1 GCA_016794665.1 Opitutaceae bacterium
CTGGCCGATGGAGGGGCGGCCGATGTTGGTGGAGTAGCTGGCGCGGGCTAGCAGGTCGCGAATCGGCGTGTATTTCACGTGCACGCCGGGAAACGCCTGCTGGTATTCGCCGTTCACGCGGAGGCGGCCGCCGTATTGCGCCTCGTTGCGGCGGATGATCTCGGCGGGCGTGAGGGCGCCGACAAAGGCGGCGCGGCGCGCGGCCTCGGCCGGGGTGACTTCGTTCTTTGCACCGTCGCCTTCGGTTTCGGTGCGCTCGATGCGCACGCCGCCGAGGATCGTGAGGGGCCCGAGGTCGACGCCGGCCTGGAGGTAGGCGGCGGAGATGCGCTCTTTGAAAAACTGGAGGTTGTTCAGGCGCGTCATCGTGCGCAGCGCGACGTCCTCGGTGAAGTGCGACGGGTTGGCGGCGAGCTCGCTGGCGATGTCGGGGCCGCTGGCATCGTAGGGCTTGTCCCACTTCTGGGAGTTGGGGTAGTGCAGCCACGGGAGGCGGGCGTAATTCTGGAGGCCGGACCAGCGGGTGATGCTCGGGTTGAGCCAGCGGGCGAGGTTGTCGTCGTTGCGGCCGGTGGCGGCGTTGTTGCCCATCACGCCGTCGGGGCCGAGGTATTGCCAGCGGAAGCGATCGTCGAAGAGGTCGCGGGTCTGCTCGCGGAAGCGGAAGCCGGCCTTGATGAGCGCGGGGACGGGCGCGGTGAAGCGGTAGCGCGAGTTGAGGGCGAGGCCCTTGTAGGCGTCGATGCCGCGCGCGACGCGGAGATCGTAGGCGTTCTCGAGGTAGCTCCCGATGTTGGTGATGTCGGGGCCGGAGAGCTGCGTGAGGCGCGGGCGGAACGGATCGGCGGTGTTCTCGATGCGGAGGCCGAGGCCGCGCAGGGTGAGCGTCACGTTTTCCTGGTGCGGGTAGTTGGTCTGCGAGCGCGAGCGGTAGAGGTTGTAGTCGAGGTCGAGGTTGCGCCAGCGGTGGACGGCGCCGATCTCGGCGTGGCGCGCCTTCACTTCCTTGAAGGTGGAATTCGATGCGACGGTGAGGAGGCTCGCGGCGAGCGGGCGCCACTCGGTCACGTCCTTGGTGTAGCCGGGGATGATCGTGCCGGTGCCGGTGAGGTTGCCGGCGGCGTCGCGCGTCGCGATCGTCTGCGCTGTGGTGAAGGTGGAGAAGTGGGAAAAGTTCGGCTCATACATCGTGTTGCCGGTGAGGTTCACGTAGAAACGCGTCGACGGGCTGAGCTTGTAGTCGAGCTTGAGGCCGCCGCCCTGCCGCGTCTGCAAGAGGTGGTAGTCCTCGGTGCCGAACTGGTAGGTGTAGGCGGGATCTGCGAGCTTGTTCTCGTAGTTGCGCGACGTGGCGGGAATTGCGGAGAGGTGGCGCCGCCAGCCGTAGTTGAGCGAGACGCCGACGCGGCCGCCGAAGACCTCGGAATACGAGAGCGAGAACGCGGGCCGCGGATCGTCGATGTCGTAGCGCGTGCGCATGATGATGCCGGCCTGGCCGGAGAGCGTGCGGCGGTGCGAGCGGTCGAAGGCGCTTTTCGAGACCATGTTCACGGCGCCGCCGATCGAGTCGGCGTCCATGTCGGGCGTCGGTGACTTGATGACCTCGATGCGCTCGATGGTGTCGGCGTTGACCTGGGTGAACTGGAACTCGCGCGTGGCGCCAGCCGAGGCGGCGTCGGCCATGCGGTTGCCGTCCATCGTGATCGAGTTGAGCTGGTTGCCCATGCCGCGCACCTGGATGTAGCGGATGCCGGAGCCGTCGTTCTCGCCAAAGACGCCGGGCAGGCGCTGGAGGAGATCGGCGGGGTTGGCGCCGAGGGAGCCGAAGGCATCGGTGGAGACGACGTTCTTCACGCCGGTGGACTGGCGCTGCATCGTGATCGCGAGCGCGCTGCCCTCGCGCTCGCCGGAGACGACGAGCGTGTCGAGGCGGTAGATGTCGGCGGTCAACTCGATGTCGCGCGTGCGCGCGCCGGGGCCCGAGAGATCGAGGGTGATCTCCTGCGCCTTGAGGCCGGTGTAGGAGACGGTGAGCTTGACGAGGCCGGCGGGCAGATCGTCGAGGCGGTAGGAGCCGGTGTCGTCGGTGACGGCGGCGGGGCGGCCGGCGACCTCGACGGTGGCGCCGGCGAGGCTGCGGCCGGTGGCGGCGTTGGAGACGCGGCCGGTGAGGGTGGCTTGGGCGTTGGCCGACGTGGTGAGCGCAACTGAGAACCACATCGCGGTGAGGATGGGGATAAGACGCGGGGTATTCATGGAGGAGGGGCGGGGTAAGCGGAGCGCGTGGCCGCTACGCGAGCAGCGGCCGAATGACCTCGCCGTGCACATCGGTGAGGCGGTAGTCGCGGCCTTGGTGGCGAAAAGTGAGGCGTGTGTGGTCGAGGCCGAGGAGGTGCAGGGCGGTCGCGTTGAGGTCGTGCACGTGCACGGGATCCTTCGCCACGATTGAGCCGAAATCATCCGTCTCGCCGTAGACCATGCCGGGCTTGGCGCCGCCGCCGGCCATCCACATCGTGAAGCAGCCGCCGTGGTGATCCCGGCCGTAGTTGGCCGGCTCGAGCTTGCCCTGGCTGTAGCTGGTGCGGCCAAACTCGCCGCCCCAGATGACGAGCGTGTCGTCGAGCAGCCCGCGCTGCTTGAGGTCCGACACAAGCGCCGCGCAGGGCTGGTCGATGTCGCCGCACTGGAGGCGGAGATCGCTAGGGAGGTTGTAGTGCTGATCCCAGCCGCGGTGGTAGAGCTGGATGAAGCGCACCCCGCGCTCGGCCAGGCGGCGCGCAAGCACGCAGTGCGCGGCGAACGTGCCGTTGACCCGCGCCTGCGGCCCGTAACGGTCGAGGTCGGCGGGCTTCTCGTCGCTGAGGTCGAGCAGGCCGGGGACGCTGGCCTGCATGCGGTAGGCCATCTCGTATTGCGCGATGCGCGTCTCGATCTCGGGGTCCAGGTGGCGCGCGGCGGCGGCGGAGTTGAGCGCGGCGACGGCGTCGAGCTGATCGCGGCGCGCGGCGCGATCCACGCCGGGCGGGTTGGAAAGATAGAGCACCGGATCGCCGCTCGTGCGGAAGCTCACGCCCTGGTGGTTCGACGGCAGGAAGCCGGAGCCCCACAGGCGCGCGTAGAGCGGGTCGGCCTGGCGGGCGGCGCTCCCGCGCGACACGAGCACGACAAAGCCCGGCAGGTCGCGGTTGGCGCTGCCGAGGCCGTAGCTGGTCCAGGCGCCGAAGCTCGGCCGGCCGGGTTGCTGGTGCCCGGTTTGCAGATACGTCACGGCCGGGTCGTGGTTGACGGCCTCGGTGTGCATGCCGCGGATGACGCAGAGGTCGTCGACGATCTTCGCCGTGTGCGGCAGGAGCTCGCTGACCCAGAGGCCGTTCGAGCCGTGCTGCTTGAACGAGAACACGGAGGGGGTGACGGGAAACGCCTTCTGGCCGCTGGTCATCGTGGTCTGGCGGATGCGGCCGCGCACGGAGGCGGGGAGATTCTCGCCGCGGTGCCGGGCGAGGACGGGCTTGTAGTCGAACATGTCGAGGTTCGACGGGCCGCCGTGCATGAAGAGGTAGATGACCCGCTTGGCCTTGGGGGCGAAGTGCGGCGCGGGGGCGCCGGCGGCGAAGGCGTTGGGCCCGAGCAGCGAGGAGAGCGCGGCGGCCCCGATGCCACCGGCCGCGCGGCCGAAGAACTGACGGCGAGTGAGATCGAGGTTGGCGGGCGGCGGGTGAGCGGGATCGAACGGGTGCATGGCGGGCTAGGGTTCAGCGGCGGGTAATGACTTCGTCGAGGTTGAGGACGGCCTGAGCGACGAGCGTCCAAGCGGCGGCCTCGGCGGGATCGCCGTCGCGGCCGCGGGGGGATGCGCCCACCGCGAGGAGCTTCTTCGCCGCGGCGGGGTCGGTGCGGAAGCGCGCGAGCTGCTTGCCGGCGAGCTGGGTGAGGGTCGCGGATTCCGCGGCGGTGGGCGGGCGGGAAACGGCGCGGCGAAAAATCTGCGCCGCGCGATCCGCGGGGGACCTGGCCGCCGCGAGGGCGGAGGCGGCAAGGGCGCGGGCGGCCTCGACATAGGTCTCGTCGTTGAGGAGCACGAGGGCTTGCAGCGGGGTGTTGGTGCGGGGACGGCGCACGGTGCAGCTTTCGCGCGTGGGCCCGTCAAAGAGCTGGACGTCGGCCGGGGGCGCGCTGCGCTTCCAGTAGGTGTAGACGGAGCGGCGCCACAGCCCGTCGCCGGTGTCGTGCTCGTAGGTGAGCTCGCCGTTGTAGGAGACGGCCTCCCAGAGGCCCGTGGGCTGATAGGGCTTCACGGGCGGGCCGCCAAGCCGGTCGACCAGCAGGCCGGACACGGCGAGCGCCTGATCGCGAAGCATCTCGCCGCCGAGGCGGAAGCGGGGGCCGCGCGCGAGCAGGCGGTTCTCCGGATCGCGCTGGAGGAGTTCGCGGGTGGGCACGGAACTCTGGCGGTAGGTGGCGCTGGTGACGATGACACGGGCGAGGGCCTTCATGTCCCAGGTGCG
>JAEUHB010000322.1 GCA_016794665.1 Opitutaceae bacterium
CGCCGCCTTTCAGGTGCATGGTCGCTTGTCCCTCTACAACGGGCCCCCTGGCTTTCGGATCTGGGTCATCGGCACCAAACGGATTTTGGGTATCACGGAATCTCCGCTGGAGAATCCGTTGATGCCGGAAAAATTACTCGAACTCGCTCGTGCCGGGAATCTCGTGTTCGGAGATTTCACGGTCGTTCCGATCACGAAGGATGAGGTCGGTGTGATGCGAAGAGTCCGATTGGTCCGTGCTGAGCGGGTCGTGGTCACCGATACAAATCTCGCAGTCATTCGACGCATTGATACGCCTATCATAGATTAAGGCCCCACCAGTTTTTGGATCACACTATCCATGCCCTGTCACAACTACGATCCTGTCGCCTCCCGCCGTGATTTCCTCCGCACAGCCGGCTGCGGGTTTGGCGCGGTCGCGCTCGCGGCGCTCACGCGGTCGCCGTTGCTCGCGGCGGACGGCGGCCTCACCCGCGCGAGCGCGGCGCTCACCGGCCGCGCCGGCCGCGCGAAGAACGTCATCTTCCTTTTCATGGAGGGCGGGCCGAGCCACCTCGACACGTTCGACCGCAAGCCGCTCATCAACGAGCTCAACGGCCAGCGCCTGCCCCCGAGTTTCAAGCCGCCGATCCTCGCGATGGGCGAGAACAACTCCCCGATCATGGGCAGCCCGCGCACGTGGGCGCAGCACGGGCAGAGCGGGCTGTGGGTCAGCGACTGGTTCCCGCACGTCGCGAAGCACGCCGACGACCTCGCGGTGATCAAGTCGTGCGTGTCCGACGGCATCAACCACGCCGGCGGCGTCTGCCAGATGAACACCGGCTCGGTCTTTGGCGGCCGGCCTTCGCTCGGCGCGTGGGTCGACTACGGCCTCGGCACGGAGAACAAGAACCTCCCCGGCTTCGTCGTCATCAAGGACAGCGAGAAGGAAGTCGTGAACGGCGTGCGCAACTGGGGCACGGGCTTCATGCCCGCCGTGCACCAGGGTGTGGAGTTCAGCGCGAGCGGCTCGCCGATCCGCAACCTGCAAAATCCCAAGGGCCACGACGACGCGCGCCAGCGCGACAAGCTCGCGCTCCTCGACTCGCTCAACCGCGCGCACGCCGCCACGCGCGCGGACAACACCGAGCTCGAGGCCCGCATCCGCAGCTACGAGCTCGCGTTCCGCATGCAGGCCGAGGCCCCCGGCACCATCGACCTCGCGAAGGAGACCGCCGCGACCAAGGCGCTCTACGGCCTCGACCAAAAGGAGACCGCGGTCTTCGGGCGCAACTGCCTGCTCGCGCGCCGGCTCGTCGAGCACGGCGTGCGCTTCGTGCAACTCTACAGCGGCGCCGGCAGCGGCTGGGACAGCCACACCCAGCTCGAGAAGAGCCACAGCGCCCTCTGCCGCTCGGTCGACCAGCCGATCGCCGCGTTGCTCACCGATCTGAAATCACGCGGCCTGCTCGACGAGACCCTCGTGATCTGGGGCGGCGAATTCGGCCGCACGCCGATGGCCGAGCAAACCGGCGGCCGCGACCACAACCCGACGGGCTTCACGATGTGGATGGCCGGCGGTGGCGTGCGCGGCGGCCAGAGCATCGGCGAGACCGACGACCTCGGCCTCTACGCCGTGCGCGATCGGCTGCACGTGCACGATCTCCACGCGACGATCCTGCACCTCCTGGGCCTCGATCACACGAAGCTCATCTACCACCACCAAGGCCGCCCGGAACGCGTGGACATGAACGAGGGCAAGGTCTGGCGCGGGCTGGCGAAGGCGTGACGGCCCGTTCGGCTCGGTAGGCTGTCTCCGCGGGAGCGGGAGAGGGCACGGCTCGGCCGCTCACGGCGCACGTCGCTGGCGAAGGCCGGTGGGAATTCGCGGCGGGCATGGCGGTCCCGCCCAGCTGCGGGGTGGGATTCTCAGCCGCTGCTCCGCTGCGCGGCGCCGCCGGAGAATCGCGCAAGTCCCGCGCGGCGCGGGCGAAGCGCGGGGTCCGCAAAGTTTTTCAAGATTTCCATGCGCGGGACTCATCCGCGGCATCGCAGCTGCTAAGTGGGAGTGTCCTCCCTATGAACACACTTCGACTTAAACCCCTTCGTTCGATCGTCGCGGCGGGCGTGGTCTTGCTGACCAGCCTGTCCGCTTTCGCCCAAGCGCCTGCGGCGGCCACGCCGCCCCCGCCGCCCGCTCCTACCATCGAACAGCGGGTCGCGGCGATGGAGGCCTACTTCCAGAACACGGATCCGTCGGCCTCGCTCAAGGTCGGCCCCAAGGACAAGGACGGCAACCCGACGATTCCCGCCGGCCTCACGACGTCCGCGGTCGGCGTCGCCGGCCCGGGCCACAACAGCTTCATGATGATCTGCGCCGCGCTGGTGCTCTTCATGACGCTCCCCGGCCTCGCGCTGTTCTACGGCGGCCTCGTGCGGACGAAGAACGTGCTCTCGGTCATGGCGCAGTGCCTCGGCCTCGCCGGCATCGTCACGATTCTCTGGTGGGCCTTCGGCTACTCGCTCGTGTTTGGCAAGAGTTTCAACAGCCCCTACATCGGCGGCTCGGAATTCTTCTTCATGAAGGGCGTCGATAGCCTGCCCAACACCGACTACGCCGCGTGGGTCTCGCAGAACGTCTTCGCGATGTATCAAATGATGTTCGCCATCATCACGCCCGCCCTGATCGTGGGCGCCATCGCCGAGCGCATGAAGTTCTCCGCGCTCGTGCTCTTCATGGTGCTCTGGATGTTCGTCGTCTACTTCCCGCTGGCGCACATGGTCTGGGGCGTCAACGGCCTCATGAACGGCGTCTGGAATGCCGGCGCTGGCATCAAGGCCATCGATTTCGCGGGCGGCACCGTGGTGCATATGTCCTCCGGCTGGTCCGCGCTGATTCTCTGCCTCCTCGTGGGCAAGCGCCTCGGGTTCGGCAAGACCCCGATGCCTCCGCACAGCCTCGTGCTCTGCATGATCGGCACCGGCATGCTCTGGGTGGGCTGGTATGGCTTCAACGCCGGCTCCGCGGTCGCGGCCGACGGCGTGGCCTCCAATGCCTTCGCCACCACCACGCTCGCCACGGGCGTCGCCACCTTCGTCTGGGGCCTGCTCGAATACATCGTCCGCAAGAAGGCCAGCGTGCTCGGCCTCTGCTCGGGCGCCGTCTCCGGCCTGGTCGTGGTCACCCCCGCCTGTGGTTTCATCGACATGACGTCCGCCATGTGGGTCGGCCTCCTCGCCGGCGCCGTGCCGTTCTTCGCGGTCACGAAGATGAAGCCGATGTTCGGCTACGACGATGCGCTCGACACCTTCGGCGTCCACGCCGTGGGCGGCACGCTCGGCGCGCTCATCACGGGCTTCTTCGCCACGGCCTCGGTCAACGGCAACCTCAACACCAACCTGAAGGACATCGTCGGCAAGTCCCTCTGGATTGAGCAGGTCAAGGCCATCGCCCTCACGCTCGCGCTCGCCGTCATCGGCACGATCATCATCGGCTTCATCGTCAAGGCGCTCGTCGGCCTCCGTCCCTCGGTCGAGGCCGAGCAGGAGGGCCTCGACCTCTCCGACCACGGCGAGGAAGGCTACATCTACGAGTCGAAGTCCTGAGCCGCACTCCAACCTAAACTCCCGCTCCCATGAAACTCATCATCGCCATCGTAAAGCCCTTCAAGCTCGAGGAAGTGAAGACCGCCCTCGCCGAAATCGGCGTGGAAGGCATGACCGTCACCGAGGTCAAGGGCTTCGGCCGCCAGAAGGGCCACACCGAGATCTACCGCGGCAGCGAATAC
This sequence comes from Opitutaceae bacterium, assembly GCA_016794665.1. Lineage (GTDB taxonomy): Bacteria > Verrucomicrobiota > Verrucomicrobiia > Opitutales > Opitutaceae > ER46. The sequence continues at coordinate 3,768 of JAEUHB010000322.1, forward strand.
ACGGTGGATTTCCTCCCGAAGGTGAAAATCGAAATCGCGGTCGCCGACAACGTCGCGGCCAAGGCCATCCAGGCGATCGTCACCTCCGCCAAGACCGGCAAAATCGGCGACGGCAAGGTGTTCGTCCTACCGCTGGAGGAAGTCATCCGCATCCGCACCGACGAGCGCGGCGACTCCGCCATCTGAGGTCGTCATAAGTTTGGACTGAACCAACCGGCGCCGTGCAAACGGCGCCGGTTTTTTTTGCGCGCGCTTGGTGGCTGGCGCGAAACGCGGTGAGCATCTCGCGGGAGCTGGCGATCGGCTCCTCGGCGAGAATTTCGCCCGAGGCATTGAGGACGCACCCGGCGACGAGTGCGAAGCGGCGGCCGCGTGACGGCGATCCCCGACGAAGCGCCGTAGTGCGAAGACGGTCAGGCCGCAGGCCTGGCCCGAAACGAAGTGAAGGGTGAGGAGAGCGGGCAGCGCGACGACCAAATCCAGTCCGATGGTCTGTCCTTCAACGGCAGGTATTTTGGTTTTCATACGGCGGGGGATTCTGCACCCGCCTTCTCATTCCTACTTGTCCGGCACTTCCGTGGTCGAGCGTCCGACCCACTTCTCTGCATCGCCAACTCGATCAATCGATTTTTCGAGATCGCGCAGACTCGCTGGAGCATTCCAGTAATCTCTGATCGTCTTCTTGCGACCGCCCATCTCAACGGTTACAAAGCGAGAGGGATGGTCAGTCGGTGCGAGCTCCAAGACTGTCTGCCCATCTCGAACGACCTCTCGCGTGCCCGAGAAATCGTTCGGCATGTCCCAGAACCCGATCGCTTCGACTTTGGCGAACAGCGCGTGGACAGCGGAAGACGGGGCGCGGCTGAGAAAAATGCCCCGCCGCTTCACGAAGTCACGGCCTTCAAATCGGACAACACCGTCCTCGAAAACCGTGAGGACGTAAGAAGGGCAAGACCCGAAGCAACCGCTTCGCTCTAGAGCAATGAACGCGAACCCGGGACGCGCCTCAGAGGAAGATGGCGAGGCACATCCGCCCATCGAAATTACCAGCGAGACGGCTACAGCGGAAAACTTCATCTGCCGAACGCTTGAGGTCAGACACGATCGGGCGCGGCGCGGTCGTTGTCTGTGCCGACTTGCTGGGCTGCTTGGATGATCTTACTCAATTCCATAGCTATCTGTGCAGTGGTGTTAACAGCTGCTTTGATCTCATCGATGCCAAGCATCTGGTCAGTCGAGCTCTTCTTGCGAACCTTCATCACACCACTGGTCACCGGATTCCCACTCGTCTCTGCCCCGGAAAACGCGAGGATGGTGGCCCCGTGTGCGACTGCGTTTCGCAACTCGCATCCCTTATCCCGAAGTTGTCCCCAGAGATTGGTCGCCCGCTCTCTTTGAGCAGCATCAAAACTCGAATGACCCTTTTCGAGGAGGTTAAGGATCACTTCAATTCTCTTTGCCAGTGGAAGCTCCATCGAGATCTCGACCGCAATCTTGCTTCCCGATAGCTGGGCAATCCAGCGATACGTGCTCATTTCGACCACCCCGAAATTCTGGATCAATTTCCCGATGTGCAGCGCAAATTCATCCGATGCTGGATGGTCTTTCAGGAGATTCATGGCTTTGCCCGACAGTGTTATTCGCCCTTGCTCAATTGCGTTACTGGGCCGAGCCGCATGACCGCAGTCAGTAGAGTAAGGCTATCGCGAGCAATGCTCTTTCTGGCGGGGTAAGGCTTTTGCCGGTGATACGGCGGCCGGCGAAAGCCATACTCGCGGTCAACATGGTAGGCGCGCGCGCCGCTGCGCCTGCAAGGCGACAGAAGAAGAGAAATCGAATGTGTGCGCCTCGGGACGTGATGGCCCGCGTGCTCTGGATTGCCTCTCCGATACGCATCGACCCAACCGGCATTTGCCTCAGCGCCCCGGCGGCGCCGACCCGCTTCTCAAGCGCTGCGCCTCGCGCTCGTGTGGTTCCGCCTCGGCATTGCGGCCGAGGGCGCGGAGGGCGAGGGCGAGGCCGTAGTGGGCGTTGACGAGCGTGGGGTCGAGCTTGAGCGCGGTCGCAAAGGGCGTGATCGCCTCGGCGGGGCGCTTGAGCTCCGTGAGGGCGATGCCGCGCTCGGTGTGGGCCTGCGCGTAATCGGGCTGCAGCTCGGTCGCGCGCGTGAGAGGCCCGAGGGCTTCGGCGGCGCGGTTCGTGTTGAGATACGCGAGGCCAAGGTTGCGGTGGGCGAGCGCGTAGCCGGGTTGAAGGCGCGCGGCTTCGGCGAAGCGCGCGATGCCGTCGGCCGAGCGATTCGTCGCCATCAACGAGACGCCGAGATTGTTGTGGGCCTCGGCGAATTTCGGCTGGAGGCGAATCGCGGCCGCGAGGTGCTCGATGGCCTCGGTGGCGCGGCCGAGGCGGTTGAGGGCGTCGCCGAGATTGTTGGCCGACTCGGCGAAATCCGGCCGCAGCGCACGCGCTCGTTTTAGATGAGTGAGAGCCTCGTCGGCGGTGCCGGCTTCGACGAGCGCGAGACCCAGGTTGTTGTGCGCGATCCAACTGTCGGGGTCGCGCTCAAGCACGGCGGCCCAAAGCGTGGGCTGGTCCTTGAATACCGCGGCGTGGCGCCAGGTGAGCACCGCGCACCCGGTGAGCACGAGCGCCGCCGCAGCGCGGCCAATCTTGGGCGGCAGTCGCACGAGCCCGGCGCCGGCGAGCGCGAAGGCGGCGAGGCTCGCGAGGTATTGGAAATGATCCGCGACGTAGGAATAGCGGAACGGAAAGACGTTCACGAAGCCGAGTGCGGGGACAAGCGTGCCGCCGAACAGCAGCGCGGCGGCGAGCGGCCCGCGGTTTTTTCCCCGGTGCAGCCAGAACCCCGCGAGCAACGCGACGGCCGCGAGCGGAAAGAGCCACTGCCACACGACGCCCGCATCAATCGTCCAACGCGGATAGATGAACGAGAGGCCGAACGGCCAGACGAGACTCGCCGCGTAGAACCACATGGCGCGGCCGGCGAGGAGCACGCGCTCGATCGGCCCGAGTGCGAAGTCCGCGCCTTGTGCGCCGATGTGCGCATGCTCGACCCACGCGGTGAAAAGCCCGGCGCCGATGCCGAGTGCGAACCACGGGAGCAGCGGCACCACGTCGCGTCGAAACTCGATGCGCCCGTGCCGCCACCACGCGATCACGAGCAGCGCGGCGGGCAACGTGGCGGTGACGGTCTTGGTGAGCAGGGCGGCGATGAAGAGGGCGGTGGCGATCGCGTAGAGGCGCGCGGAGCGTGGTTGGGCTGGAGCGGCGGCATCAAACCGCAGCCAGGCGAGCGCGGCGCATAGGTAGAGCACGGTGGACAGCGTGTTCTTCTGCTCGGAAATCCACGCGACTGACTCGACGCCCACGGGATGCAACGCGAACAGCGCCGCGGCGAGCCACGCCCCCGGCACCGCGAGGCGGAGCAGCACGCGGGCGAAGAGCAGCGCGGCCGTCGCGTGCAGCAGCACGTTGACGAGGTGATAGCCGAATGCCGCATCGCCCCAGATCGTGTGCTCCAGCCAGAATGCGGAGTGCAGCAGCGGGTAGAACTGCTGCGTCGCGCCCGGCTCGAACCAGATGCGCGCGAGGCCGGCGAGCGAACGGAGATCGGGGCGCGTGACGTGGCCCGGCTGATCGTCCCAGATGAAGCCGGCGGACAGCGCGGGCAGGTAGGCCGCGATCGCCGCGACGAAGAGCAGCGTGCCGCGGAAGTCGGGCTTGGGGGCTGGCTGGGTCATCGGCTGGCGCGGGTGGCGTCGAGCTTCGCGAGAAATCGCGCGACGTCCGGACGTGTTTTCCAGTCGGCCGGCGCGAGCCCGAGCGCGCGGTCCATCTCGGTGCGGGCCTTGGCGGGCTCGTTGAGCGCGAGGCTCGCCTGCGCACACATGAGCCACGCGTCCGGGTCGGCGGGGGCGTGCTCGGCCATGAGGGCGAAATGCTGCCGTGCGTCGCTCCAGCGGCCTTGGGTCGCGGCGAGGATGCCGCGCTGCTTGGCGGGCGAGGCGGGGTTCGACGCGAGCCGGATGGCGAAGGCGAGGCTGGTGTCGGCGGCGGCAAACTCTCCGCGGCTCATCTGGTGCAGCGCCCTCAGCTCGTAGAGCTCGGGCATGACGGCGGCGGGCGGATTCTCAAACAGGTCGAGCTGGTGGCGAAGGTTGAAGATGGGCACCACGCGGTCGTTCATCACGTGGTGCGCGGGCAAGAGCAGCGCAGCGCCGGCGACCGCGCGGAGTGCGGTCGGCCACCAAGCGGGCGGCGCGCCCGCCGCGCGCAGCGGGCCCAGCAGCGCGATCGGCAGGAGCATGGTCATCGAGCGGCTGTAGTCCTGCGCGGTGGCGAGGCCGAGCGCGGCGAGCACGACGGCGGCCGCCGCGAGCGCGAACGCGTGCGTGCGGTTCCGCCAGAGCAACGCCACCGCGATCGCGACGAGCGCCCAGCCGGCGCGCAGCCCTTCCCACACGCCGAGCGCGAGACGGGACAGCGGCGCATCGAGGTAGTCGCGCACCGCGAGGTAGCTGCCGACCGTCGCGCCCTCGCCACTGCGCGGCGCCAGCAGCCCGAGCCGCACCGCGAGAAACGCCACCAGGATCGCGGCGGGGACGAGCGCGTCGCGTCGCACCGTCACTTCGGCGGGCCGGTGCAGCCATCGGCACAGGAGCACGAGCGGCGCCGCCGCGATGAAACGTTCGTCGACCCACGGCGCCAGCAGGCACGCGAGCCAGACGAGCCAGCGATGCTCCGCAAACGCCGCGACCAGCAGCGCGAGCGCGAGCCACGAGTCGAAGTAGCCGAGCCAGCCGGTCGAGGTGAAAAACCACGACGCCGCGCCGAGCGCGATGGTCGCCAGCGCCGTCTCGGCCCAAGGCAGCCCCGCGCGGCGGAGCAGCGCGATCATCCACGTGAGCGAGAGCACGGCGCCGAGGTGCGCGAGGCCGAAGAAGAGCACGGGCGGCAGGTGCAGCGCGCGGCCGACGAGCGGGAAGAGCAGCCGCCACTGGATGGCACGGTGGAGTTCGTCCGTGGGCGGCGCCCCGGGACTCTCGATCTGGGCGAGCAC
>JAEUHB010000323.1 GCA_016794665.1 Opitutaceae bacterium
TTCTCTCCTCCGCCCGTTTCGCGTCCTTCTCCTTGGCGGCGGCGCTCCACGGCAGCTGGGCACCGAATGGCCGGAGCGACCACGCGGCGTTTTCCCCACCCGTCAGCAACGTCGGCCGCAACATGCGTCCATCGGCCGCGGCGCGGAACGCCACGCGCACGAGCGGATTGGTCCTTTCCAGTTCCGCGAGAAACCCATCGAGATTTGCCGCCGGCTCCGCCGCCAGCGCGTCGAGCAAGCCCGATTGCACATCGCCCACGAGCAGCTCGACATTTTCCACGATCAGGCGGGCACGGGCTGCCATCGCCGCGCGGCGCGCCTCGTCGGCTGTCGCCCCGCGCTCCGCGAGCCGCGCCTGCTCGCGCTGCAACAGCACCACGGCGGCGCCGCCCACGACGAGTGTCGGCACCAGCAGCAGGAGCCAGTAGAGGAAGATGCGACGCGAGACAGGCGACACGGCGGGCACGGTAGCGGAACGGTGGCGGTTGGGAAGACGGGAAGCGGTTTTCGGTAGCCCGCCTCGGCAGAGGCGGGACCGACGGACATTCCGGAACGGGGCAATCCCGCTTCTTCCGAAGCGGGCTACCTCGGATCCCTCAGCGCGAACTCGTCGCCTGCTGCGCCCGGGTCGCGGCGCTCTCGGCGCGGTAGATTTTCCGCTCCGCGTTGCCGAGGCCCTCTTTCTCGACCCGATCCGCCTCGGCGGCGGCGGGCGCGGCGGCTTTCTGCAGCGCGGCGTTGCCATAGGCGGCACCCACCGAGCGCAGTTCCTCGGCCTTCTCGCGAATCTTGGCCGCGGCCAAATCACGGCGACCGGAGTCGACCAGCGCGACCGCCTCGTCCTTCGCGACCGCGAGGGTGTTGGCCGCCCAATCCGCCTGCACTTTGTGGTCCGCGGAGGCGACGACCGCCGCCTTGCTCGCGCTGAACCGCACGCTGCGCTTTGCGGCGAGTTTGGCCGAACGCTGGTTAAGCGCGTCCTCATAGCTCACGCGCGCCGCGGCGATCTCGATCTCGGCGCCGGGGCGCGAGGGCGAAACCTCGACCTCGATGAGGGCGAACTTCTCCTGCCCGCCGTAGAGCTGGTTCAGTGTCAGCTCCGCGCGCTGGCCGCGAATCGTGCCGTCGCGACCCACAAAGTTGATCGGCCGCACGCCCTCGGGGAAATCGATCTCAATCACGACGCGGCGCGCCACGACGCTCAGCACATCGCCCAGCTCCGCCGCGAAAATCCGCGGCAGGTCCGCGCTGTGCTCGACGAAGTAGGTGTTGCCATCGCTGCGCTGCGCGAGGCGCGTCATCAAGTCCTCGTTGAATCCGAGTCCGAGGCCGACGGTCGTGACCGAGATTCCCTCCTTCATGAGCGAAGCGCCGAGGCGGCCCAGCTCCTCGGGCGAACTCGGGCCGACGTTCGCGAGCCCGTCGGAGAGCAGGATCACGCGGTTCACGAACCGGCGGTCCTCCATGTGGCGTCGCACCTCGTCCGCGCCGCGCGTGACGCCGCCGTAGAGCGCGGTGTTGCCCGCGACCTCGATGCCACGGATCGCACGCTCGAGCCGGCGCCCATCACCCACGCGCTGCGCGGGCACGAGCGTCTGCACCGTGGTGTCGTAGACGACCAGCGCCACGATGTCGTCCGGCGCGAGCCGCTGCACGGCCTCGAGCGCCGCCTCGCGGGCCTTGGCGATCTTGTCACCCGCCATGGAGCCCGAGCGATCGATGACGAGCGCGAGGTTGACCGGCGGACGCTGGTCGCGGCGCGGCGGACGGACACAGTCGAGGCCGATCTTGACGACGGCCTTTTCCGTGGAGTTGGCCGGCAGCACGCCGCGGTCAACATCGACGCGCAGGCGGACGGAATCGGGGGAGACAGAGGCGGCCGTCTTGGCGGCCACGGCGAGCGACGTCACGCCAACGAGCGCGACCGCGAGGGAGGACAACAGTGAGTTCTTCATGGTGAGTCGTGGTTTCGACGCACCCAGTGAACCACAATCCGCCGCGCGGGTTGTCACCGCCCAGTCAGGGAGTTGTCAGGGAAATGTCATGGGATCCCCGCCAGGAGCAGCCCGCCGACCAGCGGCGGCGCTACATCGCGGCGAGCCCGTCTTCGCCGAGGCTACGACGAGGCAAGCAGGCGGCGGAGGGTTTCGTCCACGAGCTTGGGGTTGGCCTTGCCCTTGGCGGCCTTCATCACGGGACCCTTGAAGGCGTTGATCGCGCTGTCCTTGCCGGCCTTGAACTCGGCAAGGGCCTTCGCGTTGGCGGCGATCGAGTCGCGGCACCACTGCTCGAGCTCGTTGCTGTCGGTGGGCGCGGCCTTGAGGCCGCGCTTCTCGGCGATGGCCTCGGGCATCTCGCCGGCGGCGAACATCTCGGTGAAGATTTCCTTGGCGGCGTTGGTGAGCACGGCGCCGGACTCGACGAGTTGAACGAGGGCGGCGAGGTGCGCGGGGCTGACCTTGGTCGCCGCGAGTTCGATCTTCGCGTTGCCGATTTCCCGCAAGAGGTCGTTCGCGATCCAGTTGCCCACCGCCTGGGGTTTACCGCTGAGCTTCGCGGCAGCCTCGAAGTAATCCGCGAGGGCGCGGTCCCAGACGAGGACGGAGGTGAGCGTGTAAGGCAGCGCGTAGTCGGCTTGGAAACGGCGCTGCTTCGCGAACGGTAGTTCCGGGCATTCGGCTTGAATCCGCGACTTCCACGCGGCATCGACCTCGACCGGCAGCAAATCAGGATCAGGGAAATAGCGGTAATCGTGCGCCTCCTCCTTGCTGCGCAGCGATTGCGAGGTGCCGGCCATGCCGTCGTAATCGCGGGTCTCCTGCACGATGACGCCGCCGCGCTCGAGCACGGCGATCTGGCGCTTGATCTCGTGCTCGATGCCGTCTCGCACGAAGGAGATCGAATTGAGGTTCTTCAGCTCGACCTTGGTGCCGAGTTTCGTCTGGCCGACGGGGCGGATGGAGATGTTGGCGTCGCAGCGGAGCTGGCCCTTCTCCATGTCGCAGTCGGAGATCCCGCCGTAGATCATCGTGGCGCGGATCGAAGTGAGGTAGGCGTAGGCTTCCTCGGCGCTGTGCATCGCCGGATCGGACACGATCTCCATGAGCGGGGTGCCGGCGCGGTTGTAGTCCACGAGCGAATCGGTGGCGCCGTGGTTGAGCTTGCCGACGTCCTCCTCGAGGTGGATGCGCGTGAGCGGGATTTTTTTGTGCTCGCCCATGATGTTGCGCGCGGCGCCGGGCAGCTCGATCTCGACCGCGCCGCCGACGCAGATGGGCTGATCGTATTGCGAGATCTGGTAGTTCTTCGGCGAGTCGGGATAGAAATACTGCTTCCGGTCCCATTTGCAGACGGGCGCGATCTCGCAGCCGAGGAGGAGCCCGGCCTTGATGATGGCGTCGAGCGCGGCCTTGTTCATCACCGGCAGCGCGCCAGGCAGGCCGAGCACGACGGGATCGGTGAGCGTGTTGGGCTCGTGCCCGTAGCCGGCGCCGACGCGCGTGAAGACCTTGGAGCGGGTCTTGATCTGGACGTGGACTTCAAGGCCGATGACGGCTTCGTAGGTCATGAAAGGAACGGAGTGGCCCGCGAATCACGCGAATCGACGCAAATGGCTGAGATGCTTTTCGCGTTCATTGGCGTGATTCGCGGGCTCAAAGGTTCGGATTTTTTGTGGACCATTCGTGCCCGCGTTCGTAGGCCTGCGCGATGGCGAGGAGGTTGGCTTCCTGGAAAGGCTGGCCGATTAGCTGCACACCGATGGGCAACTGGCTCTTCGTGAAGCCGCACGGGACGCTGATCGCGGGGAGGCCGGCGAGGTTCACGCCGATCGTATAGATGTCGCAGAGATACATCGCGAGCGGGTCGCTCTTCTCGCCGAGCTTGAACGCCGGGATGGGCGACGTGGGGGTGATGAGGGCGTCGACTTCCTTGTAGGCGTTAAGGAAATCCTGGCGGATGAGCGTGCGGACTTTCTGCGCGCGCAGGTAGAACGCGTCGTAGTAACCCGAGCTGAGCACGTAGGTGCCGAGGATGATGCGACGCTTGACCTCGGCGCCAAAGCCCTCGGCGCGCGATTGGAAGTAGAGATCGACGACGTCCTTCGCGTTCTTCGAGCGGTGGCCGTAGCGGATGCCGTCGTAGCGCGCGAGGTTCGAGGACGCCTCGGCGGTCGCGATGATGTAGTAGGTGTCGAGGCAGTATTGCGTGTGCGGCAGCGAGACCTCGCGGATTTCGCAGCCCTGCGACTGGTAGAATGCCACCGCGCGCTCAACTGCCGCACCGATCTCGGGATCGAGGCCCTCGCCAAAATATTCCCTGGGAATGCCGAGTTTCCAAGGGCCGCGGCGTTTCGCGAGTTCGGCGCGGTAATCGGGAATCGCGGTCCGGAAGGACGTCGAGTCGCGCTCGTCGTGGCCTGCGATCGCGTTGAGCACAATGGCGGCGTCCTCGACCGTGCGGGCGAAAGGCCCGATCTGATCGAGCGACGATGCGTAGGCGATGAGGCCGAAGCGCGAGACGAGGCCGTAGGTGGGCTTGAGGCCGACGACCCCGCAGAAGGCCGCGGGCTGGCGGATGGAGCCGCCGGTGTCGGAGCCGAGCGTCGCGATCGCGGAACCGGCGGCGAGCGCGGCCGCACTGCCGCCCGAGGAGCCGCCGGGCACACGCGCGAGGTCCCACGGGTTGGCGGTGGGGCCGGTCGCGGAGTTCTCCGTCGAGGAACCCATCGCGAACTCGTCGCAGTTCAGCCGGCCATGCAGCACCGCGCCGGCGGCCTTGAGTTTGGTCGTGACCGTCGCGTCGTAGGGCGAAACGAAATTCGCGAGCATCTTGCTCGACGCCGTGAGCGGCTGGTCCTTCACCGCGATCACGTCCTTGAGGCCGAGCGGAATGCCATCGAGCGGGCCGAGCGCCAGCCCGGCGGCGCGGCGGGTGTCGGAGGCGACGGCGCCGAACAGCGCGTCGGCCTCGTCGAAAAAGTTGAACGCATGCACCCGCGGCTCGGTGGCCTTGGTGCGCGCGAGAACCGCCTGGGTGAGCTCCTTCGCGGAGAGTTTCTTCTCGGCCAGCTGGTCCGCGAGCGCAGCGATGGTCTGGAAGTGCAGCGCGCTCATTCGACGACCTTGGGGACCACGATCATGTTTTCGCGGTGCGCGGGGGCGTTGCGCAGCGCATCGGCGACCGGGAGGCCCGCGCGCGCGACGTCATCCTGCCAGACATTGTGCACCGCGAAGGCATGGGCGCTCGGCTCGACGCCGGTCACGTCGACCTTGGCGAGCTGCTCGATGTGGTGAAGCACGCTGCCAAGTTGGGCGGCAAACTGCGCCTTTTCCTCGGGCGTGAGCGCGAGTCGCGCGAGCTTGGCGACATGGTCGATGTTGAGTTGAGGAGCCGAGGACATGGGCGGCGAAAAGCGCGCAGTAGGGCAAACGCCGTGGCGTGACGCAACGGGCAAATCCGCGGCGCCGAGCACAGTGGCGCGTTGATTTTCCCCCGGGAAACGGCAGCCTCCCGCCTACCCCACCCCGCATGAAACGCCCCCGCCTCCTGCTTTGCGCGCTCGTCTCCGGCGCAGCCCTCTCCGCGCAGGAGAACCTCCCGGCCGGACACGGCGCGGGCGGCGTGTTGACGCTGCTGGAAATGCACTGCGTCTCGTGCCACGGGGGCGAGAAGACCAAGGGCGGCCTCGACCTCACGACCCGCGAGGCGTTGCTGCGTGGCGGCGAGAGCGGCGCCTCGATCGTGCCCGGCCAGCCCAAGGCGAGCCTGCTCTACCAGATGGTCGCGCACCTCGAGGAGCCCGGCATGCCGCACAAGGAGGCGAAACTCCCCGACGCCGTGATCCGCCAGTTCGCGGACTGGATCACCGCCGGCGCGCCCTACGCGCGACCGCTCAACAAGACCCCCGGCGCCGCACCAGCCGCGAAGAAGGAATTTGCCATCACCGCGGCCGACCGCGGGCACTGGGCGTTCCAGCCCGTGCGCCGCACCGAGCCGCCCGCGGTGAAAAACGCCGCATGGGCGCGCACGCCCGTGGATCGTTTCATCCTGGCGGCGCTCGAGGCGAAGGGACTCGCGCCGTCGGCGCCCGCCGCAAAGGAGACGCTGCTCCGGCGCGTCACCCTCGATCTCATCGGCCTGCCACCCACGCCCGCGGAGACCGAGGCGTTTGTGCGCGATGCCGCGCCCGATGCCTACGAGCGCGTCGTCGATCGGCTCTTGGCCTCGCCGCACTACGGGGAGCGCTGGGGCCGCCATTGGCTCGACCTCGCGCGGTTTGCGGAGAGCGACGGCTTCGAGCACGACGCCGTGCGCCCGCACGCGTGGCGCTACCGGGACTATGTCGTGCGCGCCTTCAACGCCGACAAACCCTACGACCGCTTCATCCGCGAGCAGATCGCCGGCGACGAGCTGTTCCCCGACGACCCCGACGCGCTGATCGCCACGGCGTTCAACCTGCTCGGCCCCGACATGGTCGACTCCGCCGACCAGGTGCAGCGCCGCCGCAACACGCTCAACGACATGACCGACACGACGTCGCTCGCGTTCCTCGGCCTGACGATGGGCTGCGCGCGCTGCCACGATCACAAGTTCGAGCCGATCGCCCAGCGCGACTACTATTCGCTGCAGGCGTTCTTCGCGCCGGTGAAATTCCAGAGCGCCCATCCGGTGCCGACCGCCGCCGAGCGCGTCGCCTACGAGGAGGCGATGGCCCGCTACAACGCCGACACAAAATCAATCCGCGATCAAATCACCGAGCTCGAGGCGCCTTATCGGACCAAAATCTTCGAGCGGAAACTCGCGAAACTCGCGCCGGAGGCCCAGGCGGCGCATCGCACGCCCGCGGAACAGCGGAACACCGAGCAGGAGAACCTGGTGCTCGAGACCGCCCAATACGTGACCATCTCGGAGAAGGAGCTGGCGGCCCAGTTCCCGGGCGACGTGAGTGCGCTTCACCGGAAACTGCAGAACGATTTGAAGCCGTTTCCCAAGCCCAAGGCGCTCCCCGCCTCGCTCGCGCTGCAAAACGGCCCGCCGGCCAAGACCCACATTCTCCATCGCGGAGACTACAACCAGCCCGGCGCGGAGGTTGCGCCGGCGTTTCCCGAGGTGCTTGGCGCACCGCCCGCCGAATCGAAGAACCGCGCTACGCTTGCGGCGTGGGTCGCGAGCCCGGCAAACCCGCTCACCGCGCGCGTGATGGTGAACCGCGTGTGGCGCCATCACTTCGGCCGGGGCCTCGTCGCGACACCGAGTGATTTCGGCACGCATGGCCAGAAGCCGACGCATCCCGCGCTGCTCGACTGGCTCGCGTCCGAGTTTGTCGCGAGCGGCTGGAGCCTGAAAAAGCTGCACCGCGTGATGCTGCTCTCCGCCACCTACCGGCAGTCGAGCACGGCCGGCGCCGACGCACTCGCGCGCGATCCGGAGAACAAACTCTACTCGCGCATGAACCGCCTGCGCCTTGAGGGCGAAGTCATCCGCGACAGCCTGCTCGCGATCAGCGGCCAGCTCAACCCGAAGCTCGGCGGACCGGGTGTCTTCCCGCCAATCCCGCGGGAGCTCTACGAAGGCGCCAAAGGCTGGAACGTGAACGCCAATCCCGAGGACCACGCGCGGCGCAGCCTCTACATTTTCGCACGGCGCAAT
>JAEUHB010000089.1 GCA_016794665.1 Opitutaceae bacterium
ACATGGATCCGATGCACTGCCATCCGTTCCACTACCACCCGCACCGCGAGGAGATCATCTACGTGGTCTACGGACGCGCCGAGCAATGGGTCGGCACCGAGCGTCGCATCCTGAGCGCCGGGGAGATGGCGCACATCCCCGCCGGCACGATTCACGCGACCTACAACCCTCACGCCGAGCCGCTCGTCTTTCTTGCCATCCTTTCTCCCGCCAAGCTCCCCGACGTCCAGGCTGCCGTCCCCGATCCGCAGGATGTGTCGTCGCAGGAGCCGTGGGCCTCGATTCGCAAAAACCTCTCCGCCTGCAAAACCCGCTTCTGAGTCAATCCTCCGATCAAACCCAATCCTCTCGCCCGCTAATCTCCGCAAATCCGCGCGAAGCGCGAGATCACTCTCCGCCTCCGATGCCTTGATTCGCCGATGAGGCGAATCTTCCCAGATCGAAACATTCGCGGAGATTCGCGGGCAAAAATCCCTTCCCCATGAAACGCCTCCTCCCCTTCCTCGCGCTTTCCACCCTCGCGGTCTTTTCCTCGCTCGCCACCGCCGCCGAGCCGCTGCGCGTCTTCATCCGCTCCGGTCCCAAGTCCCACGGACCCGGCCAGCACGACCACCCGCGCTTCCTCGCCGAGTGGGTCCCGCTGCTCAACGCCCGCGGCGCCAAGGCCACCGGCGGCGACAAGTTCCCCACCGCCGCGCAGCTCGCCGAGACCGACGTCATGATCATCCACGCGCAGGAGGGCGGCAACATCCCCGACGCCACCGACCGCGCCAACCTCGACGCCTTTCTCAAGCGCGGCGGCGGCCTCGTCGTGATCCACGCCGCCTCGGTCTCGCGCGATCCGGATTGGTTCAAGACCATCGTCGGCGGCTCGTGGCGCTTCGGCACCACCAAGTGGCTCGAGGCGCCGATGCACCTCTACTTCCGCGACTCCGCCCACCCGATCACGCGGGGCGCCTCCAACTGGTCCATGGACGATGAGATTTACTACGACATGGACATCCTCCCCGAGGCGCACGTCCTCGCCACCGCCTACACGCCGAAGGCCATCGACACCGGCGGCCGCGGCAACCGCGAGGCGCAGGCCCGCGCCGCGGAGGCCGTCGCGACCAAAAAGGGCGTCAACATCTACGACCACCAGCCGCAGATGTGGACCTACGAGCGCACCATCGCGGGCGCCGCGAAGCCCTACCGCGCGTTCGTCTCCATCCCCGGTCATCGCTACGAGAATTTCAACCGCCCTAACTACCGCGCCATCCTCCTCCGCGGCATCGCGTGGGCCGGCCAGCGCGCCAACGCCGACGAGCTTTGCCGCGGCGACGAGCTCGGCGACGCACTGCGTTACCCCGAGGGCGGCCCCACGCATCCGTCGAAGGCCGCGGCAAAAATCCAGGTCCACCCCGAGTTCAACCTCTCCCTCGTGGCCTCGGAGCCCCTCGTCAACAAGGTCATGAACCTCGACTGGGACGAGCGCGGCCGCCTCTGGGTCTGCGAGACGCCCGAGTATCCCAACGGCCGCCGCAAGCCCAACACCCCCGCCAATTCCGCCCTCCGCTCGTGGCAGGACTCCGGCTCCCTCATCTCCCCGCTCGTCGTCCCGGACCGTGAGCCCGAGGATCGCATCTCGATTCTCACCGACACCAACGGCGACGGGATCATGGACAAGAAGCAGGTCTTCGCCGACAAGCTCGAACTCGTGACGAGCTTCGTGCTCCACAAGAACGGCGTCATCGCCGCGTGCTCGCCCGACATCTGGTTCCTGGAGGACACCAACAACGATGGCGTCGCCGACAAACGCACCAAGCTCTACACCGGCCTCGGCATCAACGACACCCACGCCGTCATCAACAACCTCCGCTGGGGCCTCGACGGCTGGATCTACGCGACGCACGGCTACTCGCGCGGCGACGTGAAGTCCGGCGACGGCACCAAGTCCTTCGGCCCCGACGGCTCCGGCGTCGTGCGCTTCAAGCCCGACGGCTCCGCCTTCGAGCAATATTCCAGCCGCAACGGCAACACCTGGGGCCTCGACGTCACCTGGGATGGGCAGGTCTTCTGGACCCAGCCCACGAGCGGCACCGTGTTCTTCCACACCGTGCTCCCCGAGAGCGTGCTCGCGAAGGGCAAGATCCCCGGCACCACCTCGTGGAAGGGCCTCATCACCAACCAGCGCACCTTCCCCGCGCTCGAGTGGCCCGAGCAAGCCTACGTGCAGATCGATCAGGTCGGCCGCTTCACCGCCGCCGCCGGCTGCGCCATCTACGAGGGCGGCGCGTGGCCGGAAAAGTGGAACTACAGCTACTTCACCGGCGAGCCCACGCTCAACATCGTGCACCACCAGTTCGTGCGCCGCGACGGCGTGAGCGTGACCGTCGAGAAGGAAAAGGGCCGTGAGGAGACCGAGTTCATGCGCAGCACCGATCTCTGGTTCCGCCCCATCGACACACGCATCGGCCCCGACGGCGCGCTCTACGTGATCGATTTCTACAACCAGGCCGTGATCCACAACGACACCCGCGGCCCGGTGCACAGCCAGACCAACGCCGCCATCCGCCCCGATCGCGACCACTACTTCTCGCGCATCTGGAAAGTGCAGCACAAGGACGCGAAGAAACTCGATGTGCCCGTGCTCAATCGCACTAATCTCGCGGCGCTCATCAAGACGATCGAGTCGAGCCCCAACGCGCACGTGAAGAAAACCGCGCTGCGGCTTGCCCAGGAAAACCACGGCAAGGACGCACGCGTCGCCGCGCTCACGCGCCCGATGGGCAGCGCTGCCCAGGTCGCCTATGAAAAGGCCCGCGCGGCCGCGACCCCCGCCCAGCGCAGCGCCATCCTCGCCGAGTTTGCCGCCGCTGGCGACGATTGGACGCGCTCCGCGATTATCGCCGGCGCCACCGACCGCTCCGCCGATTTCCTCGCCGATGCCCTCGCGCGCAAGGAGGCGTCGCTCGCGACCTTTGTCGCCGGTCTCACCCCCGCGGTGCCGCCCGCGCAGGCCCCGCGTCTCGTCCAAACCGCCGCGACTTCGCCCGGACCGCTCGCCGCGGCGCTCCTGCGCGGCCTCAGCCAGCTCACCACCACGCCGTCCGCGCTCGATGCCGTGACCACCTCGGCGCTCCAGAAACTCCTCGGCCATCCAGACACCGCCGCTTCGGCCCTTCTCGTCGTGCCGAAGTGGGACACCGCGAACGCCCTCGCTGATTCCGTTTCATCGGCCGCCCGCCGCGTGCTCGCCGAGCTCGCTGACGCCAAGACGGCTGATTCCCGCCGCGCGGAAATCGCCACTGCCCTCGTTGCGCTCCCGCAATACCGCGCCGAGGCCCTCGCCAAGATCGGCGCGCTGCTCGCCGACCCCACCACGCCAGCGTCCGTCACGACGCCCCTCCTTGCCACCGTCGGCGATCTCGGCGCCAGCGATGCCAACGCCATCCTGATCCCTGCCTTCGTGCAGACGAAATCCGCCACGCTTTTCGAGCAAATCATGAAGCGCCAGGAATCAGCGCTCGCACTCGTCTCCGCGCTCAAGGACGGCCGGCTCACGCCCGCCGCGATCGGCCCCGCGAACGTCGCTCGCCTCCGCACGCATCCCAACACCCGCGTTGCCCGCGAGGCCGCGGTCGTGCTCGGCGCCGCCGGCGCCTCCTCGAAGGCCAAGGACGATCTC
>JAEUHB010000369.1 GCA_016794665.1 Opitutaceae bacterium
AGTGCCCGCGGCGGGGAGGTCGGTGAGCAAGGCCGAGTCCCGCGAGGCAGCGTCGAGCGCGAATGCGCCGACCGCCGTGGAGGTTGAGGAAAGCGCCGCCGAGGCGACCCAGTCGTCGTTGCTGGCGAGCGGCGCGAGCGAGCCCAGCGGCACCAGCTCGAGCCGCGGATCGGCGAGCGCGCCGGCGAGGCCGAAGCGCGCGAGCGTCGGCCCCACGCCGCGCACCAGCAGGCGCTTGGTGCCGCCGCCCGAGAGCACGAAGCCCGGCGTGAGGGAGCCGCCCGCCGGCACAAAGCCGCGCGTGGAGACGTTGATCAAGCGCCCCTCGACGCCGGGCGTCGCCACGGTGAGGATGGCCTCAGCTGACTCGATGGAACTGCCGCCGCTGGAGACCACGATCGTGTAGTAACCCATGTCGGCGCCGGTCGCAGCGGGAATCGTGTAGGTGGCGGTGGTGGCGGCGGCGAGTGGCACGCCGTCCTTGCGCCACTGGTAGGTCACGCCGGTGCCCGAAGCCGAGGCCGTAAGCGTGGCGCGCGCGCCGGCCTGGGCGTGCTGCTGCGTGGGCCCGGCGGCAAGCGCGAGCGTGGCGGCGTTGGGCGCGGCGCCGAGCGTGAGCGTCGCGGGCGTGCTCGTGGTGGTGCCAAACGCGTTCGTGATCGCGACCGTGTAGGCCCCGGCCTCCGCTGCTTGAAAATTGCCCAAGGTCAGGGTGGCCGCGGTCGCGCCTGCGACCGGCGTGCCATTGCGTCGCCACTGGTATTGCGCGCCCGTGGTGACGTTGCTGGCGACGCTGAGGGTGACACTCGCGCCGGCGAACGCCGCGAGGTCGGCGGGCTGCCGCGTGATGAGCGGTAGCGGCGTGCCGAGGCGCGCGAGCCCGCTGCGCGGCTGGCCGGAGACGGCGGAAAACGCGCCGCCGAAGACCACCTGATCCGGTCCGGGTGAGACCATCGCATAGACACCGGGACTGGACTGACCGACGGCGCCCGTGACATCTGGATCGAAGGCGGGGTCGAACGAGCCGTCCGCCCTGAAGCGCGCAAGGCGGTTGCGGGCGACCGATCCCACGGTGTTGAAAGTGCCGCCGGCAATGAACGAGCCATCCGGGAGCAGCAGGATGCCGCGCACGGTCGCGCCCGGGCCGATGGTGCCCACGTTGTCGAGCACGCCCGTCGGGCTGAATCGCGCGATCGAGCGGCGGGGTTGTCCGGCAAAGGTGGTGAACGTTCCTCCAATCAGGATCTTTTCGTCGGGCTGGATGACGATCGCGAAGACATTGCTGTTCGCCCCGGTGCCGACGGGAAATGTCGTGTCGAGCGTCCCGTCGGCGTTGAGCCGGGCGAGACCCGAGCGCGCCGTGCCGTTGATCTGGCCGAAATTTCCCCCGACCACGATTTTCCCGTCGCGCTGCACGGCCACCGCGTCGATCCGCGCCTGCGCGCCGACGGTCGTGCCCGTGAACACCGGCGCGAACGCCGTGTCGAGCGTGCCGTTGGAGTTGACCCGGGCGAGCAAGTTGCGCGGCACGTCATTTACGAATGCGAACAACCCCCCGACGATGATTTTTCCGTCCGGCTGGACCGCGAGGGCGAACACCGCAGCGTCGGCGCCTGCGGTGAACGTCGGGTCGAGTGTCCCGTCGGGGTTGAGCCTTGCCAGCCGCACGCGAGTGACATTCGCCATCGTGGTGAAGCTGCCGCCAGCGACGATCTTGCCATCCGGCTGGATTGCCAGGCTCTGCACGGAGGTGCTGGCTCCCGGGTTGAAACTGGCGTCGACCGATCCGTCGGCATTGAGCCGGGCAATGTAGGCGCGCGCGACGCCGCCCATCGTCGTGAAATTTCCTCCGGCGAGAATTTTTCCGTCGGGTTGTGCGGCGAGTGCAAAGACCTCGGCGCTGGTATTCGGGGTGAAGTTGGTGTCGAGCGGCTGCGCGCGCAGCCCTGCGGCCGCTAGAAAACACAAAAGGAGCAAACGCGGCGCGAAGCCGCAGAGGACCGGGGGCATGCGGGAAGGGGATTGGACGCGCCGCGAAAATCGACGGCGCGCCGCAGGTGTGGGCGACTTGCTCGCATGCGGCAAGGACTGGCTTTTCCGCGGTGTCAGTATCTGGCGGGTGCTACGGCACCTCGTAGACTTCCACCAGCGCCACGCCCGCCGTCGCGTTCGCGCCCGCCACTTGGATGGTGTAGGGGCCGGGCGCGAGCGTGACGAGGAGCGCGGCGTCGCGGCTGTTTTCCGCAAGCGCAAACGCGCCCACCGCGCGTGCCGTGTCGCGGACCGCGGCGGCGTTGGGCGCGGCGTTCCACGCGCTGTTGGTCGCGACGGCCTGCGCGCCGCTGAAAAGCGTGACGACCGGTTGCGCGAGCACGCCGGGGACGTTGAAGGGCGCGGCGCCGAGCGTGGGGCCCACGGCGCGGATGAGCACCTGCTTCGCCGCGCCCGGCCCGACGACGAGGCCGGGGATCAAGATGCCCGCGCCTGTGCCGACGACCGCGCGCACGGACGTGTTAATCAAGCGGCCCGGCGTGCCGGGCGCGGCCACCGGCGAGATAGCATCGGCATCGTAGACCTCGACGAGCGCCACGCCGGTGCCGCCGCCCGCGCCGGTGATCTGCGCGGTGTAAGCGCCGGGCGCGAGGGTCGCGACGATCGCCGCGTCGCGGCTGCCGGCGGGCAGCGGAAACGCGCCCAGAGCGGCGAAGGATGCGGCGTCGGCCGCCGCCCAGTTGTCGTTGCTCGCGGCGACGAGCGTCGAGGAGTTGGGCCCGAGGAGCGTGAGCACCGGATCGGCGAGCGTGCCGGGGACGTTGAAGGGCGCGGCGGCGAGCGCCGGGCCCGCGGCGCGCACGAGCACGGTCTTGATCGCGCCGGGGCCGATCACGAAGCCGGCGATCGGAGCGTTGGCGCCGGCACCGACCTGCGCGCGCGCGGCGAGGTTGATCAAGCGCGCGGCGGGCTCGGGCGGGCCGCCGGTCGCGAGCGACCCGATCCACTGCGTGAGGAGAGCTTCGGCGGCGAGGTCGCGCTCATTGCTTGCGAGCGGTGGCATCTGGCCGCGGCCGCGCGTGGCGATGCGCTGCAGGAGGCGTGAGTGGGCGGCGTCGCCCGGCGTGATCACGCGGTTGGCGGGGTCGCCGGCGTTGTCGATGAGGGCGCCGTTGACGATGCCGGTCAGCGGCAGCGGCACGGAGGAGCGCGCGTCCCAGTGGCCGAGCGCGGGGCCGCCGGGCTGGTGGCACGAGGCGCAGTTGGCTTCCAGATACGACCGCACGCGCCACTCGAGCGTCGCGGTCGGATGATCGGCGGGCGCGAGCGCGGGCAGCGTGGCGGCGGGAGGTGTCGTTGTGGTGGAAAGGTAGCCGGCGGCCGCGAGCGCCGCGATGAAGTCCCCGCGGTTGAGCTGGCGCGTGTTGAAGCTGAGCGCGAAGCCGCCGGCCTGCGTGTGGCACGTGAGGCACTCGGCGCGGCTGGGAAAGCGCCAGGTCTGCGATCGCGTGGCGCCGTTTTCGACGACGGTGATCGTCGTGTCCGCGCCGTCCTCGGGCACGAGCGTGGCGTCAGTCTGCGCGTCGTTCCAGCGGTAGGTGGCGCCGTGGATGCCGGTCGCGGTCTTGACGAGAAAACGCGTCTCGAGGCGCCGTGCTGTGGCCGCGACACCCCGCGTGGTCTCGAGATCAAAATGTTTCACCCACACGGCGCCTGCGGGCAGCGCCCACGCGCCGTCGGCGGCAAAACCGAACACGCTCGTCGTGTCTTGCAACGCGAACCACCGGCGCTTGCGCGCGTGGTCGGACCAGAAGGAGACATTCGGCTCGTAGGCCACGACACCCGGCGCGGGCGTGAGCGTCGCGAGGTTCGCAAACGCGCCCGTCGACGAGAGCGTCGTCGGCCACGCGGTGCCCGTGCCGGGCGTGGTCGCAACGAGGCGCTTGATCACGTTTTCCGTGAGATCCGTGATCAGGAGGTCGCCGGTCG
>JAEUHB010000413.1 GCA_016794665.1 Opitutaceae bacterium
GAACGGCACCAGCGGCGGCCAGAACCGCCGCGCCACCTTCATCGAGAACGACGGCACGATCTTCGACGCCATCGGCACCTACCTCACCGGCTCCTACAACAACGCCGCCGTGCGCGCGCCCGATGGCACGCCCGGCCGCACCACGTCCGCGCTCATCATCACCGATCCGCTCTTCAACCCGAAGCGCGGCAACGCCGCCGGCCCCGGCTCGCTGCGCGAGCAGCGCCTGCACAACTACACGTTCTCCGCCGACTGGCAGCCCACCCGCCGCCTCAGCCTCAACCTCGCGCACCATCGCCAGAGCACGACGCTCACCACGCGCACGCTCGTCGGCAACGACCCCACGCTCCGCGGCGATCCCAACCGCACGTTGGGCCTCGGCGGCCCGGCGAATCCCTTCGCCGGCCAGCTCTACGTCGAGGGCAACTGGCGCGGCGACATCCATTTTGGCGAATACCGCGAGTCCCGCCTCTCCGCCACCTACGCGCTCGAGCCGCGGAAAAAATGGCTCGGCCGCCACCGCTTCGCCGCCGCCGTCGCCACCTCGGAGCAGACCGACATCAACGAGCTCTCCTGGCTATCGCTCGTCGGCAGCCCGTTCAACGCGCTCGCGAGCAACGCCAACAACCGCGTCGCCGCCCGCAATTATTTCACCGAGGGCAAGCTCGATTCCTACCGCGCGGGCGACTGGCGGCGCCTGCCGAAAAACTTCACCTTCGGCGGCCGCACCTACGCGCTCGCCTTCGCCAATGACGCCGCGGGCGCGAACAACAGCGGCATGAGGCAGGACACCGACAGCGGCCTCGCCGTCGCGCAGAGCCACTTCTGGCGTGACCGGCTGGTCACGACCTTCGGCTACCGCCTCGATCGCGTGACCGTGAACCAGTTTGGCTACTACACCGATACCGCCATCGGCGACCGCCCCGATCGCGATCCCGCGAAAGCCACCGTCACGCACGTCGAGGCGAGCACCCGCACCCTCGGCGCCGTCCTGCACGTGACCGACTGGTTTTCCCTCATCGCGAACAAGTCCTCCAACGTCGGCGTGCCACCGCTCGCGCGCACGGTCTTTCCGCTGGGCAACCTCGCGCCGCTCTCGCACGGGCGCGGCGAGGATTATGGCATCGGCCTCGATTTGCTCGGCGGCCGGCTGAGCGCGCGCCTCGTGCGCTTCGACGCCGAGGAGCAGGGCCGCATCACCTCCGGCGGTATCTCCGGCGCGCCGGGCCTCAACACCCGCGTGATGGACGCCTTCGCCACCGTGCTCGCCGGCCCCGGCAGCCCGCTCTCCGCCGCCGACTGGGCCGCGATCTACCGCGCCTACACGCCGCCCGCCAACGCGATCTCGTCCGACTTTGTGTCGAGCGGCTACGAGGCGCGCATCACCGCCAACCTCACGCGCTCGTGGCGCCTCCTGCTCAACTACTCCTACACCGACGCGCTCCGCACGCGCCTCGCGAACGAGATGGTCGCGTGGTATGGCCTCAAGCCCGCCACCGACAGCGTGCGCCTCGTGCAGGGCGTGCGGCAGGACGCCACCGGCCGCTACGTGATCGATCCGAGCGCCTACCTGCCTGGCGGCACCATCGCGAAATGGATCGAGCTCGGCGCGCGGACGCCCGCGGCCAATCCCTCGACCCTCGCCACCGCCACCGCCGGCACCACCGTCGCGCAGGAGATCTTCAACTTCACCGAGACGCTCAGCGACACCAAGGAGGAGAACGAAAAGCGCTGGGGCGTGCGTCCGCACAAGGCCAGCGTCTTCACTGCCTACGATTTCAAAACGGGTTTCCTCAAGGGCCTCACCCTCGGCGGCGGCGGCTACTGGCGCAGCGCAAATGTCATCGGCTCCGACTCCGCCGGCCGCGAAATCACCGGCAAGGAAATCTCCTCCGTCGAGGCGATGCTCGCCTACTCCACCACGATCGAACGCCTGAAGGGCCGCCTGCGCTTCCAGGTCAACATCTCGAACCTCCTCAACCAGACCGACATCATCCCCGGCCGCATCGCGACCGGCGCCGGCGCGCGCGACGGCTGGTTGCTCCCCGGCGGCCGCGGCCTCGCCTACAGCCGCTACGATCTCGTCGCGCCGCGCGACGTGCGGTTCACCACGACGTATTCGTTCTGATCGCCTTTCCCCGTCATTCATGCGCGCTCTTCTCGTCTGCCTGTTTCTCGTCGCTGGAGCCGCGCCCGCTTCCGCCGCAACCGCCACCCGGCCCAATATCCTCCTGATTGTCAGCGACGATTTGGCCGCCTGCCTCGGCAGCTACGGCAACGCCGCCATCCGCACGCCGAACCTCGACCGCCTCGCGGCGCAGGGCGTGCAATTCACGCGCGCTTACTGCCAGTTTCCCGTCTGCGGCCCGTCGCGCGCCTCGTTCATGAGCGGCCTTTATCCCGAGCAGCTCGGCATGTTGGGCAACAACTACACGACGGGCAGCTACCGCGTGCTCAATCCCGCGCTCGCCTCGCACCCGAGCGTCGGCGGCCTGCTGCGCCGCAACGGCTACGTCTCCTTGCGCGTCTCGAAAATCTACCACATGGGCATCCCCGGCAGCATCGAGTCCGGCGACCCCGCGGGCGACGAGCCCGACTCGTGGGACCGCACGTTCAATGTGATGGCGCCGGAAGCCACGAGCCTCGGTGTCGCCACCGTGCTCTCGCCGAAGCGGCCCGAGCCCGGCACGAGCTTCACCCGCGTCGTCGTGCCCGACGGCGAGGAGGGCACGCAGGCCGACGTCCTCGCGGCCACCCAGGCCATCGCCATCTTGCAGGCCCGCGCCCGGGGCCGCGGCCGCGACGACCGCCGGCTGCTGCGAACCGACGACGCGTTCTTCCTCGCCGTCGGCCTCGTTCGCCCGCACGTCCCGCTGGTCGCGCCCCAGCGGCTCCACGCCCACTATCCACCGGAAAAAATCAAGCTGCCCCGCGTGCCGCCCGGCGATCTCGACGACGTGCCACCGCCCGCGGCCGCGATGCGCAACGACGTGCGCTACGGCATGAGCGAGGCGCAGCAGCGCGAGGCCATCGCCGCCTACTACGCGTCCGTGGAATTCATGGACGAGCAGGTCGGCCGCCTCCTCGCCGAGCTCGACCGCCTGCACCTGCGCGACAACACGATCGTCGTCTTCACCTCGGACCACGGCTACCACCTCGGCGAGCACGGGCTTTGGCAGAAGACCACGCTCTTCGAGGAAAGCCTGCGCGTGCCGCTCCTGATCTCCGCGCCCGGCTTCACGGCCTCCGCCGGCGCGCGCTGCGACGCGCTCGTCGAGCACGTCGATCTCTATCCCACCCTCGCCGATCTTGCCGGCCTCGCCGCGCAGGCGCCGAAAAATCTCCCCGGCCGCAGCCTCCGCCCGCTGCTGCGCGAGCCGGTGGCCGCCGCGGCGGGTTTCCGGGAGTTCGCCTATTCCGTCGCGGGCAACGGCGGGCGCTCGATCCGCGACGCGGCCTGGCGCCACAACCGCTGGGGCGACGGCGGGGAGGAGCTCTACGACCTTGCCAACGACCCGCGGCAGTTCACGAATCTCGCCGCCACGCCCGGCCACGCCGCCACCTTGGCCCGGATGCGCGCGGCGCTCGAGCGCAAGCAAGCCGCGCTCGGGCCCCTGCCGGCCAGCGCGCGCCGCAAGCAATAGCCCCTTCTTCTCATGCCAAAGTCCATCTCCCCCACCCGCCGCGATTTTATCAAGGCCTCCGCGGTCGCGACCCTCGGCTTCACCATCCTGCCCGGCACCGCCCGCGGTGCGAACAGCCGCATCCAGCTCGGCTGCATCGGCGTCAACGGCAAGGGCCGCCAGGACACGCTCTCGTGCGCCGAGGCCGGCGCCGCCGTCGTCGCGCTCTGCGACGTCGCCGATCCGCGCCGCTCCGATCTCGGGCGGCGGAAAAACAAGAAGAAGGCCGGCGGCGGCGAGGAGACGATCCTCGATCAGTTCCCGGGCGCCAAGCTGTTCACCGACTACCGCGAGATGATCGCGACCATGCCGGGGATCGACGCCGTCACGGTGTCCACGCCCGATCATCACCACTTCCACGCGTCGCTGCTCGCGATGCGAAAGGGCAAGCACGTCTATTGTCAGAAACCGATCGCGCACTCGGTCTGGGAGGCGCGCCGGCTCGCGCAGGTCGCCGCCGAGACGAAGGTGCAGACGCAGATGGGCAACCAAGCCCACGCCGGCGAGCCCATCCGCCGCGGGGTGGAGCTGATCCGCGCCGGCGTGATCGGCCGCGTGACCGAGGTCCACGCGTGGACCGACCGCCCCATCTGGCCGCAGGGTGTGGCTGCGTGGCCCGCCGCGGAGCCGGTGCCGGCCGGCCTCGACTGGGAACAGTGGATCGGCCCCGCGCCCTTCCGCGCCTACAGCCGGGCCATCGCGCCGTTCAACTGGCGCGGTTTTTGGGACTTTGGCGCCGGCGCGCTCGGCGACATGGGGTGCCACATCATGGACATGCCGTGTTGGGCCCTCGACCTGGCGGCGCCCTCGTCCGTCGAGACCTGGCAGGAAGGCGGCACCGCCATCTCGGCGCCGCAGCGCTCGACGGTGACGTATCGGTTTCCCACGAGCTTCTTCGGCTCGCCGGTCACGCTCGCGTGGTATGACGGCGTCGTGGCCAAGGAAGGCGTCTACCAGCACGCGCCGCCCGCCGCGCTGTGGGAAGGCATTTTCCCGACGCCCGCGCATGTGTTCCGCCGCTTCGATCTCGTGCTCGTCGGCGAGAAAGGCCGGATGTTCTTCAACCGCAGCCGCCAGGACTGGGTGTTCGCCCCCGCGTCGCTCGGCGAGGCGTTCGCGGCCCTCCCGAAGACGCTTCCGCGCGTGCCCGGCGGCACCACGGAAGGCCCGGGCGCCGACGGCGGCGGGCCCTACGTCGAGTGGCTCAACGCCATCCGGACCGGCACGCCCGCGCTCTCGAACTTCGCCGCCTCGGGGCCGTTCAGCGAGACGGTCCTGCTCGGCAACGTCGCACTGCGCCTCGGCAAGCGGCTCGAATGGGACGCGAAGAACCTCGCCGTGAAAAACGCCCCGGAGGCCGCGCCGCTGATCCGCCGCGCCTACCGCAAGGGCTGGGATCTCGCGTAGCACGCCGCCAGCCTGCGCGGACTCGGCGCTTGCCCGCCTCCGCCTCCTCGCGTGACATCGAGACTGACGCGACGGCGTTTCGCCGCGTCCGCCCCGCCCCCGCCATGATCCCCTACCGCCTCATCGCCGCGCTGGTGGCATTCGTCGCCGCGCTGTCCATCGCGACGGCTTTTGCCCAAGCCCCCGCCACCGGCGCCATCGCCGGCCGCGTCTTCAACCCCGCCACCGGCGAATACGTCCGCAACGCCGAGCTCGCCGTCGCCGGCACCTCGCTCGTCGCCTACTCCGCCGACGATGGTTCGTTCACAGTCACCGGCGTGCCCGCGGGCGAGGTCACGCTCACGCTCCGCTACACCGGTTACGCGCCCGCTTCCGCCACACTGCGGGTGAGCACGGGCGCGACGGCCACCCGCGACTTCGAGCTCACGCCCGCCGGCGCGAAACCCGCCGCGGGCTCCGCCGGCGCCTCGGTCGTGAAACTGGACCAGTTCGTCGTCTCCTCCGAGCGCGAGGGCAACGCCAAGGCCATCATGGAGCAGCGCGCCGCGGTGAACTTCAAGAGCGTCGTCTCCGCCGACAACTTCGGCGACCTCACCGGCGGCACGGTCGGTGAGTTCATCAAGTATCTGCCCGGCGTCGTCATGGACTATGTGGACTCCGACGCCCGCGCGGCGCGCATCAGCGGCCTCGAGCCGCGCTACGCCAGCGTGAGCGTCGATGGCATGACGATCGCGAGCGCGCCCTCGGCCTCGTTCGGCGCGGACTCGCGGCAGTTCGAGTTCGAACAGGCCAGCATCGTCGGCACCGACGCCATCGAAATCAACAAGACCACCACCGCCAGCATGGACGCCGATTCGCCCGCCGGCCGGATCAACATGCGCAGCCGCTCCGCCTTCGACCGCAAGCGCCGCGAGATCACCGCCACCCTCAGCCTCACCGGCAACGCCTACTCCTGGGATTACCGCCGCACGCCCGGCCCCTACGACCGCGCCGACTACAAGGTCCGCCCGTCCTTCACCTTCACCTACGCGGAGGCGTTCAAGCAGCGCCTCGGCATCGCCCTCTCGCTCGGCGGCAACACCCTCGCCACCGAGCAGGCCGGCGTCACCCACACCTACAGCTACGCCGATGCCGCGCGCGGCCCGGTGATCAACCAGATCCAGTTCCGCGACGCGCCCAAGCTCACCACCCGCGGCTCGATGACGCTCACGACCGACTACAAGATTTCGCCGCACCTCTCCGTCTCGCTGCGCACCGCCGGCTCGGCCTTCAACGACGGCACCAACGCCCGCCAGATCGCGTTCTTCGTGAACCCCGCGCAGGTCGCGGCGGGCTCCAGCGTCACCGACGTCACCGCGCTCGCCACCGCCAACGCCAACACCCGCGTCCAATACACCACCTCGCGCCGCAACAAGCTCAACAACACCCTCACCCTCACGCCGCGCCTGGACTACAAGCGCGGCGACCTCACGCTCACCCTCGGCGGCGGCTACTCGCGCAGCCGCACCGCCTACGAGCAGATTGTCGAGGGCTACTTCCAGGCCGTCACCCACCGCCTCACGCGCATGAGCTGGCGCGGCGTGCGCTCCAGCCCGACCGATGGCGACTGGACCATGACCCAGCTCGGCGGCCTCCCGTGGAACGATCCCGCGAACTACAACCGCGCCGACTCCTTCACCAACAACATCTCCGCCACGCCGCAGGCCGCCACCAACCAGCTCTGGATCGGCTACCTCGACGCCAAGAAGACCATCACGCTCGCCGGCCTGCCCGTCCAGCTCGGCGCCGGCGCCAAGACCAAGCTCGGCGTCTACGACCTCGAGAAAAACGGCGCGCTCCAGTGGACCTACGTCGGCGCCGCCGGCTCGATGCTCGCGCCCACCACCATCCTGCCCGTCATCCGCGATCATCCCTACGATGCGCGCGTGGGCGGCAACATCGGCCGCGCCGGCATCCCGCTCACCGATCCCTACGCCACGCGCGATCTGTTCCTCGCCAACCCGGCCCACTTCACGCCCAGCCTCACCGCCAACCACATCAACACCTACTACAGCGCCCGCGCCCTCAAGGAGCAGATCGACTCCACCTATGCGGAGGCCAACACCCGCTGGCGCGCCGTCCGCCTCAACCTCGGCGTGCGCCACGAGCGCACGCGCACCGTCGGGCGCACGCAGGATGTCCTCCCCGCCGCCGTCGTGCAGCGCGCCGGCTTCACCCCCGGCACGCTCGCCTTCACGGACTACCAGTATCGCTTTGGCCGCCGGGAGAGCACCTACGGCGGCTACGGCAACACCTTCCTGAGCGGCGGCGCACGCTGGGCGCTCACCGAGAACCTCAACCTCCAGCTCGCCGGCAGCCAGTCCATCGCGCGCCCCAACTACGCCAACCTCACCGGGACGATCACGATCGACGAGGCCGCGCAGACCGTGCGCGTGCCCAACCCTGACCTCAAGCCCGAGACCTCCGACAAATATTTCGCGAGCCTCCAGTATTACATCGAGCCCGCCGGGACCGTCAGCGTCTCCGCCTTCCGCCTCAACGTGGAGAACATGGGCTCCGGCGTCCGCACCATCACGGCCGCCGAGGCCGGCTACGCCGACGACCCCGAGTTCGCCGGCTACCGCTTCCTCCGCCCGGAGAACGCCCCCGGCACCCGCACGATCGACGGCGTCGAGGTCGAGTATTCGCAGCAACTCGTGTTTCTCCCGCGCGCGCTCAGCGGCTTCAGTGTCTTTGGCTCGCTCACCCGCACCGCCGCCGACACCCGCATCGCCAACCACGTGCCCAAGTCCGCCAACGGCGGCCTCCGCTACGGCAACAACACCTTCAACGCCCAGCTCCGCGCCACGTGGTCCGCGCCGCGCTTCAATTCCTCCGGCGCCGCGGAGGAGCTGTGGCAATACGAGCGGCTGATGTTCGACTTCAGCGGCGGGTGGCGGTTTAACCGGACCTACGAGCTCACCGTCTCCGGCCGCAACATCTTGAACGAGCCGATCCGCACCTACAGCAACGGCCCCGGCCTCCTCCGCGTCATCAACCGCTACGGCGCCTCCTGGACCGTCGGCGTGCGCGGGCGTTGGTAGCCGTGGCGGGCGGTTCGTCCTCGCCGAAACCTCACCCGAAGGCGGCTCCTGCCTCCGTCATCCTTGACCCCGCCTCTCCCGCTCCCGCCTCTCCCCCATGCCCAGCTGATCTCCGCACGTCGCACCTGGGCCGGCTCGCGGCCCTTGGTCTCAGCGACGCAACGAATCAGTTCTTGATCCGCGCCGCAGCGCGCGCCAATGGTCCGCGCCGTGGATTCACCCCGATCCGAATTGCCCGCGATCCCCACGCCCGGCCTCCCTGGTCCCTCGGCCGTGGGTATGCCGAACCCGTCGCAGTGGTTCACCCAGGAGGTTCAGCCGCATGAACCGCTGCTCCGGTCGTGGCTCCGCGGCGCGTTTCCCGCCGTCCGCGATGTCGACGACGTCGTGCAGGAGTCCTACCTGCGGCTCTGGCGCACGCACGCCACGAGGCAAATCCGCTCGGCACGGGCATTTCTTTTCACCGTCGCGCGCCGTGTGGTGCTCGACGAGCTGCGCCGCGAGCGACGCTCCCCGCTCGCGGCCGTCGCCGATCCCACGGCGCTCGAGATCACGGATGAACGTCCGGGCGTCCTCGAAACCGCGGCCGTCGCCGAGAAACTTGACGCTGTGGCCGATGCGTTGATGACGCTGCCGCCGCGCTGCCGCGCCGTCGTCACGCTCGCCAAACTCAAAGGGCTCTCGCGCCACGAGGTGGCCGCGCACCTGGGCCTCTCCGTGAAAACCGTGGACGAACAGCTCGCCCGTGGCATTCGCCGGCTCGAACGCACGCTGCGCGAGCGCGGCGCCGACACGCTGTTCGCGTCATGAAACCCGAACCCTCTGCCGATTCCGAGCCGCGCTCCGCCGCCTTGGACTGGGTCGCCGCCCAGGGCGCGGGCGAGAGCGTCTTCGCCCGTGTCGCAGCGCGTGAACGCCGGCGCCGCGGACGGCGCGCTGCATTCGGGGCGGTGGCCGGGCTGGTGGTTGCCGCCGGGGCCGCGTGGCGGTGGGGACCGGTGCAGGTGTCGCCGGGCACGGCCGCACCGGCGCCGGCAAGGCATGCCGCGGCCGGCCGCCAAACACTGCCTGACGGCTCCGCGGTGGATTTGCGCCACGATGCGCAAATCCTGGTCGCATTTGAAGGCATCATACGGCGAGTGGTGCTGGAGCGCGGTGAGGCGCATTTTTCCGTCGCGAAAGATCCGGCGAAGCCGTTCGTCGTCGTGGCCGGGGGTGTGGCCGTCCGCGCAATCGGAACCGCGTTCTCCGTGCAGTTCGGCGCGACCACCGTGGAGGTAATCGTGAGCGAAGGCCGAGTCGCGGTCGAACCGGCGCCCCCAACCTCCGCGTCCGCCGCAATGCCGCCGCCGGCTTACGCGCACCTCACCGCCGGGCACCGCGTCGTGGTCCCGCTCGTCGCTCCGCCACCCTTGCTGCCGGTGGAAACCATGAACGCCCGCGACCTCGCGGCCC
The DNA here is from genome assembly GCA_016794665.1 of Opitutaceae bacterium. Classification (GTDB taxonomy): domain Bacteria; phylum Verrucomicrobiota; class Verrucomicrobiia; order Opitutales; family Opitutaceae; genus ER46. The sequence continues at coordinate 9,629 of JAEUHB010000413.1, forward strand.
GGCTCGCATGGCGCGTGCCGCGACTCGAGTTCGCCGCCACGCCGCTGGCCGATGCGGTGGCTGCGCTCAACCGCCACACGGCAGTGCCGCTCGTGCTGGCCGATCCCTCGCTCGGCACGCTCGAACTCAGCGGCTCGATCCGCGCGGACAATACCGACTCGGTGCTGCACCTGCTCGCGGCGGAATTCGGGATCCGCGCCGAGCGCCGGACCGACGCGATCGTGCTCCGCCGCAACCATTGAGCCTGCCCCCGCGCGCAACAATCCGCGCGCGGCTGTAGGGAAATTTCTCCGTCCGGGCGTCCCAAAGGCATGACCCGCCCAAGTCCCGTCCGACTTCTGTCTCTGGTTCTCGGCGTCGCCGCCGCGGCCCTGCTAGCCGCCGGCCTCGCCTTCGCCGCCGACGCACCGCGCAAGCCGTTCGACGTGCCCGCCGACGTCGCCGAGGCGTCGCTGCGGAAATTCTCCGCACAAGCCGGCCTTGACGTGCTCTTCGCCACGCGCACGGCCGGACAGGTGCGCACGAACGCGGTGAAGGGAGATTTCACCCCGAACGAGGCGATTGACCGCCTTCTTGCCGGCACCGACTTGGTCGCCGCTCGCGACGACCGGACCGGCACCTTCACCGTCTCGCGCGCTCCCGCTTCGCCTGCACCCCGCCCGCCGGACACCTCTGCCGCGCTGGCGCCCGTGCTCGAGCTCGAGACCTTCAGCGTCACGTCGGACAAGGCTATCGGTTACCGCAGCCTCGATTCGATTTCCGGCAGCAATTCGCGCATCGCCGTGCG
>JAEUHB010000418.1 GCA_016794665.1 Opitutaceae bacterium
GTCGAGCGCGCGGACAACGGTAGTCTCATCAAAGGCTACGACGGGGTCGCGGTTCGTCAGCTGGTTGCACGCGAGCGTGAGCGAGTTGAGCGTGAGGGGATAGTAGTCAGGCGTGGTGACGGATTTTTCCACGAGCGAACCAAGCACGCGGAGCTCGGCGGGATTGAGGGGAGGGATCGGATCGTCCATGAGGGGCGTGAGTTGAGCCTGACATTCTGCCCGGCGGGAAGACTTTTAGCGGGGCTCACCGGGAGCAGATTTCGAGGCAACCCCGCAGCGGCGAAGCTGGCCGCGGCCGGCGTGGCACGCGGTCTGAAGCGGAAACAAAAACGCCCCGCGTCTCGGCGGGGCGTCGGGGAGCGAAGGTTATTTCCCGAGGCTCTTGCGCAGGTCGTCGAGCTGGCCGGCGCTGCCGAGGAGCTGGTTGCGGCTCGCGATGAACTTCGCGTATTCCGTCATGAAGATCTTGCCCGGCGGGCGGAAGTCGAAGTCGCCCGGCTTGTCGCGGAAGAACTCGCGGTGCACGCGGGTCCACACGAGGCGGCCATCGGTGTCGATGTTGACCTTCGTCACGCCGAGCTTGGCGGCGGGGAGATATTCGTTGGGGTCGACGCCCATCGAGTCCTTGATGGTGCCGCCGGCGGCGTTGATGCGCGCGACCTCGTCCTGCGGGACGGAGGAGGATCCGTGCATCACGAGCGGGAAGCCGGGAAGGCGGGACTTGATTTTTTCCATCACGTCGAAGTGGAGCGACTGGCGGCCCTTGAACTTGAAGGCGCCATGGCTGGTGCCGATGGCGCAGGCGAGCGAGTCGCAGCCCGTCTTCGCCACGAAAATTTTAGCCTCGTCGGGATCGGTGAGGCAGGCGTGGCCTTCCTCGACCTTGATGTCTTCCTCGACGCCGCCGAGCATGCCGAGCTCGGCCTCGACGGAGATGCCTTTGGCGTGCGCGCGGTCGACGACGCGCTTGGTGATCTCGACGTTTTTGTCGAAGGGATCGTGGGAGGCATCGATCATGACTGAGCTGAAGAAGCCGGAGTCGATGCAGTCGTAGCAGGTCTGCTCGTCGCCGTGATCAAGATGCACCGCGAAAATCGCCTCGGGGAAGATCACCGCGGCGGCGCGGATGATGGCCTCGAGCATGCGCTTGTCCGTGTAGCTGCGCGCGCCCTTGGAGATTTGGATGATGAAGGGAGCCTTGGAGTCGATGCAGCCCCGGAAGAGGCCCATAGCCTGCTCGGCGTTGTTGATGTTGTAGGCGCCGACGGCGTATTTGCCGTAAGCGTGTTTGAACAACTGCGCGGTGGTGACGATCATGGTCGGAGGATGGAGAACAGAGCAGCTTCCGTGCAGGCAGGGCGGGCGGGCAAGGGTTTTCTCCGCAGATGACGCAGGCGTGGTGGCGGGGTCGCACGGCGAGATTGTCGTTTCCTCCGACTGGCACTGGTGATTTTTTCTCTCAAGCAACTGCCGTGACCTTCCGCTTTCTCATCTTCGCCGCCGCCGCGATCATCGCTGGCAGGTGTGCGCATGCGGCGAGCCTCCTCGACTGGATTTTCCCGAAGCATGACGTGCAGGTCATCGCGGTGACGGACACCACGCCCGCGGGCCTGCTGCGCCGGCCGGCTTCGCCCGACAATCCGATCTACTACGTGGCGGTGAGCGCGGGTTACCGCGATTTCGGTGGGATCGTCGCGGGCGAGAAAGTGCCGAAGAAGGAGCAGGTCTTCGCCGCGATCGCGAAGGTCCTCGCGAAACAGGGCTACCTGCCCGCGACCAACGAGCATCCCGCGACGATCCTCATGCTCTGGACCTGGGGCACGATGAACACCGACCGTTTCTACACCGGCAACCCCGACGACCTCGAGGGCCGGCAGGTCAATCGGCAGCAGCTCCTGCGGTTCATGGGCGGCTACAAGGTCGGTCTCGTGTCGAAGGAGCCCTCCGCGATCCAAGACAGCTTCCTGCTTCCCGGTGCGCTCTTTCGCGATGCCGACAGCGAACTCATCTCGGAACTCGCAAGCGAAGATCTCTATGTGGCGGCGTTGGCGGCCTACGATGCGGCCGCCGCGGCGCGCAAGGAGAAGGTCCTGCTTTGGACGACCAAGATCAGCTGTCCCTCGCGCGGGCTGGCGATGAACGAGACGCTCCCCGCGATGCTCACGCTGGCCGGCCCCTACATCGGCCGTGAGACCGCCAAGCCCGTCTCGGTGAAAGCGACGGAGAAGTTCAAGCCCGAGGTGAAAATCGGCGACCCGACCACGATCGAGTTCCTGGAGAAAAACGCCGTCCAGGTGATCGAGGCGCCCGCAACCGATCCAAAAAAGACGAAGCAGCCGGCGCCCAAGAAGCGGTAGCGTCGGCTCGGCGGACGGAGGCAGCATGGTCGCTGCGCGATTGCAGGGGCGGGGGAGATTTGCTGAGGATTCGGCGATATGCCGGCTGGTTCATCCCGCTTCAACTTGGCGCAGGCCGCGCTGTTTGGGCTTTTTGCGCTCGTCGCGGCCCAACCCTTGGGGGCCGTTTCCCCGGCGTTGAGTGCCTTCATCAAAGGTGAGCCCGTCCCGCTCGCGCGGGGCGAAAATCCGCCCTGCGCCAAACTCGGCGAACCCGCGCCGGAAGGCACAAACTGGCAGCCGGTCGGCGATGGCAAGTGGGTCGGTGCGCGGTGCGTGATCGACCCACCTTACAATCTTCGCTTCGGCACCACTGTTTCCCTCTACCGTCCCGCCGCCGATCCCAACGTGGCCGTCATCGAGGTGGAGGTCGATGCGCAGGACGCCATCGGGCTGGGCAACCGCGCCACGGTGCTGGCTGGCACCTTCACCGGCTCGGACGGGAAGGCGATCGCGGTGCGACTTCACCACACCGATTCCCCCGGGATGCTCGGCCTGAGGGAACCCTTGGATCTTTTCCGGAAGGAGAACCTTCGCCCGCTGTTTTTCCGGTTTGCGGCCGGATCGCCCGGCCGCGCGGAGCTGACGCTGACGGGCGGGCGGAAGATCAACCTGCAGCCCCGGGACTTCCCCGCCGAGCGGGCAAAACGGATTGCGCAGCTCCTGGAGCGCGTCGATCCCGCGCGGGGCGGACCGGACTGGAGCGTGCTCGATGCAAGCTTGGTGGAGTTGCTCGCATTGCAAACGGGCTACTTCGCCACCGCCGAAAGGCTCGTGATGGATGCGCTGGAGCCGCTGCTCCCCGCGCTTACGCAGGAACTGGCCGGCGAATCACCCGTCGCCGCCGAGGCGTGGAGTTCCGCCTTGGCCGACCTGATGAAGCGGCGCGATGATCGCGATCCCTGCTCAGCCCGCGAGCTGGCCGCGGCGTGGAAAGAAGCGCGGAAACGTGGTGGCGTCCCGGAGCGCGGGCGGTTCGAGCGCATCGGCCGGCGCGTGCTGCGCACCGCCGGCCTCGCGCCGGACATTGCGGCGGAACTTGAGACAGCATGGCGGGCCGCCGACGCATCGAATAATCCGGAGGAGTTCCTGCGCGTGCGGGCGGAAACGCGCCGACACCTCAAGGACGAAGCTATTTGCACCGCCATCGACCGGGCTCTCGCGATGGAACTGGGTGACGCGGTGCTGCGCCTCCAGAAGGAGGACAAGTGGCAGGGGCGCGTGGCGGGGCTGGCGCTTTGGGCGCATCTCCTCGGCGGCGGCAAGATCGAGGACACCGTGGTCGCCGGGGCCGTGGCGCCTTACAACGGCCAAGATATGCTCGGCATCGCGCGTGCGAACGCGGCCGTGCTCGCGCTTGCGGTGTGGCCGGTGCTCGCGCCCACGCATAGAGAGACGCCGCGACTGCAAGCCTTCCTCGGATCGGACGTCCAGCTTGCGGGCGCACCCTTGCAGGCGGTGCTTGGCGTGCGGCCGGGCACGCCGGCCGGGTTCCTGAGATTCCGCCGGACCTACGGTGACTTCGATCCGCTGGTGCTGGCGGGCGACATGCGGTTCTTTCCCTCGGATGACGCGCCCAGGCTGGAGTGGGGGTGGCTTCCGGCTAACACCGACCCCAACACCTGGACCAACTCGCTCATCCGGCAACACGGGGTGGTTCAGCGCGCGCGGGCCCGGCCCGGCGAGCTGCTGAGCAGCTTTCAGTTTTGGAGCAATTTCTACGGTGCGCCTGCCGAGGAGCTAAAGGCGATCACGGCCCAACGGCAGGCTGCGGCGGCGCGACAGGCCGCGGCGCTGGCCGCCGCGCAAAAGGCTCGGGAGGAGTGGGCGGCGGCGCAGCAGCGGTCGTGGGACCGTCCTCAGCTCGTTGCGGATTACTCCGCCATGTATGTCGTCCGCGGGCTGCGCACGCCCGAGATGGCAAAGCTGGAGGAGAAGCACGCGGAGGCGCTGAAGCAGGCCGCGGCGGCGGCGGGCGGGCAGGACGAGACGACGCGTCGGCGCGAGTTTGAACTCATGGAGCGACTGCGCGCGCAGCGCGAGCTTGCCGACTTGCCCAAGCTGATGGCGAACCTGAAGGCAGCCGACGCCACGCTCGCGCAGGAGGAGGCGACGCTAGCGCGGCTCGAAGCGGCGGAGGCGCGGCGCGTGTTCCATGCCGGCCCGGGCGGGCACGACAACCAGCGCCGTGCCGCGCTCCGAGCTTACTATCACTCGATGATCGACCAATGGCTGGCCTCCTCGAAGCCCTCGCCTGAACGGCAATGGCGGTGCTGGTGGTTCGGCATTCAGCGTCCGGAAATCGGAGAACTGCCGGCGGAACTGCGCCCCGAGGTCCGCTGGTTGCCTGAGGTGGCGGCTACGATTTTCGAGGGCGAGCTGCATCGCGCCCTCGCGCTGGACACGATCAAGGAGATTCACGCCGCGGCCGCAGCCGCGGTCGATCGTGTCCGGGACCGCGTGGAACTTAGCCGGCAGGCGGCGGTGCTCGCGCCGGGCGTGCAAGAATTGCGTCGCAAGCTCACGCCGGACGAGTTTGCGGGGTTTCAGCAGTGGCTTGGCGTCGGCCGCTGGTCGGTCGTGCAGCTCGCTTTGCAGGCCTCGGAGCCCAAGCCCAGCCCACCCGCGACGACCAGGCAGCCGGTGGCACCCACGAAAAAATAGCAGCGCGCCGGCTGGAAGGGCGCGGACCCCGGGCCGCGCCGGGGCGGTCCGCGGCGTGGCCACTCTACCTTTCGGCGTGCGCCTCGCGGAGCAGCCGCAACGCAGTCTCGACCAGCATCTCGCCGGAGCCCTCGGCGCAGCGCGCGCTGATTGGCTCGTAGTTGCCCTCGCCGTAGGCGCGGCGCGTGGGGATGTAGCCGATGCTGCCGTTGGCCAGCTCCGCGATGATGGTGTGCTTGAACGGGGAGGCCGCCTTGATCGCGAGGCCGAGCTCGACGAACACCTCGCCCGGCAGGCTCACCCACGCGAGGTCGCGGCTGAGTGCAATCACCTGGACCTCGACCTCGAGCGGCTGGCCCGCGCGGCCAAAGACATCGAGCGCCTTGAACGCCCAGACCTTCTCAAGGAACTTCGGGTCATCCTTGCCGCCGATGCGCGCGATCAAGGCGCGGGCCTTGTCGACGTCGCCGGCTGCGATCGACGCCAGCGGCAGGCGCACGAGCGCGGAACGCACGCGCGGCGCGACCGTGGCGACGGGCGCGAGCCGGGCGTAGGTTTTCACGACTTCACCGGCGAGCACGGTGCCGATGCGCGCGGCTTCGCCATGGCCCTTTTGCGGGGCCTTGGTCGAGACATCGACGTGGTTGATGTCGCCCGCGCAACCGATCGTGAAGAGCGTGAGCATGTCCGGTGACTTCACGCGGCCGAGGATCTGCGCCAACGTGAACGGGTAGTCGGCGGAGAACCGCATGCCGCCCACGGTGTCGAGGTGCATCGCGTAGTTGACGTAGGTCGCGAGGGGCCGGCCGTCATGCGCTTCGGCGAAGACGACCGGCACGGCGGCATCGGTGGGTCCGGCCGGGCGGACGATGTTGGGGTTGAGCTTGCCGGCGTTCCAGCCGACGGAGCCGTCGCGCATGACGAAGCGGCGGTTGAAGGCCAGGGAGTCCTCGCGGCCCGCTCCGGCGGACAGCCGCGCCGGAGTGAGCGCCGCTTCGGCGACGCGCACCGCCTCCGCGATTTTCCCGGGCAAGCTGCGCGTGTAGGTGCGCGCGAGGTCCGTGTCGCCGCCGTAGGCGGCGTGGCGGGTCGAGTCGCTCTGCAGCAAGGGGCCCGTGTGGCTGTGCGTGGCGCTGATCATCACGGAGCCGGCGGGCACGCCTGTCGTCTGCGCGATGATGCGCCGGGCCTCCTCGATCGTGGGGCGGGCGAGCGACACGAGATCGAGCGCGACGAGCGCGGCGCGGGCGCCGTCCTGCTCGAAGACAATCGCCTTGGCGTGGAGTTCGTCGTGCGTGCCCTCGGCGAGGCGCGTCGCGTAATAGCCGGCCATCGGGATGGCGTTGGGCGGTGTGATGCGCACGGCGGCGGCGCCGACGCGGAGTTCGCCCGCCGACGCGGCTTCGTGTCCGACAAGCGCGGCGAGTGCGCAGCAGAGGAGACGGCGGATCTTCATGGCGAAAAAAAGCCCGCCTCCCACGAGGCGGGCAAACCGAAACAAGCCTCCCGGCCCGATCACGCCGTCGTGATCTGGCGGGTCTGCGGGTTGTAGTGCGTGCGCTTGCCCGTGTCGTAGGAGATGACGGCCATCATCACCGCGACCGCGTGCTGGAAGCCGGCGTCGATGTTGGCGTGCGGGGTCTCCTTCGTGCGCATGCACTGGAGCCAGTTGAGGAAGTGCTCCGGCCGCTGCACCGGCGGCACGTCGATCTTGCCGCGGATGGAGCCGTCGCGCTTGCGGCCGCCCTCGGCGCTGTAGTGCGGGACGTTCCAGTTGTCGACGGACAGGGTTCCCTTTTCGCCGAAGAACTTGCGGGTGTTGCCGGCGCTGTTGCCGAAGTTGTTCGAGCTGGTGACGACGAAGCCCTCGGGATACATCCAGGTGGCGATCACGTTGTCGGGCACGGTGAAGTTGTTCTCGTCCTTCCACGTCGTGACGCCGCCCAGGCACACGCACGACTGCGGCATGCCGCAATCCATGACGTAGTGCATGAGGTCGAGAAAGTGCGCGCCCCACTGCGGCACCGGGCCTTGGCAGAATTCGTAGTAGCCATACCACGCGGAGTATTTGCGCGCGTCGAAAGCCTGCTTCGGCGTGTCGCCGAGGAACTCGTTCCAGTCGACGTCCTCCTTGCGGATATCGCGGCCGAGATACTGATACCAGTAGGGCTTGTCGCCGTTGCGCGACTCGTCGATGCGCATGATTTTTCCGAGCACGCCGGATTTCACCAGCTCGCGCGCGCCGGCGACGCCGGGCAGCGAGCGGAGCTGGGTGCCGACCTGGATGATGCTGCCGGCGGCTTGGGCGGCCTTGGCGGCGTCGTAGGCCTGGAGGAGCTTGTTGTGGTCGGTGGCGAGGGGTTTCTCGATGTAGATGTGCTTGCGCGCCTTGGCGGCCGCCTCGAGGTGCTTGGTGTGCAGGTGGTCGGGCGAGGCGACCATGACC
>JAEUHB010000436.1 GCA_016794665.1 Opitutaceae bacterium
CGCAAGGATGGCACGGTCGAGCGCGAGAGCGACATGCTGGCGCGGGCCGGCGAGATCGGCCGGTTGGTGGGCGCCGCCGGCGGGGGCGAGGGGTTGCGCGCCAACTTCACGCGCGGCGTCGAGCGCATGATCATGTGGGGCAACCTGGTGGCGCTCACGCTCTCGCCGGAGCGCGTGCCGCACCGCGGCTTCGACGATTTCACGGAGGAGGTGCGCTTCCTCAACAAGTCCACGCTCTTTCGCGACCCGGACGCGCATGTCGACGAGAGCCTGGATCGCGAGTTCGGGCTGGGCGCGGCGCGGCGCTACGGCTTCGGGGTGGTCGTGGGCGGCACGGTGCCGTTTCCGGTCCTCGCCGACGGTTGGTCGCGCGCGGGTCTCTTTGGCACGGTGCTCTACGCGGGCGCGCTCTGCCTGCTGTGGGGGGGATTGGAGCGGCTCGCGCGCTGGTTTTTCAGGGACAAGCCCCACCTCGCGTTGGCCCTGCTCGCGATCCTGCTGAGTTCGTCTTACGACAAGATGAGCACCTATGGGTTCGTCTACAACCTGCGCTACCTCGCGATGCAGGCGCTCCTGTGGGGCGGTCTTTTTTACGTGGCAGCGAGAACATTCCTGACGGGAACGTTGACCGTGCCCGCGGCGCCGCCACGCGGCCGGCGAACCTGAGTGAACAGATGGCACCGAAGCGCATCATCCTCGCCTGCGAATCGCTCGTGGCCGGCAACGGCGGCATCGCCCGCGTCGATCGCCTGATGGCGCGCGTGCTGACGGAGCGCGGCGCGGGATTCGCGCCGGAATTCCATGTGTTTTGCGACGGCGCGTCGCGCGCGGCCGAGTCGGCGGCCGCCCTCGGCGCGCCGGTGCGCGGCTACGGCGGCTCGCGGTTGCGTTTCTCGCTGGGCCTGTGGCGCGCGATGTTCCGGCCGGGCGGCGTGATCTACGACGCCGCCTACTACGCCAAGATCCACCGCTTCTCGCCCTTGGCGGCGCGCCGGCCGTGCCTGATTTTTCTCCACGGCATCGAGATTTGGGAGCGCGCGCGGCGGGGCAGCGTGGCCGCGTGCCGGCGCGCCGGGCGGCTCGTCGCCAACTCGGCTTACACGCGCGACCGGGCGGAGCGCTGCCACGGCGGCTTCGCGCGCGCGGGCGTGTGCTGGCTGGGCACGGAAACCGCGGAGCCCGGGACCCCGTCGGTCGCCCCGAGCGGGCCGCCGGTCGTGCTGGTGGTGGGCCGGATGGAGGCGCGCGAAGGTTACAAGGGCCATCGCGAGCTCATCGCGGCGTGGCCCGAGGTGCTCGCGCGGCAGCCCGAGGCGCGCCTGCGGATCGTGGGCCGGGGCGGGCAGGTGCCCGAGCTGGTCCGGCTTGCCGCGGAGCGCGGCGTGACGCAGCGCGTGGAGTTCACCGGCTGGATGCCCGAGGAGAAACTCGCGGACTGCTACCGCACCGCGACGGCCTTTGCGTTGCCGAGCCGCGGCGAGGGCTTTGGCTTGGTCTACATCGAGGCCATGCGACACGGCCTGCCGGTGGTGGCCTCGGTGCATGACGCGGCCCGCGAAATCGTGGAGGACGGGCGCACCGGCCTGCTCGCCGATCTGGACCGTCCCGGCGATCTCGCGGAAAAAATCGCCCGGCTGCTCGCGCGGCCCGACGAAGCGCGCCGCATGGGGCAGGCCGGACAGGAACGCTGGCGCGAGCATTTCACGTTTGCGGCGTTTCGCGGGCGCTTTCGCGGGGTGCTCGAGGGCTTGGCCGAGGAGCAAAGGGCGCAACGGGCATGAGCGCGGCGCCAGAAATCTCGTTTCTCACGCCGGCCTACCAGGCCGCGGCCTATCTGCCGCGCTGCCACTGGTCACTCACGCGGCAGACGGTGACCGACTGGGAATGGGTCGTGGTCGACGATGGCTCGACCGACGGCACGGCGGACGTCGTCGCCGCGTTGCGTGACGAAAGGATCCGCTACCACCGGCTGCCGGAGAACGTGGGCCGCGGCCGCGCGCGCGAAGTCGCGCTGCGGCACGTGCGCGGCCCGTGGACCGCCATGATCGACGCGGACGATCTTTCGCTGCCGGGTCGCCTCAGCCGCGCGCTGGCGGCGCGGGCGGAGGGGTTCGCGTTTTTCTGCTCGGCGATGGTGCTCATCGACGCGGCCTACGGCATCGGCGCGGTGCGCGGCTGCGCGGCGGACAGCGAGCCGCGGTTCTTTCCCCACGCGACGCTCTGCGGCGACACCGCGACGCTGCGCCGGATCGGCTATCCGCCGCGGCGTCGCGCGGAGGATCAGACGATGGTGCTCACGCTGGCCAACACCGCGTCAGGGTTGTTCTGCAAGGAGCCGCTCTACGCCTACCACGAGGCGGCGGGCATCACGCCGCGCGCCGCCTGGCAAAGCAACTGGGCCGCGCTCGCGCAGCTCCGCGCGCTCACCCGCACGGGCGTGCTGCGGCGCAGCGCCGGCCTGCGGCGCCTGAAACTCGAGCGGTTGCGCAGCCTGGTCGGGCTGCTGCCTTTCTTGGTCTGGCCGCGGGCCTACGAAAAGACCCTGCGGTGGCGCGCCCGCTACGCCGCCGGGGCGCAGCCGCTCGATGCCGCCGGCCGCGCATTCATCGCGGAATGCGCGCGGCTTTTTCCGCTGCCGGCGGGCGCCCGCCAAGCCCATGTCGCGTAAACGCCTCTGCCTCGTGTGCGCGGATCCGATCACGTTTGACGCGTTCCTCGCGCCTCACGCGGCGCGCCTCGCGGCTGACTTCGAGGTGGCGCTCGCGTGCAACGGCCGGCCGCGGCGCGCGCCATCCCTGAACCTCGCGTTCCATCCCGTGCCCGTGGTGCGCCCGATCCGCCCGCTGGGCGACGTGCAAGCCCTGCTTGCGCTGCGCCGGCTGTTCCGCCGGGAGCGGTTCGACTTGGTGCATTCGTTCACGCCCAAGGCCGGTTTGCTCGCGATGCTCGCCGCGCGGCTGGCCGGCGTGCCGCGGCGGCTGCACACGTTCACCGGGCAGGTGTGGGTGACGAAGCGCGGGCCAAAACGCTGGCTCCTGCGGGCCCTCGACCGCGTGCTCGCGGGCTCGGCCACGCAGGTGCTGGCGGACAGCGCGTCGCAGGCCCGCTTCCTCGCCGCGGAGGGCGTGATCGATGCCGCACGGATCACAGTCATCGGCGACGGCTCGATCTGCGGCGTGGACCTCGCGCGGTTCCAGCCCGATCCGGTCGCGCGCGCCGCGGTGCGCGCGGAGCTGGGGATCGAGGGCGGCGGCATGCTCTTTCTTTTCCTGGGCCGGCTCAATCGCGACAAAGGCGTGCTCGAACTGGCGCGGGCGTTTTCCACGCTGCGGGCCGCGGAGCCGGTGTGGCTGGCGTTCGTCGGCCCCGACGAGGGCGGGATGCAGGCGGAGCTGAGCCAAGCGCTCGGGGCGCGGGTGGCGCAGGCGCGCTTCGTCGGCGCCACGCCCGCGCCGGAGCGCTTCATGGCGGCGGCGGATGCGCTGTGCCTGCCGAGCCACCGCGAGGGCTTCGGCAGCGTGATCATCGAGGCGGCGGCGTGCGGATGCCCGGGCGTGGCCTCGCGCATCTACGGGATCACCGATGCCGTGGAGGAAGGGCGGGGCGGTCTGCTGCATCCGCCGGGTGACGTCGCGGCGTTGCGCGCGTGCCTCGAGCGGCTCGCCGCCGATCGCGCGTTCGCCGCGCAGCTCGGGCGCGAGGCGCGCGAGCGCGCGGTGCGGTCGTTTCCGCAGCAGCGGATCACGGAGGGACTGGCGGCGTTATACCACGAACTGCTGCAATCCAAGGATCGCCATGGCGGCGATGCCCCGCGCAAACTCGGCTGACCACATGGGAACCCTTCCCGGACTCATCATCATCGGCGCCGGCGGCTTCGGCCGCGAGGTGCTCGCCTGGGCGGAGCAATCGGTGCAACTCGGCCGCGAGTGGACGATCAAGGGCTTCATCGACGACAATCCCGAGGCGCTCGCGGGCAAGCGCGCGCCGGCCCCGCTCCTCGGACGGATCGCGGACTGGCAGCCGGCCGCGGACGAAGTGTTTGTGTGCGCCGTCGGCGCGCCCGAGGCCAAGCGCCAGTGCGCCGAGTTGATCGCCGCGCGCGGCGGGCGCTTCGCCCGGCTTTTCCATCGCACCGCCGTCGTCGCGCACGAAACCAATCTCGGCGACGGCGTGATCCTTTGCCCGCACGCCGTCATCTCGCCGCAGGCGCGGCTCGGGCGCGGCGTGGCGATCAACTACCACTCCAATGTCGCGCACGACGCCGAGGTGGGCGACTGGTCGCAGGTCAACGGCCACTGTGATCTCACCGGCGGCGTGTGGGTGGGGCGCGAGGTGTGGTTCAGCACGCACGCCGCGGTCGCGCCGGGCGTGCGCGTGGGCGACGGCGCCTACATCGGGGCCGGCGCGATCGTGATCGAGGACGTCGAGCCGGGCACGCGCGTGTTTGGCGTGCCGGCGGAGAGGTTCGGCTGAAAGTGAACAAACGGCTCACCCTGGGTTTTGCGGCGGCCGTCCTGCTCACGGCGGTGGGCCTGCAATTCACGCGCGTGCGCGACATGGCCGGCGGCGATCGCGCCCGCGCCGCGCAGCCGATCGACCTGAAGACCCGCGTGCCCGCGCGGCTGACGGGCTGGGTGGTGAACGACGAGCCGCTCGGCCCCACCGAGAACGTGCGCGGCGCCATCGAGCGCGAACTCAATTTCGACGATGCCGTCTACCGCCTCTACCGCCGCGACGGCGTCACGGTCGGCATCTACGCCGCCTACTGGGCGCCCGATCGGATGCCCGTCCAAAAAGTCGCGTCGCACACGCCCGACCGCTGCTGGGTGGAGAATGGCTGGACGTGCCTCGACCGGCGCTTCGCCGAGATGATCACCGCGGGCGAGGCGCGGCTGAAGCCGGCCCAATGGCGGCTCCTGCGCGCGCCGGGCCGGGAGCCGCGGGAGGAGCACGTGCTCTATTGGCATGTCGTCGGCACGCAGCTCTACGACCACGCGGCCCGGTTCGCGCCCGGCCCCGGGGTGGTCGGGTGGTGGCGCGACGCGCTGGCCTACGCGCTCGCGGGCAGCCGCGAGCAGCTCTTTGTGCGCGTGACGAGCTCGGTGCCCTTCGAGCGCCTGCAAGCCGACCCCGGCTGGAAATCCCTGGTCGAGTCCCTCGCCGGCCTCGGTCTCGCCGCGCCGCCCGGCGCCTGAACGCCTCGACGCTTCCCATGTCTGCGCCCCGGCCCCGCGTTTATCTTTCCCCGCCGCACCTCGGCGACGACGAGCTGCGGCTCGTGACCGACGCGTTTGCCTCCAACTGGATCGCGCCGCTCGGGCCGCACGTCGATGCGTTCGAGGCGGAGTTCGCCGCGCGGGTCGGCTCGGCGCACGCGCTGGCGCTCGCCTCGGGCACCGCGGCGCTCCACCTGGCGATGCGCTGGCTGCGGCTGCAGCCCGGCGACGAGGTGCTCTGCCCGACGCTCACCTTCGCCGCGACCGTCAACCCGATCCTCTACGAGCGCGCGCGGCCGGTGTTCGTCGATTGCGACCGCGGCTCCTGGAACATGTCGCCCGCGCTCCTCGCGGAGGCCGTGGCGGATCGGGTGAAGCGCGGCCGCCCGCCCAAGGCGGTCGTGCTGGCCCACCTCTACGGCCACAGCGCCGACCTCGATCCGATCGTGGCGCTGTGCGCGCGGCACGGCATCCCGCTGGTGGAGGACGCCGCGGAGGCGCTCGGCGCGACCTATCGCGGCCGCGCGCCGGGCTCGCTCGGGCTCTGCGGCATCCACTCGTTCAACGGCAACAAGATCATCACGACCTCGGGCGGCGGCATGCTGGTCTCCGACGACGCCGCGCTGATCGCCAAGGCCCGCCACTGGGCTGCGCAGGCGCGCGATCCCGCGCCGCACTACCAGCACTCGGAGGTCGGCTTCAATTACCGCCTCAGCAACGTGCTCGCGGCCATCGGCCGCGGGCAGCTCCGCGTGCTCGATGTGCGCGTGGCGGCTCGGCGGGCGAACTTCGCGGCTTACCGCGCGGCGCTCGGCGGCGTGCCCGGGCTGTCGTTCTTGCCCGAGCCGGCGTGGGGCGGCAGCTCGCACTGGCTCACGGGCGTGCTGATCGATCCGGTGAAATTCGGCGCCGATCGCGAGGCGGTGCGCCGGGCGCTCGAGGCGGAGAACATCGAGGCCCGCCCGGTCTGGAAACCGATGCACCTGCAGCCGCTCTTTGCGGGCTGCGAAACCTACGGCGGCGCCGTGGCGGAGGAACTCTTTGCGCGGGGGCTTTGCTTGCCGTCGGGCTCCAGCTTGTCGGCGGGCGATCGCGATCGTGTGATCGCGACGATCACGGCGCTCGCCGCGCCACCGGTAAAGTGAAACGCCTCTTCGATCTTGTGGCCGTGATCGTGACTTCCCCGCTCTGGCTCCCGCTGGCGGCCCTCGTGGCGCTGCTCGTCCGCGTGAAGCTGGGCGCGCCGGTTTTTTTCCGGCAGCCCCGGCCGGGCCGGGCCGGCGTGATCTTCGAGGTGATCAAGTTCCGCACCATGCGCGAGGCCCGCGACGCAACGGGCCGGCTGTTGCCGGACGCGGAGCGGCTCACGCCGTTCGGCCGCTGGCTGCGCGGGACGTCGCTCGACGAGTTGCCCGAGCTCTGGAACGTCCTGCGCGGCGAGATGAGCCTCGTCGGCCCGCGTCCGCTGCTCGTGCAGTATCTTGATCGCTACTCGGCGCGGCAGGCGCGGCGCCATGAGGTGCGGCCAGGGCTCACCGGGCTCTCGCAGGTGATGGGGCGCAACGCGATTTCGTGGGAGGAGAAGCTGGAGTGGGACGTGCGCTACGTGGAGACGCGCAGCTTCTGGCTCGATCTGAAAATCCTGCTGCTCACCGGCGGCGCGGTGCTGCGCGGCACCGGCGTGAGCCCGCGCGGCGAGGCCACGATGCCGGAGTTCAACCCGGGCGCCCGGCGCCCCGACGCCGCCCCCTGATGTCCGCCGACTCTCGCCCTTCGTTCGCTGGCTTCGCCTCCGGCCGCCGCGTGCCGATGCTCGTGCTCTTCTACGGCGCGGTGATCGCGGCGAGCTTCTGGCTCGCTTACGAGATTCGGTTCGAGTTCGCCGTCCCCGAGGGCTACCGGCAGGAGCGGCTGCGGCTGCTGCCCGCGGTGCTCGGCCTGAAGCTCGCCGCGCTCGCGCTGGCGGGGCAGTTCGGCAGCCTGATGACCTATTTCAGCCTGCCGGATCTGGTGCGGCTGATTTGGGTGACGCTTGCCACGAGCGGCCTGCTCTTCCTGTTGCCCCGGTTGGCCGGGCTCGCGGCGTTTTCGGCGCCGCGCGGCGTGCTGCTGAGCGACCTTACGCTCTGCCTCGGCGGATTGTGCCTCGGGCGCATCGGTGCGCGCGTGTGGCGCGAGCGGCTCGCGGGCGTGCGGCGCGCGGTCACCGGCGGGCCGGAGCAGCGCATCGCGATCGTGGGCGCGGGTGATGCGGGCGCCACGCTCGCGCGCGAATTCATCAACGCGCCGTCGCGGGGCTTCCGTCCGGTGATGTTCCTCGACGACGACCGCGCGAAGCACGGCCGCCTCGTGCACGGGGTGCCCGTGGTGGGCGCGCCGGAGGCCATCGCCAAGGTGAAGGACGCCGCCTCGCTCGCGAAGGCCGTGATCGCGATGCCCTCGGCGCCCGCGAAACGCGTGCGCGAGATCGTCCTGCTGCTCGCGAAGCAAGGCCTCAAGGTCGAGACCATGCCGTCGCTCGAGGAGCTGGCGTCGGGCCGCGCGCGCGCGACGCGCATCCGCCCCGTCGAGGTGCAGGACCTCCTCGGCCGCGACCCGGTGAACCTCGACGCCGCCGGCATCCGCCACCGGCTCGAGGGCCGCGTCGTGCTCGTGACGGGCGCGGGCGGCAGCATCGGCGCCGAGCTGTGCCGGCAGATTGCGGCGCTCAATCCCGCGCGCCTGCTGCTCGTCGAGCAGGCCGAGGGCGCGCTCTTCGCGATCGAGCAGGAGCTCAACGAACTCGGCTTCGCCGGCGCGATCGTGCCGCTCGTCGCGGACATCCTCGACCGCGAGCGCATGGAGTTTGTGTTCACGCGCTACCGGCCGGACGTGATCTTCCATGCGGCGGCGCACAAGCATGTGTTCCTCATGGAGCGCCAGCCGGCCGAGGCGATCCGCAACAACGTGCTCGGCACGCGGCAGCTTGCGGCGATCGCGGCGGCGCACGGCGCGGATGCGTTTGTCCTCATCTCGACCGACAAGGCGATCAACCCGACGAGCGTGATGGGCGCGACCAAGCGCCTCGCCGAGATCGAGCTGATGACGCTGGCCGCGGGCGCGCGGACGAAGTTCATGGCGGTGCGCTTCGGCAACGTCCTCGGTTCCTCCGGCAGCGTCGTCCCGATCTTCAAGCGCCAGATCGAGGGCGGCGGGCCGGTGACGGTGACGCACCCCGATGTGACGCGCTATTTTATGACGATCCCCGAGGCGGTGGGCCTCGTGCTGCAGAGCTTCGTGCTCGGCCGCGGCGGCGAGATCTTCGTCTTGGACATGGGCCAGCCGGTGAAAATCGTCGATCTCGCCCGGCAGATGATCGAGCTGAGCGGCTACCGCGTGGGGGAGGACATCGAGATCACGTTCACCGGCCTGAAGCCGGGGGAGAAACTCTTCGAGGAGCTGCAGCACCGCACGGAAAGCCACGCCGCCACGGCGCACCCGCGCATCATGCGCTTCACGAGCCCGGCGGCGCCCGCCGGCTCCGGGGCGCGCGAGCTGGAGCAGCCGCTCCACGCGATGGACGCGAACCAGCTGAAGGCGCTGCTTCAGCGCCTCGTGCCGGAATACACCCCGTATCGGGAATGATCAGCCGCGGGCGTTCTGCTCCTCGAACTTCACCCACAGCGCGAGGGCCGGCCAGAGCGCGCACCACGTGATCAGGATCGCCGGGCATTGAAACGGAAAATCCCACCACGCGTAGGCGAGCAGCAGCCCGAGGCCGAGCGTGCCGCACGCCCCCAGCGGCTTTTCCCAGAAATGGTTTCGCACCAGCACCAGCAGCAGCCAGCCGAAGCCGAGCAGACCCAGCGCCGTGCCGGGCAGCCCGAGCTCGATGGGGAACTGCACGAGGTCGTTGTGCGCGTGCTCCCAGTAGCGCCGCTCGCCGCCGGACAGCGTCAGCTCCGGGTGCCGCGCCTGGTAGATCGGGAAGACGTAGCGAAACGCGCCGGCGCCCACGCCGAGCGCATGGTGCTCGGCCAGCATCCCGAGGGCGGCCGTCGTCGCGACGCCGCGTGTCTCGAGCGCACGATCCTGCCGCGTGATGCCCTGGCGCACGCCTTCGAGCGCGTCGCGCGAGCGCAGCGACTTCCAGCCGGTGACGAGAAACACGCCGAAGACGGCCAGCAGCGCGAGGCCGATGGCCGGGTTGCGCGTCCCGGGCGGCAGCGTGCGCCGGTGCAGCACAAAGGCGATCGCGCAGGCGACGGCGAAGGCGAGCATGATGATCGTCGCGCCGCGGGCGTAGCTGGCGAGGATGCTCACGGCGATCCCCAGCGCGAAAAACGCGAAGAGACCCGCCGGGTTGGATTTCTCATGGCGGCGGACGCCGCGCGCGTAATACCATGCGGCGAGCGCGACGGCGGCTGTGAACGCGAGATGAAGGTAGGCGCCGGCGTGGTTCTTGTAGATGAAGCTTCCGAAGAAAAGCAGGTTGGGCGAGGGCAGCGACCAGTAGATTTTGCCGTTGCCGAGGATTTTTTGGACGACCGCGAAAACTGCGAGCAGCGTGCCGTTCACGGCCACCGCCACGAGCAGGAGCTGCACCGTGCGCCGGCGCGTGAACGCGACCCAAATAGTGCAGACCACCAGCCACGCGGAGCCGAAGACGAGGATCGAGCGCCACGCGTTCCAGCGCTCGAAGGGCGCATCCACGCCCGTCGGGAGCCACGGGCGGTGCGGGATGCGCTCAAGCCAGAAGTTCGCGGCGTCGCTGCGAAACGTCCAGGCGGGGTTGAGTCCCTGCAGCGCGATGTAGCCGAGCATCGCGAGTCCGAGCCAAAAGATCGGAAATCGCAGCAGCCGCGGCCATGGGATCATGCGGGTCGGCGGACGGCTGTCGTCGCCGTTGAGTTCGCGCGGGAGCAGCGCGACGGCGAGACCCGCGACCGCCAGCGCGGCGCTGAGGACCTGTGTCCAGAGCGGCATTCCGCCAATCGCCCACGGCAGGAACACGAGGTGCGCCGCGACCAAGACGAGCGCCGCGAGCTCGAGCTGGTGGAGCGGCCGGCGCTGGGAGGAGGCGCGGAATTGCTCCAGCAGCCTCGCGCGGGGCGGGGGATTGTTATCGGGGCTGGGGGGCACGGCGCGAAGCTGCGCGAACGCGCGCGCGCCTCAAGCGTTTCCCTTGCGGCCCCGGCCCGGCCAGCATTCGGCGCGCGTCCAGAACGCGTCGCCGCGTCCGCCGGAGTAGCCGGCCAGCGCGGCGGCCATCACGGCGCTCGTGCGGCGGGCCGACTCGCCCGTGCTCACGCAGGCGCCGTGCCCGAGCAGGTCGTCCACGACGGATTGCACCATCGGCTGCTGCACGTGCGGCGGGTGATCGCGGATGATCGTGCGGACGCCGGCGGCCGTCTCGATGCGGACGGGGGCGTTTTCGAAGACGGAAAACTCGATGGCGCCTTCCGTGCCCTCGAGGCGGAGCGAGTCGCGACGGATACCCGCCGCGAAGTCCCACAGGGCGCTCCCCACCGCGCCGCTCGCCGTGCGGAACGCCATCGCGACGGTGTCCTCGGCCGCGCCGGCCGAGGCCCGGTTGGCGGCGGTGCCGCTGACTTCGCCGATTGGTCCGAGGAGCCAGTCGATCAGATCGAGGGCGTGCGACCCGAGATCGAGGAAATGGCCGCCGCCCGCAATCGCGACCTCGGTGCGCCAGCCGGCGTCGCGGCAATGAAACGGTTCGGTGAGGGCATGGCTGACCGCGGTCACGGTGCCGATTTCGCCCTGGGCGAGCAGTTCCTGCACAAGCGTGAAGCGCGGCAGCGCACGCCGGTAGTAGGCGACAAACAGCGGCAGACGCGCCGTCGCAAACGCCGTGATCATGCGGTCGCACTCGGCGGTGTGCCGGGCCATCGGCTTTTCAACGTAGGCGGGTTTGCCCGCCGCAGCGGCAAGCAGCGCGCCGTCGAGGTGGGCGTCGGGCGGAGTCGCGACGTAGACCGCATCGACTTCGGGATCGGCCGCGAGCTGCGCGGCGTCGGCATACCAACGCGGCACGCCGTGGCGCCGCGCATAGTCGGCGGCCCGGCCGGCGTCGCGGCGCATCACGGCGACGAGCCGGCTGCCGGCGGCCTTTTGGAAAGCCGGTCCGCTCTTTTTTTCCGTGACGTCGCCGCAGCCGATGATGCCCCAGCGGACGATGGCGCGGTCGCGGTAGAAGGCGGATGGCTCACGGGTGGCGGGGAGCGCGGGCATGCGGGCACAATGAGCGGGCGGGCGGCGGTTTGTCCATCGCCGGGCCAAACGGCGGAACGGGCGCCGCAGGATTTGTTCGACGCGGGGACGATCTTCCGGGAAACCAAGGTCTTTCCGTCCTGACTCAATTTCGATGATTCGCTTTGATGAACTCCAAGCCCAGCTCCGGGCCCAGCCGCAGACGTGGCTGGTGACCGGTGTTGCCGGCTTCATCGGGTCCCACCTGCTCGAGACGCTGCTGCGCCTCGACCAGCGCGTGGTGGGGCTCGACAACTTCTCGACCGGCCACCGGCGCAACCTCGACGAGGTGCGCGCCGCCGTGAAGCCGGATCAGTGGGCCCGCTTTGTGATGCACGAGGGCGACACGCGCCGTCCGGCCGACTGCCACGCGGCCTGCCGCGAAGTCGACCACGTGCTGCATCAGGCGGCGCTCGGTTCAGTCCCGCGTTCAATCGAGGACCCGGTCAAGTCGCACCAAAGCAACGTCGACGGCTTCCTCCACATGATCCTCGCCGCGCGGGAGGCGGGCGCGCGGAGCTTTGTCTATGCCTCGAGCAGCTCGGTTTACGGCGACAATCCGAGCCTGCCCAAGGCTGAGGACGGCCGCGGCACGCTGCTCTCACCCTACGCGGCGACCAAGCGCATCACGGAGCTGTATGCGGAGGTGTTTGCCCAGTGCTATGCGATGCCGGCGGTCGGACTGCGTTATTTCAACGTCTTCGGCGCCAGGCAGGATCCCGCCGGCGCCTACGCCGCGGTGATCCCGCGTTGGTTCAACGAGCTGATCGAGGGCCGTCCGGTCGCAATCAATGGTGACGGCGAGACGAGCCGCGATTTCTGCCACGTCGACAACGTCGTCGCCGCCAATCTTCTCGCCGCCGTCGCCGCCCGCCCCGGCCGCGCCGAGGTGCTCAACATCGCGTGCGGCGAGCGCACGACGCTGAACCAGCTCTTCGCGCACATCCGCGCCCTCGTGGCGCGCGATCAGCCGGCGGCGGCCGCGGCGCGGCCGGTGCATCATGCCGAGCGGGCGGGCGACGTGCGGCATTCGCTGGCGGACATCACGGCGGCGCGCGACGCGATCGGCTATGTGCCGCGTGTTTCGCTCGGCGAGGGGTTGGTGCGCACTTACCGCTGGTATCGCCGCAGCGCCGCGCCTGTCGCGGGCATCGCGGTCTGACGGCGCGGGTGATGATTACCTTTCGGATTTCCGCGGACGAGGTGGAGTCGGTGGCCCGCTGCCCGGTGTGTGATGGGGTGCGCCTGCGGGAGCTCAGCCGCGTGTGCCAGCGCGATGGCGTCGAATTCCTTGCGACGGCGCGCTGCGAGGGCTGCGGCCTCGTCGTGCGCCACCGGCGGCCGACCAAGGCCTGGTTTTCCCGCGCCTTTGCCGAGCGCGAGCGGCAGCAGGCGGCACAGGGTATCAGTGCGTTGAACCCTGCCATCGAGGAAGAGCGCTACCAGCGCTACCGGCGTCTGGCGCTGGCATTGCGGGAGCGCACGGAGGCCGGGGCGGCCGGGCGCCCGGCTGTGCTTGATGTGGGCTGCGGCCCAGGCACCGGGCTTCGGGCCTTCGCCGAGGTGGGCTTTTCCGCCACTGGCATCGATGAGGACAACACCCGCGCCGGCCACGGCCGCGCGCTCGGCCTCGCGATTGTGGCCACCGCGTGGGAAAATTACGCGCCAGAGCAGCGCTTCGACGTGATCACCTGCCTGCACTCGATTGAGCACTTCCATGAACCGCAGGCATTGCTGGAAAAAATGCGGTCTTGGCTGAAGCCGGGCGGGCGAATCGTGATCGAGGTGCCCAACCTCGCTTGGTTCGTCGCGGACTGGACGGATGCCCTCTACCTCGCCCACATGGCCAACTACACGCCCGCGACCCTCGCGCGCCTCGGGCGGCTGGCAGGCTTCCATGCGGTCGAGCGGTTGCGATGCTACGACGACGACCGGAAAAACCGGGAGAACCTCTGCCTTGTTTTCACCGCCGAGACGCCGGCCGCCCCGGGGCCAGCGGTCGGCGGCGAGGAAGACGAGCCGAGCTGGGAATCGGTCGCGCGGCTCTACGGCACCGGGCTCGCGCCGGGCCTCGCCGCGCCGTATGTATTCGAGGTGCCCGCGATCAACGACATCAGCCTCGGCTACAAGAACAGCACGCGCATCTCCGCGAACCTGCGCGAAAACCTGCACATGCGCTCGGCCCGGCTCGAGGCCGGGAGCCGGCGCCTTGTCGTCGAGTAGGCGCTTCCCCAGCGCCGCGCCATCCGCAAACTCACCGCCATGCAAGCGTTCCACGACGTCAGCATCGTCATCGTCAGCCCCGGCCCGCATCCCTATCTGGAGCGCTGCGTGCGCAGCTGCGTCGCGCAGACCTACCCCGGCCGCTCCTACGAAATCCTGATCCTGCACGACGGGAAGAGCCTCACGGTGGAGGACGTCATCGCCAACTACGGCAAGCGCCGTGAAGTTGCGAGCCACCTCACCGAGATGACGCCCGCCGCAATCCTCACCACGGTGCTGCGCAACACCACGGGACGCTTCCTGGTGTTCGTGGATCCGGACGACTTCATCAGCGACTACATGATCCTTTTCCAGACCGTCTTCCTCTATGACAACGCCGGCTGCGGCGGTGTGAGCGTCGATCGGTGGCTCGTCGAGGCGGACACCGACCGGAAGATCGCGCGCGAGGCCGCGCAGGAAAAACCGCTGCTCGCGGGCACGATGTTCCGCAAGGATCTCCTCGTGAAGCTCACGCGCTCCGAGGGCGTGCAACTTGGCTACGACCCCGCGCGCCTCCGCGAGATCCTCGCCCGCAACTCCGCGGTCGGGCACCTGCCCGTGGCCTTCTACCGCAAGTCCGTCCTGCGCGCCCCCGCCTCCGGCTGAGCCCATGCCGTTGGAAAAAAACATCGTCGCCATCGTGCCCGCGCGCTCCGGTTCCAAGGGCGTGCCGGGAAAAAACATCCGCCCGCTTGCCGGCAAGCCGCTGCTCGGGTGGATGGTCGAGGCCGCGAAGCGCAGCCGCCACATCACGCGCGTCATCTGCTCCACCGACTCACCGCACTACGCCGAGATCGCGCGGCGCCACGGCGCCGAGACGCCCTTTCTGCGGCCCGCCGAGTTCGCGACCGACAAAGCCACGGATATCCAGGTGCTGACGCACGCCACCGAGTGGCTCGAGCAGCACGAGGGCTACCGCCCCGACATCATCCTGCGCCTCCAGCCCACCAATCCCACGTTTCCCACCGAGTTGATCGACGCCGGCATCGCCAAGCTCCTCGCCGATCCCGCGGCCGACTCCGTGCGCGCCGTCGCCGTCTCGCCCAAGCACCCCTTCAAGATGTGGCGCCTCCGCCCCGACGAGGATCGCATCGAGCCGTTCTTCGGCCGTGAGATCACGGGCTTCGACGAGGCGTTCAACATGGGCCGGCAGCAGTTGCCCACGCCCTACCTCCAGGTCGGCGTCATGGAGGTCCTCCGGCATCGGACGCTCATGGGCCTGCGCTCGATGGCGGGCAATCGCGTGCTCCCCCTGATTGTGGAAAACGAGCTGCACACGATCGACATCGACACCGAGCTCGACTTCACGATTGCCGAGCTCGCGCTGAAGGAGCTCCAGCGCGTCGCGCCCGCCCATGGATAACCGCGCGTCGCCGCCCAACCTCCTCGACGGCCTGCTTGGCCGAAAGCTCCGCGCCGTGCGCCTCGGTGCGCGCTTCGTCGGCGAAGGCCACCCCGTCTACATCATTGGCGAGATCGGCCTCAACCACTGCGGCGATTTGGCCAAGGCCCTGACGCTCGTCGATGCCGCCGCCGAGGCGGGCATGGACGCGGTGAAGCTCCAGAAGCGCACCCTGAAAAACATCTACCGCCAGGACCTGCTCGACGATCCCAACAGCCAGGAGGAGAGCTTTCGCTACCTCATCCCGATCCTGAAGGAGGCGGAGTTTGGTCGCGCGGAATACGACCGCATCCACGCGCGGTGCCGTGAGCGCGGCCTCGATTTCATCTGCACGCCGTTCGACGAGGAAGCGGTCGACTTTCTCGCGCCCTACGATCTGCCCGCGTTCAAGATCGCCTCGGCGGACATGGATAACCTGATCCTCCTCGAGAAAGTGATCGGCACGCGCAAGCCGCTGATCATCTCGACCGGCATGGCGACGCTCGAGGAAATCGACCGCCTGGGTGAATTTCTCCAGCGCTGGGAGGCCGAGTGCATCTTGCTGCACTCCGTCTCGGCCTACCCGACGCCCGCCAGCGATCACCAGCTCACGCTCATCCGCACGCTGCACGAGCGCTACGGTGTGCCGGTCGGGCTCTCGAGCCACGAGCTCGGCCTTGAGGTCTCGGTCGCCGCCGTCGCCGTCGGCGCCGGCATGATCGAACGCCACATCACCCTCGATCGCCGCGCCGAGGGTCCCGATCACACCTCGAGCCTCGAGCCCGCGGAGATGAGGGAGCTGGTGCGGCGCGTGCGGTTCCTCGAGGAGGCGATGGGCACCGATCAGAAAAAAATCTCGCGCATCGTCACCCGCAACCGCGAGACGCTGGCCAAGAGCCTCGTCGCTGCGCGCGACATCCGCCGCGGGGAACCCATCGCGCGCAGCATGGTCGCCGCCAAGGGCCCGGGCAAGGGCCTCAGTCCCGCGCGACTCTACGACCTGATAGGCAAGACCGCGCGCCGCGATGTGAAGCGCGACGACTATTTCCTGGAGAGCGACATCGAGGAGCAGCTCGCGATCAATGCCTACGTGCCGCGGTTTGACTCGGCGTGGGGCCTCAAGGGCCGCTTCCACGATCTCGACACGTATGCCGCGCGTTACCAGCCGGCGTTTGTCGAGCCCCACCTCAACGACAAGGACCTCGACTACCCCTTCGAGGAGATCCACGCCGGCCGGCGCTACCCGTTTGGCATCTACCTTCACTATCCCACCTACTGGCACCGCAGCGTCGTGAACCTCGCCTCGGAAAACGAGGCCGAGCGGACGGAGCACATCGGCGTCATCCAGCGCGTCATCGACCTGGCGCGGCGCATCGCGCCGTTTTTCACCGGCACGCCGCGCGTCGTGGTGCACATGGGCGGCATGGACATCCGCCCCGTGGCGGACAACCGCCACCTCCTCGCGCTCGCCTACGACTCGATGCGCCGCATCGATCGTCGCGGCGTGATTTTCCTCGCGGAGAACAACCCGCCGCGGCCGTGGTATTTCTCCGGGCAGTGGTATGACAACGCGTTTTGCTCGGCCGAGGAGATGGTGGCGTTCTGCCGCGAGTTCGACACGCCGATGTGCTTCGATTTCTCGCACGCCAAGCTCCACTGCAACATCACCGGCCGCGACTTTCGCGACTACGTCCGCGCCGTCGCGCCGGTGACGCGCCACCTCCACATCTGCGACGCCTACGGCATCGACGGCGAAGGCATGCAGATCGGCGAGGGCGAGATCAACATGAGGGAAACCTGCCGCCTGCTCGCGGAGCACGGTGATTTCTCGCAGATGACCTGGACGCCCGAAATCTGGCAGGGCCACAACCACGACTACCGCGGCTTCATGATCGGCTTCAGCCGGCTGCATGACGTGCCAGAGCTGCGGCACCGGGCGGAGTGACGACTTTATTGAGAAAAGTCCGCAAGGGCTTTACGCAGATGGCGCGCGCAACGCGCGCAGAGTGGGAGCTGCGCGCCGGCTGCAAGGTCACCGGTGAGACCGGGTTCGCGGTGCAAGCGGTGCGAGGCTGGCTGCGGTCCCTGAATTCGGAGTATGTCCCGCCCGTGCGTGGCCGAATTCTAATTACCGCGTTGCGCAATCGAACGTGGATCGAATGGGCCGGCTACTGTGCGTGCGTCCTGCGGCGCCAAGGCTGGGCAGCAACGCTGTTGTATCGGGGCACCCAGACGCGCGTGCTGTATCGCGCGCCAGATCCCCTGAACTTTTGGGCGAGGCTGAGCGAGGTTCCGGATCTCCAGCGTGTGGACCTCGACACGATCGAGGTGGACGAGGAAGCAGCTACGCGGCTTCTCGTGGTCGCGCGCTCGGCCGCCCCGGCAA
This sequence comes from Opitutaceae bacterium, assembly GCA_016794665.1. GTDB lineage: Bacteria > Verrucomicrobiota > Verrucomicrobiia > Opitutales > Opitutaceae > ER46. The sequence continues at coordinate 17,495 of JAEUHB010000436.1, forward strand.
CCCTTGCCTACGACTTGCACGTTGAGGAGACGGATATTGTGGGTAATCCCGAGCGCCACGGAGCGGCGCTCGCGGTGGCCGAGCAAACCTACGCCCACTTGGGCGCGGCCCTCGGAGTTGTTTTGCGAGGTCAGTCTTTCACACGGTTCCTGTGTTACAGCGGACTAATCGCCGAGTCCCCCACGCTGCTCGCGGTTGCACGTGAACACGGGCTTACCACGGTCTGCCTCGAGAACTGGGGCTGGCGGCCCGGCCACATGATCTACAACCTCAACGCGCCTGCGCTCGAATACAACGTCGCCGGCTGGCTGCGTGCCGCGGGTGAGTGGGACGCGACGAAGGAGCGTGAGGTAAACGCCTACCTCAAGTTCCTTGACGGCGGCAAGGCGACTGATGCTGCCTGGCTCGACAATTTCTACCGGATTCAGCGAGATAAGGTCGACGCCGCGCTGCCCGTGACGCTGCGCGAATTCCTGCGCGGTGGAGAGCCGGTCTTTGTGCTGGCTCCTAACGTGATTGGTGACAGCTCGCTGTTACGGAGAGAGACGATCTTTCCCGGACAGCAGGCATGGATGCTCAAGTTGATTCAATGGTTCGCCGAACGTCCGAATCTGAAGCTCGTCATTCGAGCGCATCCCGCCGAGCTCTGGATGGGTGCGAAGTGTTCGATCCACATGGGCGATGTAGCCCGAGCGGCTGCGTCGGGCGCCGGCAACGTGCACGTGCTTGGAAGCGAGGATGACGTGAATACCTTTTCGCTCGTCCCTTATGCTCGGGCCGGCTTGGCATGGGTTAGTTCCGCCGGCGTCGAATTTGTCGTGCGAGGATTGCCTGCCATCGCCGCCGCGGCGCCAAAATACGGCGGCCTCGGCATCGTTGAGGAGCCACCCACCGTGGATGATTATTTTGCGTCATTGCAGCGGCACGCTTCCGCGGCTGGGGTTGAGCGTCCGAAGCCCGAGCAGATCTTTCAGGGCAAGCGCTACCTCCACATGGTTTTCAAGGGATTCTCCTTTGAGGCGACCGGGCGCAATTTCCTCGGGACCGGCTGTGTGATGGGGGCGATGCCAAATCAGCCGGAGCACGATCGATTCTATCGCATTCTCGTGGGCGACGAGCCGATGCCAGATGTGGTGGCGGAGGCGGATGCATGAGATTTTGGCCTTTTGGTGCGGGTGTAACCGCGGGGAATGAACTGTCGCCAACGGAAGCTGGCGGCCCCCGAGATCTCACGGTCTTCGTGGGTGCCAGCGTTGCCGCTCAAGTGACGCAGATGGCCTGTAGCGTCGTGATCTTGCGTTGGCTGCCGCCGGCGCAGATCGGCATCTGGCTTACGTTGCAGGTAATTGAGGCCTATGCGTTGTGGATTAGGCTCGGCGTGCTCAATGCGATGAACCGCGAGTATCCCTTTTTACTTGGGCGGGGACGCGGGGATGAGGCGCTCGCGCATTTGCAGGCGGCGGGTGCCTTCATGGGTGGGTGCGCAGTGACAGTCACGGCGGGATTTGGCGCGGCAGTCTGGGTGTATGCTGAACGCGGTCCGGATTGGCAGTGGGCGCTCGCGGCCTATTCGCTGCATGCGGGCGGCGGAATTTGGCGTGGCTTTTTGGAGGGGACATACCGAGGTGGTCAGAATTTCCGTAAGCTGGCGCTCGTGCACGTGATCGGCGTGGTCCTCCAGATCGGATCCCTGCCTTTGGTGGCCGGGTTTGGCTTCCGGGGTTTCTGCGGGCGTGCGCTTGGGCTTGCGGTAGCCATGACGGCTCTGGGTCACGCACTTCGCCCGGTGCGTGCCGCCTGGCGCTGGAATCGCCCGATTCTCGCAGGACTGGTGTTGGATGGGTTGCCACTGTTTGCCGCCAACTATCTCGGGCAAATTAGCGCGCAGCTTCCGCGCGTGTTTCTGTTAGCTGCGGGCGGGACGGCTTTCTTGGGGTTGTATGCACCGGCCGCGGCGGTGCTCGCCCTCGGTGCTCTTCTCCCTAGTGCACTTCTCACATATCTACTTCCGGCGCGCAACCACGCCTACGGTCGTGACGGTGATCCGCTTGGCCTTGCCACGGGGGCGTGGCGGCAGGCGATTTGGATGACCACGCTGCTCGTGCCGCTGGCTGCGCTTGGGGCATGGGTGCTGCCTACCGTTGTGCGCGATTGGTTTCCGGAATATTCGGCGGGCGCCCATGTGCTGGGTTGGGCGGCGGCAGCGTCTGCGTTCTCGCCAATTCGGTTGGTTACCTCGGTCTGCTCAACTTTGAAGGCTTGGCGTCCGATGCTTTTTCACGCCGTCCTCGGATTGCTGCTCGCCTGGCTTGGTCCTTGGATTTGGCTGCAATTCACTGATGAGGATCCGTTGCTTGCGGTGGTGCAGGGCTCATTGGCAGCCGCTGTTGCGCACGCCCTAGCGGCCTGGCCGTGTGTGCGCTGGGCGGTGGGGCACGTTGCGAAATGAACAATCGATGTTCTAGCGCCTTCGGTCCCGAGTCCCGAAAAAATCGGAGGGGCGGTTCCATAGGCGGCGAAGCATCGCTAGCGAGCGTCTTGGGTAGTGTCCGATCGCCGGCGTCCAACATATGATGCCCTCGTCTCAGCGTTATTCAGATGAGATCCAAGGGTTCGAGTCGAATCGGGCGGCGGCACCGCGCGTGAACTGGGGATACCTTGGACTAGTGGTTTTTTCGGTTATGCAGGGCGTGAATTTCAGTCGCTGGTTTCTCGCTAGTTTTCTGGGCGATTGGGTAAACGTGTTTGCGGCGTATTTGAATGCCGGGTCAATTCTGGCGGCTGGATCGGCCGCGACTTGGTATCTGCGCCGGTTCGGAAACCCACTGATTCCGTTCGCGCGCCTTTGGATCCTGGTCGTATGTGCGCTCGTTGTCATTCTGGCTGTGCGAGGCTTTGCGCAGGGCCTGATTCTTCGCTTCGTCGTCTACGATGCCAGCGCGTTTGCCCTCATCTTGATCTTCGTTGTGATTGGCGCCGTTCCCCAAGCGTTCGAAGACATGCGGAAAGTTTGGTTCCTCACACTCGTGATGGCGATCCCGCTCAATCTTGCGGCGCTGACGGACATGACAGCGATGCTCGAGAGATTGCAGACCGGTGACCGTGTCACTCACGACACGCTATCTTACCGGACGCAAAATATCTTGGACGTTGTGGTCTTGCTTCTGCCGTTCGCCTTCACGTTTTCTGGGTGGAGGTTTGCGGTGGTGGTAGCCGGCATTTGTTTGGTGCTGCTGCAACAGGTCATCTACCAAAAGCGCCTGGACAGCATCTACTTCCTGCTGGTGATCGCGGGTTCCGGTTGGTGCTGGTCGCGTTACCGGACGCTGTGGCGTCACGGCTTGGCAACAAAGTTTCGACGCATGTTGGTCATGCTGATCCTTGTCGCCGGCTCGGTGCTGGCCCTGGGCAACCGTTACTTCGTCCCGCAGCTCAACGCGTTGATGGATAGGTTTGCCGGGCGGTCGCATGATATTCGCTACGATTCCGGGTTCTTCCGCTACGCGGCGCTGGAGAACGAGCGCTTCGAAATCATTGTAGAGAGTTTTGCGAGCTTCCGGCCTCGGGATTGGATTTTTGGACGCGGTATGGGAGGCGGTGTCGAGTGGAACGGCTTCGAGCCTGAAATATTGTCCACGTCGAAGCGGGAGGAAGTCTGGGATGCACTCTACCTGCCGGACTACGGATATTTCGGGCGCCGGAACTTTGAGGTGGGTGTTATGACCTTGGTGCTCAAGGGCGGGGTGTTGCTTTTCTTGGCCTACTACTTCGGCTTCGTGTTGATGTTTTTGCGCCAGAATCAACTCCGCCAGTCGCTCGTCGGGCTCCTGTGCCTGTGGATTGTCGCCCTCCAGCTCACCTATTCGATCATAGGCGGGGATTTCATGCTAAGCGCCGCTTTCCAGATGGCCAACACGGCTGCATGCCTCGGCGTGGGGCTGTCGCGGTTCTCAACTTGGGCTGCGCCTGCACCGTGGAGATCAAAGTGACGATTTGGGCCCACGTATTTCGGGTTCGCGGTTCAGGCCGGAAAGCGCAGGATCAGTTCAAGCTAGGCCTTTGAGATGCAGCGGCGGCCAATAGTAATTGTCGCAGCGCTGGATCTAGCGGGCACTGGCGGCGGGGCGACACGCGTGCGGCAGCTCGCGGCGCTGTTTTCGTGGAGTGGAAACCCGGTCCATCTTGTAGGATTTGGCGATCAAGGGACCCGCGAAATCGCTGGTCTGGACGCAAGGGTTGCAACGACGACTTTGCCGAATCGCGTCACGTGGTTTCAGCGGCAGGTCCTCGGGGCTCTCGGCCAAAACGGCAGTTTCAGCGCCCGGCGTGCGCTCGTGCGGTTCGTGCGAGGGTTGCTCACGACCGGGCAACCGGGCGCCCGCGGGCTTCTCCTCTACAATCAAGATCCATGGCTTTCGATGCGGCTCGCCGATGTGTGCAAAGCGGCGAGGATTCCGTTCCTGCAGCAATACGCGGAGCTGCACGTGGCGCAGGACTTTCGGGCGCGATGGCTTCAGGGGTATTTTCTTCGTGAACAAATGCATATGCGGCTCGCACCGCGCCGAGCAGATGGAAACCTTGTGATCTCATCGTGGTTGCGCGATCGGGTGGAGCTTGAGGGCGGGAGGAACATTTTGCGATTGCCCGCATTCGTCGACGTGGATTTCTGGGATGCGGCCATTGGGTTGGCTCCGAATCGCCGGGTTCCGGGTAGAATCGTCTATGTCGGGGAAGGGGCGCGACGCGATTGTCTGGAGACGATCATTGCAGCCGCAGCGTTGAGTCGCAAGTGGTCGCCGAAGATTGAGCTGCGTTTGGTTGGACTGAGCGGGAAGCGCGGGCGCGCTTTGCGCAATCATGAGGGGGTCATCACGATGCCTCGCCTGAATCATGCCGAGCTTGCGTGCGAGTATTCCGCGGCCGCCGCCACGATTCTGCTGCGCAGTGACGATCAGTCATCGCGGGCGTGCTTCCCCACGCGCCTCGGGGAAATGCTGCTCGGGGGAGCGCCGGTGATTCTCAGCGACATGCCCGACTACAACCTTGAGTTTGTGCACGGCCTGAACGCCTACCTCGTGAATCCCTCCGACTTGCAGGGCATCGCACGTTGCATGGTTGCGGCGACCAGTGGCGACGAGGAAAATGACCGGATCGGCGCAGCCGGCCGGCTGGTCGCTCGGACCCGCCTGAACCCAAAATGTCACCTTGCAGCAGTGGCACAATGGTTGGACCGTGCCTGCGGCAAGCCCTAGCTCCCCCGTCCCGCAACCGTGAATTCCCCTCTAGTCTGGCGTAGTCTGGCAATACTCGTCGGCAGTGTGCGCGCGAGCCGTCTGATCGGTGTGCGTGTTGGTGATGGGTGCCGGATAATGCCGTGTAGTTTTGGCACTGAGCCGTGGCTGGTTACAATTGGGGACCACGTGACGATCGCCGGGGGTGTTTCCTTTCTGACCCACGATGGAGCGACGTGGCTTGCCCGCGACGGGGCTGGGCGCCGGTTCCGCTACGCCCGCATCGAGGTTGGCAGCAGGGTCTTCATCGGGGCAAATGCCGTGCTATTGCCCGGTGTTCGAGTCGGATCGCGTGTCATTGTCGGAGCGGGAAGCGTTGTGACGCGATCGGTTCCAGCCGGGGCGATAGTCGCGGGCAATCCCGCTAGGATCGTCGGCTGCTACGATGACTATGAAAGCAAGGCCTTGGCCACGTTTCACGCTGAGCGGACCATGGTGGGCACGTCGCGGCGTGAGAGGATTGACAGCATCGTTGAATGTGAATTTCGACCTGAGTTGATCGACGTCAAGCGGCCTGGTTAGGCCCACCATGTGCGGCATCGCAGGCTTCATCGACCCAGGCTCCGGCGGCCCCGTGCGGGCGGATGCGGCGCTGCGGGCGATGGTCTCCTCGCTCGCGCACCGCGGACCCGACGCCGACGGCGTGTGGCACGAGCCCGCGGGGCGCGTGCACCTCGGTCACCGGCGGCTCGCCGTGATCGATCTTTCTCCCGGCGGGGCGCAGCCGATGGTGACGGACGACGGCCGCGGCGCGATTGTCTTCAACGGCGAGATTTTCAACTTTGCCGAGATCCGCGCGGCGCTCGTGGCCGAGGGGCTGGCGTTCCGCAGCCGTTCGGACACCGAGGTGCTCCTTGCCGCACTGCACCAGTGGGGCCCGGCGCGCGCCTTGCCGCGGCTCAACGGCCAGTTTGCCCTCGCATATTTTGACGCGCGCAATCGCACCCTCACGCTCGCGCGTGATCGCTTCGGCGAGAAGCCCCTGCACTATGCGCTCCAGGACGGCATGCTTATTTTTGCGTCCGAGCTGAAGGCCCTTCGTGCGCACCCTGGGTTCCGCGCGACGGTGGATGCGAGCGTGCTGCCGGCCTACCTGCGCTACGGGTATGTGCCGGCTCCGCGGACGATTCTTGCGGACACCTGGAAACTGTCGCCCGCGCACTGGGTGCGCTTCGACACCACGGCCCCGCGGGCGGCCGCGCCCGCGCCCTACTGGTCGCTGGCCGACACGATCGCGCAGGCGGTGGCGCGCCCTATCGTCGGCAGCGACGAAGAGTTGGCCGAGGAAACGGAGCGGGTGCTGCGCCGCGCCGTTGGGTTGCGCCTCGTCTCGGATCGGCCAATCGGCTGCTTTCTCTCGGGCGGGATCGACTCGTCGACCATTGCGGCGCTGATGCAGGCGGCGGCGGGCCGCCGCATCCGCACGTTCACGGTCGGTTTTCGTGAAGCCGCGATGAACGAGGCGGAAGACGCGGAAAAAGTCGCGCGTCATCTCGGGACCGAGCACACGGCCTTCACTCTCGGGCCGGCGGAGGCGCTCGCGATTGTCCCGCGGCTTGCGGAGATCCACGACGAGCCGTTCGCCGACTCGTCGCTGATTCCCACCAGCCTGCTCGCGCAACTGACCGTGAGGCACGTGACCGTGGCGCTCACCGGCGACGGCGGGGACGAGGTGTTCGGCGGCTACAACCGCTACGTCGCGGCGCGGCGCGCGTGGTCGCGGCTGCGGGACTGGCCCCGGCCGGTGCGGCTGGGTGCCGCAGGGATGATGGATATGATGGCGGGTTCGGAGCGGCTGGCCGGCGCGCTGTTGTCCGCTCGCACGCCGGGCGAGAAACTGCGCAAGCTCGCGGAGCTCGCGCGCGCGCGCGACGACGCTGATCTCTATCGCCGGCTCTCGTCGATCATCGCCGAGCCGGCGCGGCTGTGCACGACCGAGGAGGGTGCGCCGGCATTTTCCGCGTTCGCGCCGCCTGCCGTTTTGCGCACCGCAGAGGAGCGCATGATGTTCTGGGACACCCTCACTTACCTGCCCGACGACATCCTCGCCAAGGTGGATCGGGCGACGATGGCCTGCGGGCTCGAGGGGCGCGTTCCGTTCCTTGACAACGACGCCGTGGCGTTCGCCTGGCGCCTGCCGATCGGAGCCAAGGTGGGCAATAACGCCGGAAAACTGGTCCTGCGCCGCGTGCTGGGGCGGCATGTGCCGCCGGCCCTGTTTGAGCGGCCCAAGACGGGATTCTCCGTGCCGATCGGCGCCTGGCTGCGTGGCCCGCTGCGTGGGTGGGCGGAGACGCTGCTCGGGAGCCCGGCGCTGGCGGCGCGGCTGCGGATGGCGGAAGTGCGCGGGTTCTGGCGGCGCCACTTGGAGGGCCGGCGCGATCTGGGCCACCAAGTATGGAATGTCCTGATGCTGGCCAGTTGGCTTGAGCGCTGGCAGCCCGAAGCGCCGCCGCCCGTGGCGCCGCGTGGGCGGGTCGCCTTCCTGATGCAGTCGCTCGACGGCGCGGGATCGGAAAAGCAAGTTGTGCTCACGGCGCATGCGCTCGCGCGATTGGGCTTCGCCGCGCAGATTTTCACGCTGGCGCCGGCGCCGCACGGGGCGCGGCTGGCTCCGCTTTTGCGCGAGGCGCGTGCGGCGGGAGTGCGGGTTTTTGAACCTACGCCGGGTCTCGGCTGGCTTGCGGCGTCGGTGCGCGCCTGCCGCGCGAGCCTGCACGAAAGCGGGCCGTGCGTGCTGTGGACGTGGGGATTCCGTGCTGATCTGGTCGCGCACTTTGCGCTGCGCGGACTTGCGCCGCGGATCGGGTCGCTCCGCTCGGCGGGGGAGGACTTCGTGCGGCGGCGGGCCCGGTGGTCACGTCTCACGGATGGATCGTGCGTCCGCTACGTCAGCAATTCCCGCCGTAACATCGAGCAGCTCGCGGCGCATGTGCCCGGGGTGCGCGCCAAGTGCCGAGTGCTCCGCAACGCGATCGAGCCGGCGGCGTTGGCCGCCGAGCCGGTGGCGTTGCCGGAGATGATCCACCGGCTCGAGATCGTGATGCTCGGCAATGTGCGCGTGGGGGTAAAGGGCTA
>JAEUHB010000073.1 GCA_016794665.1 Opitutaceae bacterium
GTGGCCCCGAAGCGGAAAACCGTGCGGTGCTAGGCGCCGGCCCGGGGGCTGAATCGGCCCCGCGGGGCCGTGGGCTCAGATTTCCCCCAGCCGCACGCATGCGACTTCGCGCGTCGCATCGGCGCGCGCGAGCGGGGGCACGGCGGCCTTGCACTTTTCCTGCGCGTGCGGGCAGCGGGGGTGGAAGGCGCAGCCGGCTGGAGGATTGATGGGGGAGGGCGGATCGCCGGGCAGCACGATGCGCTGGCGCGTGCGCTCGGTGTCGGGGTTGGGCGTGGGAATCGCGCTCACGAGCGCACGCGTGTAGGGGTGGACCGGGCGCTCGATCACCTCGATCGCGGGGCCGAGCTCGACGATTTTCCCGAGATACATCACGGCGATGCGATCGGAGATGTGCTTCACGACGGAGAGGTCGTGGGCGATGAAGATGAGCGCGAGGTTCATCTTGCGGCAGAGCTGCGCGAGCAGGTTCAGGATTTGCGCCTGAATCGACACATCGAGCGCCGACACCGGCTCGTCGGCGATGATGATCTTGGGCTCGAGGGCGAGGGCCCGGGCGATGGCGATGCGCTGGCGCTGGCCGCCGGAAAACTCATGCGGGTATTTTTGCATGAAGCGCGGCGCGAGGCCGACGAGCTTCATCAGCTCCGCGACCCGCGCGGGCACCTCGGCCGCCGGGCAGACCTCGTGCACGCGCAGCGGCTCCGCGAGCGTGTCGAAGACCGTCATGCGTGGGTTGAGCGACGCATACGGATCCTGGAACACCATCTGCAGGTCGCGGCGCACGGCGAGCACCTCGCGGGTGGAACCGGTGGTAAGGTTTTTGCCCTCGAGCACAACGGTGCCGCCGGTTGTCGGCACGAGCTGCATGATGGTGCGGGCGAGCGTTGACTTACCGCAGCCGGACTCGCCCACGAGGCCGAGCACCTCGCCGGCACCGACGGAGAGCGACACCCCGTCCACGGCCTTCACCGTGCCGGCGGCGCGCTTCAGGATGAAGCCACGCGTGAGCGGGAAGTGGGTTTTGACGTCCGTGAGTTGGAGGAGGGGAGAGGGCATCTTTTTAACCACTAATGCGCACTGATGGAAGGGAATGTCAGGAATTCAGAAACAACAAGGAAGCGGATGCTCCGAATTCCCAGCCATTGCTATTGATGAGTGTGGATTGGTGGTGAATTCAGAGTTCACCGGCTTGCACACGGGTGCAGGCCTGGGCGTGGCCCGGCTGGACCTCGGCGAGGCGCGCCGGCCGGCCCGTGCAGTTCGCGGTGGCGAATTCGCACCGCAGGGCAAACGCGCAGCCGGGCAGCGGCTTTGAGACATCGGGCGGCAGGCCCTGAATGGTGTAAAGTTCGGAGCCCTTGGCCTGCAGGCCCGGGATGGAGCGTTGCAGCGCCCGGGTATAGGGATGACGCGGCGCGTGGAAAAGCGTGCGCACGTCCGCCGTCTCGACGATGCGCCCCGCATACATCACCTGCACGCGATCGCAGAGGCCGGAGACGACACCGAGGTCGTGGGTGATGAAGATCACGGCCATGCCGAGATCGCGCTGCATTTTTTTGATCAGCTCGAGGATCTGGGCCTGCACGGTCACGTCGAGCGCGGTGGTGGGCTCGTCGGCGATGAGCAGCTCGGGCTTGGTGATGAGCGCCATCGCGATCATCACGCGCTGGCGCATGCCGCCGGAAAACTCGTGCGGGTAGAGATGGATGCGGCGCTCCGCGTCGTTGATGCCGACGGCCTCGAGGGCCTCGAGGCCGCGCTTCAAGGCCGCGGCCTTGGAAATCCTCTCGTGGATCAGCAGCGGCTCGATGAGCTGCTCGGAGATGCGCAGGTAGGGATTCAGCGACGTCATCGGATCCTGAAAAATCATCGCGACGCGCTTGCCGCGGATCGACCGCGACTCGGCCGGCGTGCAGCGCAGGAGATCCGTGCCGTCGAAGACCGCCGAGCCGCCCTCGATGCGCGCGGGCGGCACCGGGAGCAGGCCCATGATCGAGTAGCAGGTGACGGACTTGCCGGAGCCGGACTCGCCGACGATGCCGAGCGTCTCGCCGCGCTCGACCGAGAAGCTCACGCCATCGACCGCCCGATAGACGCCGCTGCGCGTGTGGAAACTGGTGCGGAGATCGGTGACTTGGAGGAGTGGCACGGGGCGGGAGAAGGTCAGGAGCGTGGGGAAGGGAGGAGTTCGCGCAAGGCTGCGACGACGGTGGCGGGTGTGAGGTCGGCGAGGTTGCCGCCGCCCGTGGGCGCGCAGCCCGGTGGTTGCAGGATGCGAAATGGCACGGCGAAGACGGGACCGGTGCGGACGGGATTCGTCGGGCCGAACAGCGCCAGCAGCGGGACGCCGAGGGCGTTGGCGAGGTGCATGCCGCCGGTGTCGTTGGTGACGAGGAGGCGCGCGGCGCGGAGCTGGGCGACAAAAGCGGGCAGGTCGGTCTGGCCGGCGGTGTTGTCTATCCGCCTCGGATCCAAGCCGGCGGCGATCGCGTCGGTGATCGAGCGGTCGTTGGCGGTGCCCAGCAGGACGAAGCGCTCGCTCGGGAACGACTCAATGAGCGCTCGCCAGTGCGCAACCGGCCAGCGCTTCGCCGGGGTGTTTTCGGAGCCGCAGATCAGCGCGATGCGCTGATCGGTGGAAATTCTTTGGGAGGAGGCCGAAAGCGGCGAGCGATCCAACGGGGCGGCCAGGCCGAAGTGGCGCAGGAGATTTTCCCAGAGTTCGAGTTGGTGGTGGGTGCGCTCGGCGTAGTCGGCCGGGACGCGATAGGCGTGCGAGAGGAGCGGGCGCGACTTGCCGGGGCGCACGAGGCCGAAGCGCTGCCGGCAGCCGGTGAGGCGGGCCTCGAGGTCGCCGCGCAGCGAGTTCGTGAAGAGCAGCCACACGTCGGGGAACTCGTGGCGGAGTTTTCGAAAGTGGAAAAAATAGCCCAGACCCTGCGGCGGCAGTGCGTGGCAGCGGTCCGCAATGGCCCAGGATTCGAGCAACGGGAGAAACTGCTTCTTCGCGACGAGCGTGATCTCCGCGTCGGGGCGGCCGGCGCGGATGGCGCGGAGGAGTGGCAGCGCCATCACGACGTCGCCGAGCCAGTTGGGCAGGCGGATCCAGAGGCGAGTGCGGCGGGGCAGGGTGGCGAGCCGGCGCGCGGCGAGATCGGCGGCGAGCAGGTTGCGCTTGGCTTCGAGGCGGAACCGTTTTTCCGGGATGTCTTGGTTGCGCCAGCGGTCGTGAGCCCAGAGCCACGAGGCGCAGAGGTTTTCATCGCCGCGGAGCAGCGACTCGAGCCAGTGGTTCAGCGCGAGCGTGACGGTGTCGCTCGCGCCGTCGTGCGGGATCACGTGCGCATCGATCTCGACGCGCCAGAAGGCGCGGCGGCGCGGAAAGATGCCGACGACACGCGCGTTGAATTTCTCGGCCATCAGGCCGGGCAGCTCCGTCGTCGAGCACACACGATCGAAGAGCGTGGTGAGCGCGCCCTGCAGCCCGGCGTTTTGATCGAAGAGGACGCCGACGAAGCCGCGGCGGCGGAGAATCTTCAGCGCCTCGGCGAAGCCTTCCTTGCGCGAGAGCAGCTTCATGCCGAAGCGCTCTCGGGAGCCTTTCACAAACGCGTCGGCGGCCGGGTTATCGAGCGGCCGGTAGATGATGCCAAACTCGGGAAACGCCGCAGGCACGGCGAGCGGCATTGCGGTTTGTGCCTCCCAGTAGGCGATGTGCGGCGAGCAGATGAGCGTCGGCTCCGGCGCCCGCGCATGCTCAACGTAGATCGCCTGCAGAGCCGGTGAGAGTGCCACGATTTCGCGCAGGCGCCGCTCGCCGAGAAACGGCGTCGCGAGGGAGAGCAGGCCCGTCTCGATGAGCCGGCGGCAGCCCTCGCGGCCGATGGCGCGGTGCCACGCGGCGGATTTTTCGGGGAAGGCGTGATGCAGGTTCGAGAGGATCAGCCGGCGCCGACGCGGGAGGCAGTAGATCACGGCACCCAGCACCTGCACCGCGGCGCGCAGGATCGGCTCCGGGGTGGAGGCGATGAGCCGGCCGAGAAACTTGAGCAGGAAAAGGAGCACGCGCGGCGGGTTGATTGCCGCGCGGCGGCGGGCGAGGCAAACCAACAGATAGTTTCGCTTTGCATCGCAGGGGGCCGGGCCTGAAAGCTGCATCCTTTGCGCGGTGGAACCGTCTGCGGTCTCACCGTGGTGCCATGACCGAACTCCTCATCATCAAGCCCTCGTCGCTCGGCGACATCGTGCACGCCCTGCAGGTCGCGACCTCCATCAAGGCGCAGGTGTCGCACGTGCGGATTTCGTGGGTGGTGCGGGAGATTTTCGCGCCCATTGTGCGGGCCTGCGCGGCGGTCGATCAGGTCTACGTGTTCGAGCGCGCGGCGGGGGCGAAGGGGTTCCTGCGGCTTGCGAAGCAGATCCGGGAAAAGGAATTCGACTTCGTGTTCGACATGCAGGGCCTGCTGCGGACCGGGCTGATGACGCAGCGCGCGCGGGCGGAGCGGAAAATCGGGCGCGCGGATGCGCGGGAATTCTCCGGGGTCTTCTACGACGAGAAGGTGGCGCTCCCGCCCGGTGGCAAGCGCAGCCACGCGATTGAGATTCTGCTGCAGTTTTGCCCGGTGATCGGCGCGAAACCGGAGCTGCGCGGGGCGCTGAAATTCCGCGAGGTCGACAGCCTCAACCTGCGTTTCGCGGACTCGCGCGGCGGTGGGAATCCAATCGTCATGTTTGTGGACAGCCGCCGGGCGGAGAAGACCTGGGGTGGTTTCAAGGAGCTGACCGAACTCCTCCTGCGGGAGGACAAGAACCGCAAGGTCGTGTGGGCGGGCAGCAGCTATGTGCACGACCGCGGGGCGTTTCCGCCGGCGCAGTTTTTCAACCTCACGGGCAACACCAGCCTGGTATCGCTGCCCGCGCTCGTGCAGCGCGCCGACTGGGTGATCGCCAACGACAGCGGCCCGATGCATCTCGCCGCGGCGCTGGGCGTGCGGGTGCTGGGCATTTTCGGGCCGACGGACCCGCGGCTCTTCGGACCCTATCCACCCAGCGCGCCCGGCAACGTCGTCGTGCAAGCGCCGGTCGGCGACCTGAAGCTGCTCTCGGCCAAGGAAGTCCACCAGCGGTTCCAGCGGGCGCAGGCGCGGTTCAAGTGAGGGTTTGATTCCTGGGCCCGAAGCGGTTCTGCTGGGTTCCCTCATGCTCGATCCCAAGCTTATCCGCGATACTCCCGACCTTGTGCGGGCGGCGATTGCCAAAAAACACCTCGACGTCGATCTCGACGCCGTGCTCGCGATCGACGCGGCTTGGCGTGCGTTGTTGCAAGAGGTCGAGGGCCTCCGCGGCAAGCAGAAGGCGGCCAACACCGCGATGGCCGCGCTGCCCAAGGGGTCGCCGGAGTTCGTCGCGAAGGTCGCGGAGATGAAGGCCGTGTCGGCGCAGGTGAAGGAGCGCGAGGCCGCGCTCAACGAGACCGAGGCGAAGTTCAAGCAGGCGATGCTGACGCTGCCCAACCTCCCGCACCCAAGCGTGCCCGAGGGCCGCACGCCGGAGGACAACGTGGTCTTCTCGACCCATGGCGACGTCAACGCCGTCTCGGCCGCCGCGAAACCGCACTGGGAGATCCCGGGCTTCGACAAGCTCTTCGACTTTGCGCGCGGCTCCAAGGTGACGGGCGCGGGCTTTCCGTTCTACGTCGGTGACGGTGCGCGCATCGTGCGGGCGCTGCTCCAGTTCTTCCTGGATGAGGACGGCAAGGCCGGCTACACGGAGGTCAATCCGCCGATCCTGGTGAACGCTGCGAGCGCGACCGCGACCGGCCAGCTCCCGGACAAGGAAGGCCAGATGTATGAGACCACGCCGGATCACCTTTACGCGGTGCCGACGGCGGAGGTGCCGCTCACGAATTTCTTCCGTGACGAAATCATCGACGAGGCCGCGCTGCCGGTGAAGCGCTGCGCCTACACGCCGTGTTTCCGCCGCGAGGCGGGCAGCTACGGCAAGGACGTTCGCGGGCTGAACCGCCTGCATCAATTCGACAAGGTCGAGTTGCTCAAGTGGGTGCATCCGAGCACCAGCTACACCGAGCTCGATCTGCTGCGCGACGACGCCGAGCGCATCCTCCGCAAGCTCAGCCTGCCCTATCGCGTGCTCCTCATGTGCGGCGGCGATCTCGGGTTCGTGCAGTCGAAGAAATACGATCTCGAGGTGTGGTCGGGCGGTCAGAAACGCTGGCTCGAAGTGTCGAGCTGCTCCTGCTTCGAGACCTTTCAGTCCCGCCGCGCGCAGATCCGCTACCGGCCCAAGGACGGCGGAAAACCGGAGCTCGTGCACACGCTCAACGGCTCGGGCCTTGCCGTGCCACGCGTGCTTGCGGCGCTGCTGGAGAACAATCTCCAGCCCGACGGGCGGGTGAAAATACCAGCGGCCCTCGTGCCGTATTTCGGCAAGGAGCATCTCACCTTTGCGTGAAGCCGCCGCCAAGCTCGCAGCGATCATCCCGCGCGAGCGACTGGACGCGGCGGTGCGGGCGTGGGCGGACTCGGCCTCGCGGCGCACACGCTGGGCGGTGGCGCTTTCCGGCGGCGCGGACTCGCTCGCGCTCTTGTTGTTGATTTGGGCGCACTGGCCGGAGCGGCGGCGCACGCTGCGCGCGCTGCATTTTGATCATCGGCTGCGCGGCTCGGAATCGCGCGGGGACGCGCGATATTGCGCGCGGGTGTGCCGCGAATTGGACCTTGAACTTGTCCGCGGGACGTGGCGTGGGAAAAACCACGGCGCGAGCGAGGCGACGGCCCGTGCGGCGCGGATGGCGTTTTTCGAAAAATACGGGCGCACCATCTGGCTCGGACACCAACAGGACGACATCGCGGAATCGATGCTCATGCGCCTCGCGCGCGGCAGTGGCGCGGCGGGGCTCGCCGCGCCGCGCCCCGTGCAGGCGCTGCCCGGTGGGCGGGTGCACGTGCGCCCGCTGCTTGGCCTGAAGCGCGCTGAGATCGAGGCCGCGTTGCGAGCCGCTGGCGTCAGCTGGCGGACCGACTCGAGCAACGAGTTCGACGAACATTTTCGAAACCGGGTGCGGCGACGGGTCGTGCCGGCCTGGGTGCACGCCGCGCAGAGGGATGCGGTGGCGGGCGCCGCGCGTTCGCGGGCGCTCCTCGAGGAGGACGATGCAGCGCTGGAGGCCTGGGTCGACTCGTTGTGGCCGACGAGCGCGGCGCGGCGCGTGCTGCCGCTGGCGTCATTGGCTGGCAAACCACGCGCCCTGTGGCGGCGCGCGCTGCACCGCTGGCTCAGGGCCCAACCACGGGCCGGGGAGCTGTCGAGCGCGGCGTTCGAGTCCCTGTTGGCCGCGATCCAACGTGGGCCGACTCGGCAGAGCGCGGGGGTCAGAGGCTTTGTCGTGAGCGATGGGAGTGAAGTTCGATTCCAATCGGTCCGAAAATACAGGCGGTGATTCCGCGGGGGGCCAATTGACTTCCCCAGTGGGAACCTCCACCGTCCCGCGTCACTCTCACACGTAAATGTCTGACTCCGACCCAAAAAAGGCCCGCCGGCCGCTCAAGACCCTTCCCCCGGACCGCTTTCAGCCGAAGATGCTGATCTTCTGGCTGCTACTCGTGGCGGCGGTGCTGGCTCTGCTCTTCACCACGACCGGTGGCGGCAGCCAAGTGGAGACGCTGACGATTCAGGAAGTCGTCGAGCGCGCGCAGTCGAAAAACATCAAGACCGGCGACCCGGCGAAACAGGCCATCATCCGCCCCGACCTGAGCGGAGGCCGCGACTGGCACTCGATCACCGGCCAAAGCCGTAAGGACGCCGACTCACCATTCCGCGATTTCCGCGCGGCCGGGCGCATCACGGATCTCAACATGCAGCGCTTGCAGGAGACCAAGGTCTTCGCCGAGCAACCGACGCAGACGATGCTCACATCGTTCATGTTTAACCTGCTCCCAATCGTGCTCGTGATTGGGCTCCTATACTTCCTGTTCGTCCGCCAGCTCCGGCAGGCCGGACGCGGTGCATTGAGCTTTGGCAAGAGCCGCGCCAAGCTCCTGACGCGCGACCGAGATCGGCTCACGTTTGCGGATGTCGCGGGTTGCGACGAGGCCAAGGAGGAGGTCTCGGAGGTCGTCGAGTTCCTCAAGGATCCGAAGAAGTTCACGAAGATGGGCGGCCGAATCCCCAAGGGCATCCTGATGGTCGGCCCGCCCGGCACCGGCAAGACGCTCCTCGCCAAGGCCGTGGCGGGCGAGGCCGACGTGCCGTTCTTCAGTATCTCGGGTTCCGACTTCGTGGAGATGTTTGTCGGCGTCGGCGCGAGCCGCGTCCGCGATATGTTCGAGCAGGGCCGCAAGAACGCGCCTTGCCTCATCTTCATTGACGAAATCGACGCCGTCGGCCGGCAGCGCGGTGCGGGCCTCGGTGGCGGCAACGACGAGCGCGAGCAGACGCTCAACTCCATGCTCGTCGAGATGGACGGCTTCGACACCACCGAGGGCGTCATCATCATCGCGGCGACCAACCGTCCCGACGTGCTCGACAGCGCCCTCCTGCGCCCGGGCCGCTTCGACCGCCAGATTTACGTCGACCTGCCCGACATCGTGGGCCGCGAGCAAATCCTCCGCGTCCACGCCCGCAAGATTAGCTTGGCGGATACCGTGGATCTCGCGGTGGTCGCGCGCGGGACGCCTGGGCTGTCGGGCGCAGATTTGGCGAACCTGCTCAACGAGGCGGCGCTGCTCGCCGCTCGCCGCGGCAAGAAAAAGGTTGAGATGATCGATGTGGAGGATGCCCGGGAAAAGGTGCTGTTTGGCCGCGAGCGCCGCCGCGTCATGGACGATGCGGAGAAAAAGCTCACCGCGTGGCATGAAGCCGGCCACGCCGTCGTCCAAGCGGTGCTCGATGACGGCACGGTTCCGGTGCACAAGGTCACCATCATCCCGCGGGGCCAGAGCCTCGGCAGCACAACCTTCATCCCGACAAAGGACATCCTGACCCGGCCGATGAAAAAGCTGCTCGATCAAATCGCGATGGCAATGGGCGGCCGCATCGCGGAGGAACTCGTGACGGGCGACTTCAGCAACGGCGCCTATGGCGACATCAAGCAGGCAACGAAGATAGCCCGCGCCATGGTCTGCGACTACGGCATGAGTGCGCTTGGGCCGGTTTCTTTCGCGGACAACCAGGACACCGTCTTTCTCGGCCGGGACATCACTCGCTCGCAGCATGTCAGCGAGGACACGGCGCGAAAAATCGACGCCGAGGTCACGCGCATCATCACGGAGCAATACACCCGCGCAAAGGAAATCATCACGGGTCGCCGCGAGGCGCTCGACAAGATTGCCGCGGCGCTTCTCGAGCACGAAACCATCGAAGGCAAGCACGTCCTGGAAATTCTGCAGCACGGAGAGATCAAATCGCCTGTGGTGCGGGAGCTGCCCCCGAAACTGGCGGAAAAGCCGGCGGAAAAGAAATCCGCCGACAAGCCCGAGACCCAGCCCGGTCTCGCCGCTGCGCCCAATCCGGCGTAGTGCCTCGATCGGAAAAAGGCGGCCTGTGTCTTGGCCGCCTTTTTTATCCTTCTATATGACCTGAGTGACGAAGACCCTGCAACCGGCCGAACGAACGAACTCCTAGCACCCCTGAAACATGAAGATTTGCTGCATTGGCGCAGGCTACGTCGGCGGCCCCACCATGGCCATGATCGCGCTCAAGGCGCCCGGCATCGAGGTGCGCGTGGTGGACATGAACGCGACGCGCATCGAGGCATGGAATTCGTCCGTGCTGCCAATTTACGAGCCAGGGCTCGATGACGTCGTGCGGCAGACACGTGGCAAGAACCTGCATTTTTCCACGGATGTCCATGGTGCCATCCGAACGGCGGACATCATCTTTGTGGCGGTTAACACGCCGACGAAGACCTACGGCGTCGGCGCCGGCCGTGCCGCCGATTTGCGGTTCATCGAGTCCGTGGCCCGCACCATTGCCGAGCACGCCAACGGCCCGAAGATCATCGTCGAAAAATCCACGATCCCGGTGCGCACCGCCGAGACGATCAAGGATATCCTCGCGGCCAATGCGCGTGGCCACCAATTCGAGGTGCTTTCCAATCCCGAGTTCCTCGCCGAGGGCACCGCCATCGCGGATCTCCATGCGCCCGATCGGGTCCTGATCGGGGGCGAGCGCACGCCGGGCGGGCAGGCGGCGCTGCAGAAGCTCGTCGAGGTTTACGCCCACTGGGTGCCTCGCGATCGCATCATCACGACCAACCTCTGGTCGTCGGAACTCTCAAAGCTCGTAGCCAACGCGTTCCTCGCGCAGCGCATCTCCTCGATCAATTCGGTTTCGGCGCTCTGCGAGGCGACGGGCGCGGATGTGGACGAGGTGGCGAATGCCATCGGGCGCGATTCACGCATTGGGCCGAAGTTCCTCAAGGCTTCCGTTGGCTTTGGCGGATCGTGTTTCCAGAAGGATATCCTCAACCTCGTCTACCTTTGCGAGCACTTTGGGTTGCCGGAGGTGGCCGCCTACTGGGAAGGCGTTGTTAAGATGAACGACTGGCAGAAGCACCGCTTCGCTGCGAAGATTGTGCGCACCTTGTTTAATACTGTCGCCGACAAGAAAATCGCCGTCCTGGGGTTCGCGTTCAAGAAGGACACCAACGACACCCGCGAGTCCGCAGCCATCGCCATCTGCCGCGATCTGCTGGCCGAGCAAGCGCGCGTCGTCGTCTACGATCCCAAGGTGCCGGCGGAGGAAATTCGCGCCGAGGTGCTGGGGCGCGGCCCCGACGAACCGCGCCTCTCGATTGCGGGTTCAGCCTATGAAGCGGCGCAAGGGGCGCACGCCCTCGCGATCGCCACCGAGTGGGACGATTTCAAGCAGCTGGACTACGCGCGGGTTTTCGCTGGGATGCAGCAACCGGCGCATGTTTTTGACGGGCGCAACATCCTCGATTTGCCGCGGCTCAGGGACCTCGGATTCCGAGCCTACGGCATCGGTAAGTAGCGACTCCGTCGGTCGCGCTAACGCGAGAAGGCCGCCCCCCAGTCACACAGGGGGGCGGCCCATACTCATTTGGCGTAATGTCCCGCAGGATCTCCTAGCGGGAATCGTTGTCGCGGCGCTTGCGCCGGCGCTCTACGAGCCGTTCGGGCTCTCTTGGGGGCGGAAGCACGTGGGCCACGAGAATCCGGCGAATGCATCCTTTGAGCGAAAGGTGAATCGGGAAAAATGGGGCGAATGCTTGCATGTCGGCTATATCGGCGAGGCTGTCCCAGCGCCAATAATGGCACAACGTGCATTTCGCGCAAATGGCCTGCGGGAAATGCGTAACTAAGTGCGGTCCACAGACTCCATTTGGCCTGTTGCGCGCCACCAGGGGCGACGGATGCCATAACGTTTCGTGCTTCCCAAGTCTGTGGCCAACAATACCGTTGACAGTGCCGGTTGTGACCGCTGCTTTTCGACCTTTTATGAAAGTCGTTTCCTCCATCAAGTCCGCCAAGAAGCGTCACCCGGCCTGCCAGGTCGTCCGCCGCAAGGGCCGGATCTACGTCATCAACAAGGTCGAGCCGCGTTACAAGGCGCGCCAAGGCTAACCCGCAAATTTCCCGCCGATGAAAGCGAATATCCATCCTACGCTGAACAATGTCTGTTTCCTTGATATCGGGACGGGCCGGCGTTTTCTCACCAAGTCCACCATGAAGTCTGCCCGCAAGGAGCAGATTGACGGCCAGGAGTATTTCGTCGTCGTGCGCGACGTCACGATGGACTCGCACCCGGCCTACACCGGCGAGAAGCGACTGGTCGACACGGCAGGCCGCGTCGAGAAGTTCACCTCGAAGTTCAAGCGTGGCACCGGCACGAAGAAGTAGTCACAGGCTTCGCGCCCGCCCCTCTTTCCGCCCGCCACCTCGGCGGGCTTTTTTCTGCCCGCTGTCGAGGGTGCTGTCGAATTTTTTCCGTGTCTTCCGCGTGCTCGGTGAGCCACTCTGAACTCTCGCTGACCGCACTTCTCTCCTCATGCGCATCCATCCAGTTCAAGGTTTAGTTCCAAACGCCGCCGCTGCGGCTGAGGTCGCCTGCGTGCCCTACGATGTAGTGAACACCGCCGAGGCCGCGGCGCTCGCCGCCGATCGGCCGCTCAGCCTGCTCCACGTCGATCGCGCCGAGATCGATTTGCCGGCGGGAACCGACCCCTACAATGAATCGGTTTATGCCAAGGCGCGGGAGAATTTTCTCAGCCTGCAAAAGAGGGGCGCGCTCGTCCGTGAGAGCGAGCCGTGCCTTTACGTTTACCAGCAGCAGATGGGAGCCCACATCCAGCGCGGGCTTATTGCCGGCTGCCATGTCGATGACTACGATCGCGAGTTGATCAAGAAGCACGAGAAGACCCGCAAGGACAAGGAGGACGACCGCACGAAGCTCATCGACACTCTCAGCGCCGACACCGGGCCGGTTTTCCTCACCTACCGCGACCACGCCCCCGTGACGGCACTCGTGAACGCGAAGACGAAGGAGAAGCCGCTGCACGACTTCACTGCGCCCGATGGCATCCGTCACACGGTATGGCGCATCGCCGGCGGCGCTGAGTGGATCAAGGCGTTCGCGGCTGTCCCCGTGACCTACATCGCCGACGGTCACCACCGCGCCGCCAGTGCCGCCCGCGTCGCACGTCTCCGCCGGGAGCGCAACGCGAAGCACACCGGAGCCGAGGATTACAACTGGTTCCTCTGCGTCCTCTTTCCTGCGAGCGAACTCAAGATTCTTCCCTACAACCGAATTGTCACGGATCTCAACGGGTTCTCGGCGGTGGATTTTTTGGCGAAAGTTGAATCACTCTTTGGCCTCCGCGAAAACGCTGCCCCGTCGCCAGCTGCTGTTGGCGAGGTGAGCATGTATCTCGGCGGAAAATGGTATGGTTTGCGTTGCAACGCTGATGCGAAGGCGGATCCCGTCTCGCGCTTGGACGTAAGTGTGCTGCAGGACAAACTCCTCGGGCCCGTGCTCGGCATTGCCGATGTGCGCACGAGCAAGCGCATCGATTTCGTCGGCGGAATCCGCGGCCCTCGTGAACTCGTGAAGCGCGTCGATGCCGAGGGTGGGGTCGCGTTCTCGATGTTTCCCGTCACGCTTGCCCAGCTCATGGACATCGCCGACGCCGGGCAGATCATGCCGCCGAAGAGCACGTGGTTTGAGCCCAAGCTCCGCTCGGGGCTGGTGGTTCATACCTTCTGAGCGAAAAGAAAACTGGCGCAGAGATGCGGCCCTTGCTTGCCCCGCGGATGCGGGACCGTTTCCTCGTCGCATGATCCTGAATTCTACCCTGCCGCGGGGGCGCGCCTCGCTGGGTGTTTGTCTATTTCTACTGGCGACGGGATTCGCCGCCGCGGCGGGTGCGCCTTCCGTGTCCCCTGCGTTTCCGCGCCCGCTTGCGGACTATGAGGCGGTGCAATCCGCCGACTTGGGGGCGACGCTCGCTGCGCGGGCCCGCCTTGAACCCTTCAACGTCGTCGCGACCGCCATCTTCGTGCTCGCGATCTTGCATACGTTTGTCGCGGCAAAAATCCGCCACTGGGCCCACGTTGTGGAGGAGCGCCACCTCGCGCGGCGGCAGTCGCCCCCGCGTGCGACTGATCGCAACGAGGACGGTCAGCCCGACGAGGTGAGCTTCTGGGGTCAGACCCTCCACTTTTTCGGCGAAGTCGAGGCGATCTTCGGGATCTGGGTGGTCGCGCTCGCCGGCGCAATCGTTTGGTTCAAGGGACTCGGCACCGCGATCGACTACATCGCGGAAAAGGTGAACTACACCGAGCCGATGTTCGTGGTCATCATCATGGCGCTGGCTTCGACGCGGCCCGTGCTGTTGCTCGCCGAACGTTGCATGCGCTCCGTGGCCCGGCTCGGCGGTGGCCGCCCCGTGGCGTGGTGGCTCTCGATTCTCACCGTGGCACCTTTCCTTGGTTCGTTCATCACCGAGCCCGCGGCGATGACGCTCGCGGCCTTGCTGCTCGCGAAGCAGTTCTACGCCCTCAATCCCAGTCTGCGCCTGAGGTATGCCACGCTCGGCCTACTTTTCGTCAACGTCTCCATCGGCGGCACGCTCACGCACTTTGCGGCGCCGCCTGTGCTGATGGTGGCCGGCCCGTGGGGTTGGGACACGAAATACATGCTCACGCACTTCGGCTGGCACGCCGCCACGGGCATCGTGCTGGCCAACGCGGCCTACTTCCTCGCGTTCCGCCGGGAGCTGCTCGCCATGCAAGCCGCGCCCGCCGATTCCGCCGCGACGGAAGATCGCATTCCGTGGTGGGTGACGTTCGTGCACCTTGTGTTCCTCGGGTTCACCGTGTGGATGGCGCACCATCCGGTGATGTTTGTGGGCGGTTTCCTGTTCTATCTCGCATTTGCGCAGGCCACCGCTCACCACCAGAGCAGGATCGAGCTGAAGTCGCCGCTGCTGGTGGGGTTCTTCCTCGCCGGGCTCGTGATTCACGGCGGCCTTCAAGGGTGGTGGATCCAGCCGCTGCTTGGCAGCCTGGGCGAAGTGCCGCTCTTCACCGGAGCCACGATTCTGACGGCCTTCAATGACAACGCTCTCATCACCTACCTCGCGACCTTGGTGCCGGGCTTCAGCGAGCAGCTGAAATTCGCCGTTGTCGCGGGCGCGGTGACCGGTGGCGGCCTCACGGTCATCGCCAACGCACCCAATCCCGCGGGGCAGTCGATTCTCCAGAAATTTTTTCCCGGCGGCGTCTCGCCCCTCGGCCTCTTTCTCGGCGCGCTCGTGCCGACGCTGATCGTGGCGTTTTCGTTCATGGTCTTGTGACCGGTGCGCCGGCTTCGGCGTTCTTATGCGGTCGCACGGAGGACTTTGCGACGGAGATGTTCGTCATCATCAACTCCACGCCCACGCGCATCAACAAGAGCCACCTCGTCGACCTCTACGAGCGCGTGTCGTTGGCCGAGCCCGACCGGCGCTTCGCTGCGCACGTCGCCGAGATGCTCTACCGCGAGGGCGACAGCCCGCTGCGCTACGCATCGACCGCCTCGGCGGCCGCAGCAAGCGGGAGAAGTGGATTCTGCAGGCGGAGCTCTTCAACGAAGTCCACCGCTGGGTGAAGACCGCTTGGAAAAAAATCTCGGCCGAGGGCGGCGACAAGCGCGCTGCGGGAAAATACTACGAGGTCGTCCGCGATTTTCTGAAGGCGTGCGCCGCCGTGTGGGGCGAGGGCTGGGGCGACAGCGGCGCAATGGTCACGCGGCCCGTCACGCTGAAAGCCATGCTCCGCGTGTGCGCCGATCTCGCGGCTGTGGATGCGGAGCCGGCGGACGGTCGCGTCGAACGCTGGCGCCTGCGGCTCGCGCCGTGGGCGGACCAGGTGCGGGAGTTGCGCGCCGACGGTTTCTACGAGCGGTTCCCCGCCAAGGGTCAGGTCGAGCGCGTCGCACGCATCCACCGCGAACTCGGCCGCTGGGCCGGGATCGCGCCGCGCCCGCGGGCGCGGGACTGACGCGAAAACTGGCCCGACGGCGCGGCGCTGTGAATCAGCCGCGCAACTTGAGGCGAGCCTGTTCCGGCACGTCGACGACCGCGGTGCCAACCTCGCGGATGATCGTGTCCGTCGTCTGTTGCACGACGACTTGGCGGCGGGAGCCGTTGGCCTCGACGCTGAGGATGCCTTCGACCTTCACCTGGTATTTCACCACCGCGCCGCCCTGCAGCCAGAGCTTGAACGTCCCCGCGGCCCGCACCGGCGTGATCGCCTCCTGGCCGTCGCGCACGAGCAGCAGCTGCGCGCCGAGGTCGTTGAGCGTGCCGGTGGCGATGTCACCCTCGACCTGCAGGTGCGTGTGACTGCTCACGATCACCGCGAGCTCCTCGTGGGGCAGGCTGAGGCCCAGCTGGATGTTGCTGTAGGCGGCGTCCGGCCGGCCCCCGCGCCCGCCGCGGCCCCGCCGCCCGGGGGGAGGTCCGACTCCGATGGGCGAGCCGACGGTAATGGGCGCATGGCCGGTCGGGCCGATGCCCTGCACCTCGCGCCGCCGGACCTGATCCTCGTCGCGCAGCTCGTCGGGTTTTTTCCAGCCGTTCTCCGTCTCAATCACGCAGGCCACGTTGCCGCGAAAGACATAGTCCGCGTCGACCTCCGTCGTCGTGCGGCCGAGGCGGCGGCGCACCGAGTTGATCAGCGGCATCCGGACCCGCGAATAGCCGGCTCTGCTCGTGCGGCCGATGATGTCGTAGGTGCGCGCGTCATCAGAGACGCTCGCCGTCCACGCGTAGCTCGGCGCGTCCGACAGCTTCATTGCCGCCATGATCGCGGCCTCGTTCGGACCGGCGAGCGCAGCGTGTGCAAAGGCGGCCGCAAGGCAGGCGAGGGCGGCGAGCGTCTTCATGGCTCCGACAATTCCACGCCGTCGAGCGCGAGTGCATCAAGGCGGGAGATTGGTTCGTGTGCCGCCCAGGCGATGCCGCGGAGCAGCAGCAGGCGGAACAGGGGATCTTCAAACGTCCACATGTAGTGGCCGAAGATGCAGACGAACGCCCGGCCGCCGCCGGCGGGCTCATGCGTCCAAAAGACCGGCACGAGCGCGGGCGCCCCGTCGGGCCCGGCTTGCTCCTCCGATGAGGCGAGCACCCGAACCCGCTTGGGATCGCCCACGAAAGGCCAGTAGGGTTCGTCCGTGAACCGCACGACCGGAGGAAAACCGCGCGTAATCGGGTGCGACGCGTCGATCCGCAGATCGACGATGCCGTGGCGGAATCTTGCCGCCGGGTAGACGAGGCCCACGCGCGCCGCGAATGGCTCGGGCGCGGCGGTCACCCCGATGGCCCAGTGAATCGTGACGACGCCGCCGCCGCGTTTCTGAAATTTCTCCAGGGCCTCGACCTGAGCCGTTTCCCAGCCGCCCTTGAAATAAAAGATCGCCGCGTCCGCGGCCGCGAACTGCGCCTCCGTGGGGAAGGGGAACGCGGTGTCGGTCGTGACGCCCGGCGACTTGGCGAGGAGAGGCGCCCACGTCCTTTGCCACACCGGGTAGTCGTGCTGCGCGACGCCGTGGGTCTTTGGTCCGGCGACGAGCAGGAGGCGCAGGGGCCGCAGGTTTGCGGGTGGCGGATCCGCATGGCTCAGCACGGCCGCGACCTCGGCGCGCGTCCGCGGGGCGGGAGGGACGGCCGGTGGCGCCTTGGCGGCTTTTGTCTGCGCCGGCGCCGGGCAAAAACCGGCCGTTGCAATGAGCAAGGCGGCAATGGCGGGTCTTTTCATTTTCAGGCCAAGGGAAGGGCCGCCCGTGTTACGGAAACAATCCCCGCGCCGCCTTCGCGTCCGCCACGCGCTGGATGCCGAGGGTGAGGGCGGCGAGGCGGCGGCTGAACTTGAATTTTCCCTTCTGCGCGTCGACCGCGGCTTTCGCCTTGTCGAGCATGGCGAAGAGTTTTTGCAGCACTTCGTCGCGGCTCCAGTAGAAGTTGGAGAGGTTTTGCAACCATTCGAAGTAGGAGACGATCACGCCGCCGGAATTGCAGAGCACATCGGGGATGAGCTCGATGTCGCCGCGGGCCTCGATGATTTTGTCGGCGGCATTGGTGGTCGGGCCGTTGGCGCCCTCGGCGAGCACGCGGCATTTCAGCTTGGCGGCGTTTTGATCGGTGATGACCCGCTCGAGTGCGCACGGCGCGAGGACGGTGCAGGGGAGCTCGAGCAACTGCTCGTTGGTGATCGCCTCGCCCTCGTGGAAATCATGCAGCGTCTTTTGGTAGCGCACGTAGGCGATTGCCTTCGCGAGATCGATGCCCTTGGCGTTGTGGATGCCGCCGGTGTAGTCGGAGATCGCGATGATCTTCGCGCCGTAGGCTGCGAGCGCGAGCGCGGTTTCGCTGCCGACGTTGCCGAAACCCTGGATGGCGACCGTGGCCCGGTCCACGGGGATTCCGAGGTCCTCGAGATAACGCTTGGTGAGGTAGGCGACGCCCGCACCCGTGGCCTCGCGCCGGCCCTGCGAGCCGCCGAGCGCGATGGGCTTGCCGGTGACGACGGCGCTCTCCACGTGGCCGGCGTGGTTGGAATAGGTGTCCATCATCCAGCCCATGATTTTCTCGTTGGTGCCGACATCGGGCGCGGGCACGTCGACGTGCGGGCCGACGAAGTTCACCATTTCCTGCATGTAGCGCCGCGAGAGGTGCTCGAGTTCGTTCTCGTCGAGCTCGCTCGGGTTGACGATCACCCCGCCCTTGGCGCCGCCGTAGGGGAGGCCGACGAGCGAGGTCTTCCAGCTCATCCACATCGCGAGCGCCGCGACCTCGCCGAGCGTCACATCCTGGTGAAACCGGATGCCGCCCTTGGAGGGTCCGGTGCTCAGGTTGTGTTGCACGCGATAGCCCTCAAACACCGTCACGCTGCCGTCGCGGCGCTTCACGGGCAGCGAGACGGCGAGGCAGCGCCGCGGATATTTTGTGCGGTCCCGCACGGCCTCGGGGAGGCTAATGGCGTCGGCGGCCTTGTCGAACTGGCGGCACGCCATGCGAAACACGT
Organism: Opitutaceae bacterium; assembly: GCA_016794665.1. Taxonomy (GTDB): domain Bacteria; phylum Verrucomicrobiota; class Verrucomicrobiia; order Opitutales; family Opitutaceae; genus ER46. The sequence continues at coordinate 18,549 of JAEUHB010000073.1, forward strand.
CGGAGTCGTAGAGGGAGGAGACGACGGCCTTGCTCATGGCGGCAGGCTGGGCGGGCGGCGGGGCGTTGGCAAATGGCATTCAGCGCGCGGTTGAAATCGTCCGGCCGTGCGCCCCACACTGCGGCGATGCCGGCTGTCGTCCTCAAGTTCCTCGGGTGGCTCGCGCAGAAGTTCGGCGTCGCCGCGCTGATTGTGCTCGTCGTCCTGGCGGTGGGCGGGCTGTGGCTTTTCATCCAGGAAGAGCGCGCGCACGAGCTCAGCCGCGCGGAGAAACTCGTGCGTGCTGTCGCCGAGCGCGACCGGCTGCTCGCCGTGCAGGCGGATGTCGCGCGCCGGCTCGAGACGCTGCGCGCCGACATCGAGAAGCAGCGCGAGCGCGCCAAGCAGGCCGCGAAGGTTGTCGCGACGCTCCGCGAGCTGGAAAGCTGGTGGGAGCGGTGGTTTGGCAACCGCCAGCAACAAAGCGCCAATGCCGAGCAAATCGAGCGCATGGAAAAAACGCGCAAGGACGCGCTCGGCCTCGTCGATGACTTCCAGCGCGCCGTTACGAAGACGGTCTTTGAGAAGGACGGCGTCGATCTGGCTGTGCGCCGGGTGAACGGCGAGGTCGCCCTGCTGGAGGAAACGCGCTCCAAGGCGCGGCACTACGTGGTCGCGGCGTGGGACCGGTGGAAATGGTGGCTGGGGTGGGCGCTCGCCGGTTATTTTTTCGGCCCGACACTGTGGGCGCTCGCGCTCTATTTCGTCGCGGCGCCGCTCATGGCGCGCGGCCGATCAATCCGGCTTGGGCCGGAGCCGGCGGCGCTGCCGGAAGTGGGCGAGAGCCGCGTCTCGATCGAGGCGCGGCTGCAACCGGGCGACATCCTGCGCATCAAGGAGAAGTTCCTCCAAGCCTCGGACGAGGGCGTGGCGAAGCACACGCGCTTCGTGCTCGATTGGCGCATCCCGTTCACGAGCCTCGCGTGCGGCCTCGTCGAGCTGGTCGAGCTGCGCCACGGCCGCGCCGACGGCGAAGCGCGCGTCACGCTCTCGAACGGCGCCGATCCGCACCTGGAGATGGCGCAGATCACGGTGCCGGCCGGGGCCTCGCTCGTGTTGCGGCCGAGTTTCCTCGCCGGCGTGGTGCAGCGCGAGGGTGAGTCGCTGGCCATCCGGCGGCACTGGCGGATATTTCGCTGGCAGTCGTGGATCAGCGGCCAGTTTCGGTTCTTCGAGTTCGTGGGCCCGTGCCGGCTCTATGTCGCCGGCAGCCGCGGCGTGCGCGCTGAGGTGCTCGCCGAGCGCGAGGGCGCGAGTGCGCCAGCGCGCCGGACCAATCAGGACGCGACCATCGGTTTCACGCCGAACCTCGACTACCGCCCCGTGCGGGCGGAGAGCTTCTGGCACTACTACCGCGGCATGAACCCGCTCTTCGACGACCTCTTCGCGGGCCGGGGGCTTTTCGTGCTGCAGGAGACGGCGACCGAGGGCTCAGCGGCCCGCGCCGCGGGCTTCTGGTCCACGGTGTGGAACGGCGTGCTCAAGGTCTTCGGGTTGTGAAGCGGGGGATTTCCGCTTCTGTCTCTGCCGCGCATGGAATTCAAACTCGCCTCCGATTACCAGCCCACCGGCGATCAGCCGCAGGCGATTGAGAAGCTCGTCGCCTCGATTGACGCGGGCAACCGGCACCAGACGCTTCTCGGCGTCACGGGCTCGGGCAAGACGTTCACAATGGCCAACGTCATCGCGCGCACGCAGCGGCCCACGCTCATCCTCTCGCACAACAAGACCCTCGCGGCCCAGCTCTACTCGGAGTTCAAGAATTTCTTCCCGGAGAACGCGGTCGAATACTTCGTCAGCTACTACGACTACTACCAGCCCGAGGCCTACGTGCCGTCGAGCGACACCTTCATCGAGAAGGACTCCTCCATCAACGAGGAGATTGAGCGGCTCCGGATCGCGAGCACGAGCTCGCTCGTTTCCCGGCGCGATGTGATCGTGATCGCGAGCGTGTCGTGCATCTACGGCCTGGGCTCGCCTCAGGAGTTCACCGAGATGCGCATCCCGCTGCGCCGGGGCGCCCAGATCGGCCGGCAACGCCTGCTCGAGCGGCTCGTCGACAATATCTACGATCGAAACGACTACGAGCTGAAGCCCGGCCGCTTTCGCGTGCGCGGCGACGTCGTGGACATCATGCCCGCCTACATGGAGCACGGGTTGCGCGTGGAGTTCTTCGGCGACGAGGTCGACGCCCTGAGCGAGTTCGACCCGACGACGGGGAACGTCATCCGTGCGATCGAACAATTCGATCTCTACCCGGCTAACCAATACGTGACGAGCCGCGGGAAGCTCGAGCCCGCCATCGCCGCGATCAAGGCGGAGCTCGACGAGCGCGTGGCGTATTTCGAAGGGCGCGGCCAATTGCTGGAGGCCCAGCGCATCCGCATGCGGACGAACTACGACCTCGAGATGCTGCAGGAGATGGGATTCTGCAATGGCATTGAGAACTACTCACGCCATCTCACGGGTCGGAAGGCGGGCGAGCGGCCGTTCTGCCTCATCGACTTTTTTCCAAAGGATTTCCTCCTGATGATCGACGAGAGCCATGCGACCGTGCCGCAGGTCGGGGGGATGTATAATGGCGACCGCGCACGGAAGCAGACGCTCGTCGACTTTGGCTTCCGCCTGCCCTCGGCGCTCGACAACCGGCCGCAGAGCTTCGCCGAGTTCGAGATGGTCACCGGCCAGACACTCTACGTCTCCGCGACGCCGGCGGAGTTCGAGCTCAAGAAGTCCGCCGTCGTCGCGGAGCAGCTGGTGCGCCCCACTGGCTTGCTTGATCCCGAGATCGCGATCCGGCCCACAAAGGGGCAGGTCGAGAACCTCATCGCGGAAATCAAGGCCGCCGCGGCGGCCGGGGAGCGCGTGCTCGTCACGACCCTGACGAAGCGGCTCTCCGAGGATCTCACGAGTTTCCTGCGTGAATCAAAAGTCCGCGTCGAATACCTGCACTCCGACATCGATGCGATTGAGCGCGTTGAGATCCTCCGCAACCTGCGGCTCGGGAATTTCGACGTTCTCATCGGCATCAACCTGCTGCGCGAGGGCCTCGATCTGCCTGAGGTCGCGCTCGTCGCAATCCTCGATGCGGACAAGGAGGGTTTCCTCCGCAGCGAGACTTCGCTCATCCAGACGGCCGGCCGTGCCGCGCGCCACGAGAAGGGCCGCGTGATCTTCTACGCCGATAAGATCACCGATTCGATCAAGCGCACGCAGGAGGCGGTGAACTACCGCCGGCAACGGCAGGTTGCCTACAACCTTGAGCACGGCATCACGCCTCGCAGCGTGAAGCGGTCGGCCCAGGCAAGCCTCCATGTTTACGATGGCTCCGGCGACCGCGGTGGGGCCGAGGCCGCGGTCGCCGAAGGCGTCGATGACGTCGCGGCCGTGGTCGCGGAATTGGAGCAGGAGATGCAGGAGGCGGCGGGCCGTTTGGAGTTCGAGCGGGCCGCGGTCTTGCGCGATCAAATCGATGCCTTGAAGTCGGGGGATTTTCGCAAGGTCACCGCCCGGTCGTCCCGCGAATATCCCCAAGCGAAGCGGGCGGCGGCGGCGGTGCGGGGCAAGGCGCGGCGTTAGGCTTTTTCCCGCCCGAAAAAAAGCTCTTGCCGTCGATGGGCTGACTCGCGACGTTCCGCCCTCCTTTTTGGTAGGATACTCAAGTGGCCAACGAGGGGAGACTGTAAATCTCCTGGCTTACGCCTTCCCTGGTTCGAATCCAGGTCCTACCACCATCTCCAAAAACGGGGCAAGTGGCTGATCCTACACGCGTTGCGTATGGAAAAGCCACCTGTCGGCAGGGCCCACGTCCACCCGTTGAATACTTTAACTATTCAATTGGGGCTACCGGAGACGCGGTAGGCCAGCTCCCGCACAACCGGGAGAGCGCCCCCGTTGAGCGAAATCTCGCGGCCGGCGAGCGTGGTCTCGTGGCGCTGCGCTCCAAGCCCATCACGATCACGACGGTCCAGAATCCCAATGGATCGACGAGCTTCCGCGTGATGGGGACCGTGCGGCCGAAGTCACGCCAGCGGAAACGGCACTTCCTGGATTGGGAGGATGCCGTCGCGACGCAGGCGGCGTGGG
>JAEUHB010000083.1 GCA_016794665.1 Opitutaceae bacterium
CGACCTTGCAGAGCAGGTGGATGTCTTCCTCGCTCGTGACGTAATCTTGCGTGCGCGGATCGGCGAAGAAGCGGCGGCCGCGCGAGCCGGCGATCACGGCGGCGTTGTCCTTGTAGGCGGAGAGGATGCCGTCGCTGTGCAGCGCGTAGGTGTTCTTGATCATCTGGAACAGCGAGTGGTCGCGCTTGGCGCCGTCGATTTCCCAGGTGGCGTTGAAGATTTTGTGGCGGCAGTGCTCGGAGTTGGCCTGCGCGAACATCATCAGCTCGATGTCATGCGGGTCGCGGCCGAGCTTGGTGAACGCGGCGACGAGGTAGTCGATCTCGTCCTCGGCGAGCGCGAGCCCGAGGGACTTGTTCGCCTCGACGAGCGCGGCGCGGCCCTCCGCGAGCAGGGGCACGCTCGTCATCGCCCGCGGGCTTTCTCGGCGAAAGAGCACGTCGCAAGCTTCGACGGACGGCAGCACTACCTGGGTCATGCGGTCATGGAGCTTGGCGGCAAGCGCCGCGTCCTGGGCGTCTGAGAGCGCTGCCGTTCCGCAATCGACGGAAAACGCCACGACGCGCTCGACGCGGCGCACCGTGGCGAGGCCGCAGATGTGCGCAATGTCCGTGGCTTTTGAGGCCCACGGCGAGATCGTGCCCGGACGCGGCGCGACGACCTTAACGAGACCGGAGATCTTTTCGACGGAGCGCGTGGGGCCGTAGGTGAGAAGTTTTTCCAGGACCTCGCGTTGCGCGTCATCCAGCTCGCCCGCGAGATCAACCACGTGCACAAAGACTGCGCCCACCGCCTGCGCCGGCACGCCGGCGGCGACAAGATCGGCGCGCAGCTTTTGCAATCGGAAGGGCGAAAGGGCGGAGGAGCCGCGAAGAATCAGCATGGTCGGAAAATGGCGACGCTCGCGAACATCGCTGGCGCGGTCAAGGGGCGGGAGGGTCATGGGATGCGGCTGCGCTGGCCTGCGCGTTTGCCCTCGACGCACCTCGGTGGCGATGTTTCTCAGGTGCCCGATGACAGCGTTGGTTTCCCCGACCCCAAACTGGAAAACGGTTGCGCTGGTCTTTCTCGCGGCGGGCGCCAGCGCCGGTTCGCCGCGGGTGGCACGCGCGGCCGAGCCCAAGCCTTTTGACGGTGCCGTCGCGCAAAAGCTGGCCGGCGTCGCCGAGTGGCGCGGATTCTTCGAAATGTCCTGGGCTGGATCAGCTTCCTATTCGAGCGGTGGCTTTTATTCGCGCTGGGGGACAGCGGACTACCAGACGCGGGGCACGCTTCGCCTGCAAATGGTGACGCAGAACAGCGGCACCGGATCGGCCTCAAACCTGAAATTGGGGGAATTTTACTGGCGAGGGACCGCGGATGCGGTCTACGCCGGCCGTTCGACTTATTCCAGCCGCGACCAGCACGGCCAGGAGACGGAGTTGCGCACGGAAACCAGCGGGAAGGCGAATTGGGATTGGACTCAACTGACCATCTGGATGGAGAGCTCGTTCGCCAAGTTTCACTGGGGAGGAGGGCCCGCGACCCGCGATGAGATGGTGATTCGTCGGACGGGCCACGTTGTTTCCAAGGGTTCAGGCAACATGCTGGTCCGCACGGCCATTGATGAGACCGTCACGCAGGGTGTGTATTTGCCCGATCATACGTCGAACGAAGTCGGCGGTGAGCTCAGAAACGTCGATTGGTGGCCGCTGGTGGCCAAGGGTCCAGGTGTCATTTCGGTCAGCACCGCGAAAATATCGGCCGGCGCCATCGGGGTGGAGGTTTTTGGCCTGCCGCACCGCAGTCGCGTGGTGTTGTATCCCGTCTACGACGACCTCGAGTGCGAGGTGACCATTCCCGGCTACGCGGAGTGGCTGCCGCAGGGCAATATCGCCAACCCCAAGGCCCCGGGCAACACGCTTGTCGCCCGCGCGGTCCTGAAGTCGAAGAGCGGGAAAACCAAGGAACTGCCGGAGGTGGAGCGCTTCCGCTTCGAGCTGCTCGACACTTCGCGCGAGCCCGGCATCTGCCTGAACTGGCCGCTCGGTGCCAGCGACAGCGAGTATGATCTGAAATTCACCGATATCGGTGCCGGCGGCGGCACGCCGGACCAGCTCGCGGCCTTGCGGAAGTTTTTCAGCGATTGGGGCATGACCTCATCCGGCGACTTTGATCGGGCCAGCATGCCGGCAGGCGGCCTCCCGCCACTCAGTTTTGGGACTGTCTCCGACGACGGTCAAAAGGCCGAACTCCTGTCACCGGGAAGGAACCAGGCTGGGCAGCCCTTCGCCGACGCGGCGGTTGATTGCCATGACTTCGGGGCGAAGGCGGAGCTGCGCGTCGTGTGCGTGCTGAAGGATGGACGCGAGATCATCGGCTTGATGAAGGGCGACGGCGGCGAGCAGGACCTCGTGCGCCTGCCCAAGCGCGCCGGTCCGGACTGGATCGCGGAAAAATGGCGCATGGCCAACGACGCGACCAAGCTCGCCGCCAACGATGACGACGAGAAAGTAGCGGGCCAGCGCCACCACGGCGACGGCTTCGCGCTTTACGAGGAATACCGCGGTTGGGTCGTGAACGGCAAACACGTGACCGGCGATCCGAAGCGGAAGGATTTCTTTGTGCTCAACCAGCGCGGCGCGGATTTCCGCGGAGGCATCGCGCTTTTTGCGCGGCTGTCGCAGCTCCGGGTGCACTCCGGGCTCCGCGATGGAATCGAGATGTCCGACGCCGAGCGCCGCATGAACCGCAACCACCGCGACGCTCCGCACCTCGTCGATCAGCACGGAGTCATTCTGGCGAAGGAAAACGGATTTTCCGGGGGCACGACCGTGGGGGTTGATGGCGTGGACAAGAACCGCGCGTTTCGGCCGCGCTACGTGGCGCGTATCTTTATGTCGGGGTCCGAAGCCGGGCGCGGCGTGGGCCTGTTGTCGGCTGCGACAGGCATGCGTGAGTTCGAACTGTCGGCGCGCGACGCGGAGTTGGCTTGGGACCGGGCGGTGGCGCACGAACTCTTGCACTCGGTCGGCGTCGACCACCACGGGGAGGCGTTGCGCGAAAAGGTGTGCTGCTATTTCCAAGGCGCCACGGCGCCCCTGAACACTTCGGGCAAGCATCGCTTCGTGTCGCGCTATAGCCTCAGCCCCGGCTTTTACACCCGCGATGGCAGCCACCCCTTCGGCGAGGATTGGAGCGATGATCGCGGGCCGGAGATCACCCTGCAATGGGAGGATACGCGGCGCGACGTGTTCGAGGAGCAGATTGGTGAATACCAGCAGCGGCTCCAGCTCTACCGTGGCGCGGCCGGAACGGAGACTGACCAGAAGTATCTTGCGGAACTAGCGGGCAAGCTGGCCTACACAGGCAAGAGCGCCGAGTGGTGGGGCCGCTACAGCGACGAGGAGGGCGCGGCCTACCCCGTCACGCGCGTGATCTGGGTCGGCGCCAAGAACGGCACGGACTCGGGTCACGATCTCTGCGTGATGAAATACTATTTCGCCGACGCCTACCGCATGGCCGGCAAGGAAAATGCCTACTATCTGATCAGGCCTGGTGCCGTGCAGGCGGGCCGTGAGATATGCCGCAGCCCGAAGGGCACCGACGCCAACGCCAGCGGTCACCAACCGCACCCGCGCTTTGGCGACGCCGCCGGCGGCCGGGGCGATTGCTTCGGCCAGATCTGTCCCAACGACGCGATTCCGCCGCGCAACGTGGCCCTCAGGTAGCTATGCGCGCGCGCCTCTTCCTTTTCGCGGCCGTCCTCGTTGCGGGGAGTGTGCGCGCAGCCGACGCAGCCTCCACCAAGGCGGCGGGCCCCGATCTGTTCATCTCGCTGCGGGGGGTGGTGGACGGCGTGATCGAGGTTGGCGAACCGCTCTTTGTGGGCGTGCGCCTCGAGGCGCCCTTCGAGTCGGCCAAACCCATCTCGCTTGCGCCTGCATCTGGCACGTGGGCCGATGCCATCGAACTTGTCCTTGTGCGCGGGGAAACGCTGCTGCCCGCGCGGGCCACGATGACAACTAAGCCGGCGTCCGCGGCCGTGACGCTCGATGCTGAGAACGCCGCGAGCGGCGAGTGGTTTTTCCCCGCGGAGCAGACGGCCCGGCTGTCGCCCGGCGACTACGCAGTGCAGGCGCGGCTCGCGCTACCCGCCACCGGTGGCGCCAGCGAGCCCGTGTCGATTCGCGTAGTCGCGCGCTCGAACGAGGCCGGGCGCGCCGTCCAGCGCACCGTGGCACTCGCCAACGAGGCGCTCGTGACAGGACGTCTGCAGGAGGGCGTCCGGCTCGTCGATGGGCTCCTCGCGGATCAGCCCGACCATCTTCGGCTCCTCGCCGTCCGGGCGCGCCTCAGCGCAAGGGCTGGGGATCTCCGCGGCGCGATGACGTGCGTGACGCGGGCGCTCAGCACGCCTGAGGTGGAGGGCTTGTCGCATCCTCCCGTCGGCCTCATCGAGATGAGGAACGAACTGGGCCGGGCACTCCTCGCGTCGGGCGCGTCGTCTGCGCCGCCACCAGACTGGACCACGTTGCCGCCCCGCGTGCGTGAGGTCATCCGTCCGACCCCGACCAAGACGAAGCCTGTCGCGCGGACGGCCAGCACCAGTTCCGCGTTGCCGCCGTCGACCGCGCCTGCGTCCGCCGGTGCTGGTGCGCCGACGCACAGGGCGAGTGCTCCCGCGGCCTCCGCTCCGGCAGCGATGTCTGCGCGACCGCCGCCCGGCCCGCCGGCTCCCGGGACCATCGTGCCCACCGCAGAGCTCGACGACGCTAAGGTCCGCGCCGACCCCGCGGGCCAATGGGCCGCAGCGGCGAGCGCGGGTTCATTCCAGAAAAACAACTACAACTATTACACACCGGCCCGCGCGGCCGGCGAGCCCAAGGTCGTCTATCCCGGCTACAACACGGAAGCGTGGTGCCCCGCGCAGCAAAACACCGGCGACGATTGGATTGAGCTGACGTTTGCCAAGCCAACCAAAGCCGCCGCCGTGCGCGTCCGCCAGACGTTCAACCCTGGTGCGATCGTCAAGGTCGAGGCCGTCGAGAGCGACGGCACCGCGCACCTCTGGTGGCAGGGAAATGATCCCTACCGACGCCCGGCGAATCGCGAAATCGTGTGGTTCGCCGTGCGGGTCCCCGCGACAAGCTACCCGGTGGCGAAAATCAGGCTCAGTCTCAACCTTGCCGCTGTGCCCGGCTGGAAGCAGATCGACGCGGTGCAGCTCGTCGCGGCCCCCTAGTCGACACGGAAATTCACCGTTGGCGTCCATCTTAGTGCACTCACGTTCATGAAAAATCCACTTTTGCGGACGGCGTGGTGTGGTGCGGTCTTGGCCGACCGAATGCCCTTGGGGAAGGGCGGTGAGGCCGGCGTGTCCCTGCACACGATGGAGGAAAGGTGTGACTTCGAGCAGCCATGACAACTAGCCCGGGACCTGTTCTAGTCGCCACCATGCGTCGCCATCGCGCTGTCCTGTTCATCTTCGCCGCGCTGGTGATTTCAGTCGGGCCCTGGCCGACAACGCGGATGGTGGCCGCAGAGGCGCGGAAAAAAAACGCCGCACCGCCGGCGAAGACGTTTGATCCGGCCATCGCGGCGAGATTCGCGCAGGTGCAGGAATGGCGCGGCTTCACCGAGCTGTCGGAGACGAGGAACTTTGATCGCACCTTCGCCGGCCGGCAGCACGTGAGCCGCCAGGAGGAGCACCTCGCGCACGGCACCTTCGCCCTGGCACGCGATCCGGAGTGGAAGTGGAATCCGGCGCGCGGGAGCTTCCGTTGGAAAGGCACCACGCAGGTGCAGGGCCGCCACGCGATCACGTTTGGGGATCACACGCTGGCGGGTTCGTTTGCCGGCGCGTTCGAGCGCTGGCAGCAGGACATGGGTGGCACGCACGCGTGGCGCGACTCTCATTTTGAGATTTTCCTCCCCGACCGGCATTTCTCGCTTCACCCCGGTTCGCCGGGCGAGCTGCCGGTGCGTCGCATCGGGGCCAAGCGTTACAACAACGGCGAATGGCGCGAGGAGGCCATCGACGAGACGCACCGCAATTTCCTGAAGCCCTTCCGGCTCGAGACGGAGGATCGCGACCGCCACTGGGCGCAGGTCGCCAACGGTCCGGGCGTGATCACGTTCACCACCGCCAAGACGGTGCCCGACCGCGTCCGCACGCTCTACGGCGATCTGATCATCCGCAGCCGCGTGACCCTTTATCCCGTCTACGACGACGTGGAGGTGGAGGTCACGCTGCCCGGCTACGCGGAGTGGCAGCCGAAGGGCAACGTCGAGGCGCCGAAAAAGCCGGGCAACGCGCTCGCGGCGCGCGCGGTCCTGAAATCGAAGACCGGCCGGACGAAACAGCTGCCGGAGGTGGAGCTGTTCCGCTTCGAGCTGCTCGACACCTCGCGCGAGCCGGGCGTGTGCCTGAACTGGCCGCTCAACGCCAAGGACGAGGATTACGACCTGCGGCTGGCCAATTTTTCCGCGGAGATTTCAGGCGAGCAGATGAAAGCGGCGCAAAAATTTTTCACGCAATGGGGGCTCACCTCGTCCGGCGATTACGATCTCGCAAGCATGCCTCCCGGCGGGCTGCCGCCGATGAGCTTCGGCACGGTCACGGAAGACGGCCAAAAGGCGGAGCTGCACGCACCGCCCAAGGACAAGGCCGGCCAGCCCTACGCCGAGGCCGCGATCGAGAGCTACGACTTCGGGGCCAAGGCGGAGCTGCGCGTCGTCTGCGTGCTCAAGGACGGCCGCGAAATCATCGGCCTGATGAAGGCGCCGAGCGGCGAGCAGGACCTCGTGCGCCTGCCGCGGCGCGCGGGCCCGGACTGGGTCGCGGCGCAATGGCGCGAGGACAACGACGCGACGAAACTCGCCGCCAACGACGACGACGAGAAGGTCGAGGGCCAGAAGCACAACGGCGACGGGTTTACGCTCTACGAGGAATACCGCGGCTGGGTCGTGAACGGGAAGCACGTGACCGGCGACCCGAAGCGGAAGGATTTCTTCGTGCTCAACCAGCGCGGCGCGGATTTCCGCGGCGGCCTCGCGCTCTTCCAGCGGCTTTCGCGGCTGCGCGTCCATTCGGCACTGCGCGACGGCGCCGAGATCTCGGAGGACCAGCGCCGCATGAACGCCAACCGCCGTGACGCCCCCCACCGCGTGGCGCAGCACGGCGTGATCCTCGCGAGCGGCAACGGCCCGCGGGGCGGCCTTACGATCGGCGTGGACGAGGCGAAGGCGGGCCAGGCTTTCCGGCCGCGTCTGGTCGCGAAGATTTTCTTGGAGCCGTCCACCGCCGGGCGCGGCGACATCGCGTTTTCAATCGGAAAAGGCGTGGGAGACTACAAGCTCTCGCAGCGTGACGCGGAGCAGGCGTGGGACCGCGGTGTGGCCCACGAGCTGTTTCACAGCGTG
>JAEUHB010000103.1 GCA_016794665.1 Opitutaceae bacterium
GTCCCTCCTCATTCCGGCTGACGCGGATCGCCCTTGCCAGCGCCGTCGTAGCCACGCTTTCGCTGACGGAAGCAGCGGCCCAGTCCAGCTATTCGGTCGTGGTGCTCGCCAGCCCGGGTAATTTCGACCTGGCCTCCGATACCAACGCGGGCGTGACCGTGGGTTCGACCGCCTCCGGTCCGGCGGTGGCCGGCCGCGCGGCCATGTGGGACGGCACAACCTTTTTGGATCTGCATCCGGGCGCGCTGCTCGGGTCGTTGACGGCGTCGCGGTCGAATGCCGTCGGCGTGGCCAACGGCCTGCAAGTGGGCTCGGGGGCGGGACCGGCGACGGCGAACCGCGCGGTTGCGTTGGTCTGGCGTGGCTCGGCCGAGAGCGCGACGATTCTGAACCTGCCGTTCGTGTATTACAGCGCGCAGGCGCTGGCGACCGATGGCGTTTCGGTCGTGGGCTCAGCGTATGGTTATGACCGCGATGGCACCTCGATCGACACGGGGCATGCCATGCTTTGGGATCTCGCCACGGGCACGGCCGTTGATCTCGGCAAGGGCGGCCAGGCCTTCGGGGTGGGGGGCGGCCAGCAAGTGGGTCATATCATCAAGGGCTCCGCCACCGCGGCGTTGTGGCGGGGCACGGCAAAGTCGCTGGTGTCCTTGCACCCCAGGAACGCGACCTCGTCGACCGCGGCGGCGACCGATGGCGTGCGCCAAGTCGGCAACGCCGGCTACGAGGTCCGCGTCCGCGCCGAAGCCGCCAACGGCAACCACAGCGCGATCTTCACCTACGCGACGGTCTGGTCCGGCACGGCCGCCAGTGCGATCAACATTCATGATGGGCGCTTCCGTCATACCTACGCCCTGGGTGTTTCCGGTCCCTACATCGTCGGCTACGGCGCTGACCAAGCGGCAATCGGCACCCCGGCCTACTTCCACGCCCTCGTTTGGGATGCCAACCTGATCGCCACCGACCTCAATGCGTTCCTGCCGGCCGGCTTCGTCGGCGCGACGGCCTATGCGGTCGATTCCTCCGGCTTTATCGCGGGGTATGCGATGAGCTCGACCGGCCAACGTCGTGCGGTGATCTGGATTCCGCGGTCCTGATTTCAGGCGAACGACCCGGTTGTTTGGGCCCCGCGTTCCGCGGGGCCTTTTTTCGGCCGGCGCAGTGACGCCATCGGGTAACGTGCTGGCCGGTCGCGGCGGCGGCCGCAGAATTAGTGTTTGCCCCGGCTGCGCGCGTCGCACTTTCTGCTCCGTTTCTCCGCAAGCATCCTCATGAAGCGCACCCATCACTGTGCCCAGCTCACTTCGGCCGACATCGGCGCGAGCGTCTCGCTCCTCGGCTGGGTGGACACGATCCGCGACCAAGGCGGCATCATCTTTGTCGATTTGCGCGATCGCAAAGGCGTCACCCAGATCCAGCTCGAGCCGCGCGACAATGCGAACCTCGCCGACCAACTGAAGCACCTCAAGACCGAGTCCGTCATCGGCATCGCCGGCAAGGTCGTGAAGCGTCCCGCCGGCACGGAGAACCGGAATCTTCCCACCGGCGAGGTCGAGGTCGTGGCCTCGTCGCTCGAGATCCACAATATTTCCGACACCCCGCCGTTCCCGCTCGATGACGCCGGCGGCGACAAGGTCAACGAGGACCTCCGCCTCACCTACCGCTACCTCGACTTGCGCCGGCCGAAGATGCGGAAGAACCTTCACGTCCGCCACAAGGCCGCCAAGTCTATCCGCGATTACTTCGATTCGCAGGAGTTCATCGAGGTCGAGACGCCCGCGCTGTTCAAGAGCACACCCGAGGGCGCGCGCGAATATCTCGTGCCGTCGCGCATCCACCCGGGGCAGTTTTACGCGCTCTCGCAGTCGCCGCAGCAGTTCAAGCAGATCCTCATGGTGGCCGGCGTGGAGAAGTATTTCCAGATCGCGCGCTGCTTCCGCGACGAGGACCTGCGCGCCGACCGCCAGATGGAGTTCACGCAGGTGGACGTCGAGGCGTCGTTCGTCACGCGCGAGGACATCTACGCGCTGTTCGAGGGCATGCTGAAGAAGCTCTGGAAGGACGTGCTAGGGACCGACATCCCGACGCCGTTCCCGCGCATGGCGTTTCACGACGCGATGAACCGCTACGGCGTGGACAAGCCCGATGTGCGTTTCGCCCTCGAGCTCGTCGACCTCTCCGCGACGTTCAAGGATTCGGCCTTCAAGGTGTTTCAATCCACCGTCGCGAGCGGCGGCGTGATCAAGGCGCTCAACGCGAAGGGCCTCGCCGACCTCACGCAGGGCGAACTCAAGAACCTCGAGGAGATCGCAAAGTCCCTTGGCGCGAAGGGCCTCGCCTTCATCAAGGTCGAGGGCGGCGAATGGAAGTCGCCGATCGTGAAATTCTTTTCCGACGCCGAGAAGGCGGCGATCACGCAGCAGCTCGGCATCGCGGAAGGCGACATCGTCTTCTTCGCGGCGGCGCCGTGGGAGAAGGCGTGCGCAATCCTGGGCCGCCTGCGGCTCGAGGCGGCGCAGCTCCTCGTCAAACGCGGCAAGATGACGATCCGCCACGACGACTGGAAATTCCTCTGGGTGATCGATTTTCCGCTGATGAGCTACGATGAGGAGCGCCAAGGCTACGCGGCGACCCACCATCCGTTTACCGCGCCGGTCGCCGAGGACACGCACCTGCTCGACAGCGATCCGAAGAAGGTCCGCGGGCAGCACTATGACGTCGTGCTGAACGGCATGGAGCTCGGCGGCGGCTCAATCCGCATCCACCAGCCCGCGCTGCAGAAAAAGGTTTTCGAGGACGTGCTGAAGATCCCGCAGGACGTGGTCGAGAGCCGCTTCGGCTACATGCTCAAGGCGTTTACCTACGGCGCGCCGCCCCACGGCGGCATCGCGTTCGGCCTCGACCGCATGTGCGCGCTGCTCTGCGGCACCACGAGCATCCGTGACGTGATTGCGTTTCCCAAGACGCAAAAAGGCCAGGACCTCATGGCGCAGAGCCCGACTCCGGTCACCGCGAAGCAGCTCAAGGAACTGCACATCGCGACCGTGGTGCCCGAGTGAGGCGGGGTTCGGGCGACCGCGGCCCGCTTCACGCCCGCTCCGCCCGCGCTTACTGCGCAGGCGTGATTGAGAACGGAATCGCGACGCGCACGTTGACGGGTTTTCCGTTCACGGTCGCGGGCTTGAATTTCCACTTGGCAGCGGCTTCGACGCACAGCTTGCCGACGGCCGGATTCGGCGCCTTGACAAGCTGGATGTCGCGAGGATTGCCGTCGCGGTCGACCGTCAGCGCGATGTCGATTTGCATCGGGCCTTGGCCGCGTTGAAGCGGGATTTCGGGCTGCGGCGTGAGGATGGCGATGGGCCGCTCGTCCGCGTCGCTAAGCCGCACCAGGCGATCCTCCGCCTCCAGCGTGTGTTCGATGTTGATGATCTGGCCCGGCTCGATGCGCGCCTCGACCGTCGCCGGGTCGTGGCCGGGCAGCGTGATTTCAAAGGTAACGGTGCCGGGGTTCTGTTCAAGCAATGTGAGCGGGGTGACGCCGAGGTTCTGGCCGGCGAGTGTGACCGCGGCGCCGGCGGGCGAGGTCGTGAGTTTCACGATGCCGGTGCGGAAAGCGCACGCGGCGCGAACGGTGGAGTCGCGGCCAATCGTCACGTTTTCGGTGTGCGCCTGCCAGCCCTCGCGGGTAAAGGTCACGATGTAGTCGCCGGGCGCGATGTCGGAGAAGGTCACCGGCGTGCGGCCGGTGCGGACTCCGGAGACGTCCCCGGTGGGAGCGCTGGCGGGGCGCACCTCGTAGTTGGCGTCGCCGGGTTCGGAAGTGAGGATCAGCGTGCCGACGAGTCGGACCAGACGGACTTGGCCGGCGTCGGTGGTCTCGTTTTCCTTCACTTCAAGCTCCAGCCGCACCGGCTCGTGATGCTCGAGCGAGACGGTCACCGGGTAGCGGCCAAGTTTGAGATCGGTGAAGGTGGCCGGAGCGGTGCGCGGCGGCAGGTCGCCGACGGTGACGGTAGCGCCAACCGGGCTGCCGATCGTGATAGTGCCGCGAGCAGCGGCGAGGCGGGCTGCGGCTTGGATGCGCGCCTCGTTCTCTGCCTGTTGGCGAGCGGCCTCGGCCGCAGCCAGTTTCTGGGCGTGCTCGAGCTCGATTTTGCGGCGGGTCTCGGCCTCGATGCGGGCTTGCTCCTCGGCTTTGCGCTGGCGCTCCACCTCAGCGAGCCGCACGGACTCGATGCGCGCGAGTTCCGCAGCGATGCGAGTCTCCTCGTCGTGCTTCGCTTTCCACATGAGCGCGCCGGAAATCCCGAGGCCGACTACCAGTGCCGCGCCTATGATCCAGAGCAGGTTTCTTTTGCTGCGCGGTGTAGCCGGCGATTGGGCGGCCGCCGGTGCGGCCGTGTTTTTGGCCGGCGGGGGAGGCGTCGCAGCCTTGGCCGCGGCGGCGGCGATCATTGATTTCGCTGGAGCTGGCTCAGGCTGCTTCTTGGCCTGGTTCTTGGGAGCCGACGAAGTGGTTCCTTTCGCCGGATACGTGACGCTGGAGGTGCCCGCTGACCTCGCCGCGGGCGCGGCGACGGCCGCTGCGACGGACTTTTCCGGCACCGGTGTCGCGGCCTTGGCGACGGGAACGGGCGCGGCGGGCTTGGGCTGGGGCACGGGCGCGGCTGGCTTCGATGCCGGGACGGTCTTCACCGAGATGATGGCGGGCGAGGAAGTGGGCGCGGCTTTTGCGGCGTCGGGTGCTGCAGGTGCGGCCGCGGGAGTGCTGGCCGGCGCGGCAGTCGCCGTGGATGGCGGGGGCGTCTTTTCGGCCGACGGGGAAGCGGGCGGTTGTCTGGATTCCTTGGAAGACAGCTGCCAGGGCGTGTGCCACGCGGCATTGAAACCGGCTGCACGAGAGGCGACGAGATTCAGGAAACCGGCCCACGCCGGCGTGGCCGTGGCTTCGAGATCGGAGCTGGCGAACGAGATGCCGCTGGCGGTGCACCACGCCCTGAGATCGGGTGCGAAGGGCGTAAGCTCGAGCGCGGTGGCGAGGGAGTTCGCGAGCCAGTGCTGCGCTGCAGGCAGGCCCGAGCAGGCGAGGACGGCGGGAGTGGCGCCGCGCAACGCAGCGAGCTCAGGTCGGAGCGTAGCGGCGAGACGAGCGGCGATTTTCGGGGCGGTTTCGGAGAAATCGTAGTCCGGGTTGAAGAGCAATTTTACCGCGGAACCGCGGAACTTCATGCCCAGCTCGGCCTGCACAGCTTCGGCGATCTCATCCAGACGCAGCGAAACGCCGCTGGCGGCGGTGGCGCCCCCGGACTCGATCAAGATGGCGTGGGAATACCGCTCGCCGATGTCGAAGAGGAGTGTCGGCATGGTGGCGAGCCGCGCGACTGCGCCGATCGCGTGATGGGTCGCAGAAGCGAGGTGGGTGGGCTTCAGGCCGAGCCCGGTGAGCGTTCCAATCGCCCCGCTGTGACTATCGGGGCTGGCCAATGCGACCAACGAGGGGGAGCCGTCCGGGGTTGCGCCATCGCGCGCCCGTGTGGCTGCCGCCCAGGGAGTGGCGCCCGATGCGAAGAGGTTTGCCCCGCTCGCGTCGTCGGCCTTGCCGGTGAGCAGCCTGCGCTCCGCAGGTCGCAGCCCGGCGGTGAGTTCCCCGCCCGCGGACGTGATGGCGCGAACGGCCTCAGCCAGCGCCGCCGCATTGACCAGCGGAATCTCCGCGAGGGCTTCAAGGCGGACGGTGCGACCGGTGGCGGCGCCGCGGGCGAGGAGGAGGGAGAAGTCGTTTAGCTCGGCAAAGCAAACGGGGCTCGTGGACGAGGACATATGGGTGGTGTGGGAACTACGGAGACTGCCAGACAGAAACGACATCGACCGGGCGAAATCCAGAGGCCCGCGCGGCCGGGAAAGCGATTTACGCGTTGTTGATGCGCACGTGGCTTGATTGTGCGCTTGGACCTTCAGTTCATACGTAGCCGCCCGATTTGGGCGGACACGTCCTGTCAACGCATGTCACCCCGAATCCTGATTGCCCGAAAACTGCCCGCGGGAGTCCATGCGCGCGCGGCGTTGATTGATGGCCGCGGCTTCTACTGGCGCGACCTAGGTGGCCTGCCGGCGATCGAGGCGGCCGTGGCCGCCGAGCGTTTCGCCCTCGCCATTGTGGATCACCGCGGGGCGAAGGGTGATCCGATGGAATTTGTAGCCGCGCTTCGGTTACGCGAGCGCCAGACTCCGGTAATCCTGATCAGCGAGGCTCTGCCGATGGACGCCGTGGTGCGGGCCATCCGGATGGGCGTGAAGGATCTCTTTCATGCGCCGCTCAACCCGGCCGCGATTGCCGAGCGCCTGCATGCGATCCTCAAGCCGGAGCTGGGTCCGAAGCGGAGCGCGCGCGTCGAGGACTGGCGTGACGTGCTTGGCGAGTTGGCAAGCGCCGAACTCGCGCCGGCCACCGCCCCAGCGGCAGCGGCTCCGGCACAGGCAAGCCAAGGGCACGAGATTGCGGCCCTGCGCGAGGCCGCGGCGGCAGCGCAGGCGCGACAAGTTGAGCTCGAGCAAGAGGTGGCGCGCCTTTCGGCCGCCGTGGCGACGCGCCCTCCCTTGGCGAAGCCCGCCGGGGCCGGTCGCACAGCCTCCGGACTTCCGGTCGAATTCGACAAACTGGAGTCCGATCAGAAGTTGTTTTCCCAGCTCCTCGCGAAGGTAGAGACGGAACGTGCCAGCTCCAAGGTGACGGCCGCGCAACTCGCGGCCCGGGAGCAGGCGAATGCCGAGGAGCGCCGGGCCCTCGAAGAACAGGCGCGCCGCCTGGCCCAGGACCAGACGGAACTTAGCCGAGCGCGTGCGCATCACGAAAAGGCCGCCGGCGAGGTGAATGCGGCGGCAGAGAAGCTCGCCGCGGATCGCCGGCAGCTTGAGCAAGATCTTGCCGCGGCGAACCGTTCGCGCTCGGCGCAGGCCGAGGCCGAAGGGCGGCTCGCCAAAGCCGAGGCCGAATTGGCCGCCCAAACGCAGGCGCTGGCCGCGAGGGAAAAAGCCCAGGCCGAAGCCGGAGCGCGGCTCGCCGCCGAGCAGGAGAAATCGGAATCGGAGCAACTGATGGCGCGCCAGGCGCAGGCGAAGCTCGCTCAGGATCGCGAGGCCCTGGCCAAGGCGCAGTCCGATTTTCGCAAGCAAACGGAACGCGTTGATCAGATTGAGGCGGACCTTGCGGCGCGCGCGCAGGCGATGGCCGCGAGGGAAAAAACCATCGCCGCAGACCACGAGAAAATTGCCAACGACCGCCGCGGCATTGAGGAAACCCAGGTTCGGATTGCGGCCGAGCGCGCGGAGATCGAAAAGGCCCGCGGCGCCTTGAAGGAAGCCGATGCGGTGGCGGCGAAACTTGAGGCCGAGCAGCGGACGCTGCGGCAGGCGCAGGAAAAACTAGGGCACGAGCGCACGGCCTGGGAAAAGGCCACCGCGGCCCAACGCGCCGAGGTGGCGCAGGCGAAAGCGCAGCTGGTATCCGCTCGGCTCGCTCTCGAGACCGATCAGGCGGGCCTCAAGCACGCCCTTGACGAGGCCGCGTCCGATCGGGCCGAACTCGATTCCCTTGCGGCGCGGCTTGACGCCGAGGAGGTCAGCCTTGCGGAGCGACAGGCTGCGGTGAAAGAATCTGAATCCGAATTACGGGCGCTCACGGCCAAAGCGCGTGAGGAGATGGAGACG
Organism: Opitutaceae bacterium; assembly: GCA_016794665.1. Lineage (GTDB taxonomy): Bacteria > Verrucomicrobiota > Verrucomicrobiia > Opitutales > Opitutaceae > ER46. The sequence goes on from JAEUHB010000103.1 coordinate 7,714, forward strand.
GGCAGGGCCGAGCTTGAGAGTGGACAGATGACCTTGAGGCAGGCTGAAGGTCGGCTCGCGCAGGAGCGTGAAGCGCTCGCGAAGGGCCAGGCGGCGCTGAAGGACAGCCGCGCACAGCTGGCGCGTCAGGAGCAAGAACTTGCCGCCCGGGCCCAGACAATCGCCACCCAAGAAAAGCAACACAGTGAGGCCGCAATGCGCCTCGCTGCCGAACGCAAAGAGCTGGCCACGGCGCAGGAGGCCCTGAAGCCCGCGCAGGCCAAGCTCGCGCAGGAGCGCGCGACATTGGATAAGGCGCAGGCCGAGCACAAGGAAGTCGCCGCCCGCGCGCAGGCCCTGCTCGCCAAGGAGCGATCGCAAGCTGAGATCGCCGCCCGCCTCACGGCGCTGGAGGAGAAGTTGGAATCGGAGCAGCAGCTCGTGAAGCAGGGGCAGGCCAAGCTCAACCGCGATACCGCCGCGCTTTCAGCCGCCCAGACTGCGGCCGAGAAGACTCGCGCCGAGTCGGCCGCCAGCCTTGCCGCAGATCAGGCGAAGCTGGCCGCCGCGCAGAGGGCCCACGGGGAGGCTGTGGCGAAGTTTGAGCGCGAGCACGCCGCCGCGAAGGCCGCCGCCGAGAAATTTGTCGCGCAGCAGACGGAGTTCCAAGCCGCCCGGGCCGAACTCGACCGGCAGCGCAAGGAACTCGCCGCCAAGGAGGCGGAGCTGCAAGACCTCGAAGTCCAGGCGCTCGCCGCCGCGGCGCAGAGGAAGAAGGCCGAGGGGCAGCTCGCCTCGGAGCGCGCCGCCCTCACGGTCCAGCGCGCCGAGATTGAGAGCGAGGCCGAGGAACTTGCAGGCCGGTGCCGGCAGTTCGAGCTGAAGCAAGAACAGCTCCGCGAGCAGATGCGGCAGTTGCTGGCGTCCTGAGGACCGCCGCGATTGCCGCTTGCGGGGCGCGTGGCGTTTGGCCGTCATGCCGGGATGGCACGCGGGGAGAAACGTCCGGTCACCGTCCGCACGATTGCGGAGCATGTGGGCGTATCCACTGCGGCGGTGTCCACCGTGCTAGCCAACCGCCATGAGGAGCGCCGCCTCGCGCCTGCGACCGTGGAGAAGATCCGCGCGGCGGTGCGCGAGCTCGGGTATGTGCCCAACGTTGCCGCCCGCCGGTTGCGGGCGCACGACCCCGAGGTGAATCACCACGAGCTGGGTATCCTCACGACCTTTGAGGCGCCGCTTTTCCTCGTCAGCCGCGTCCTTCGGCAGGTCCAGCGCATGGCGGATGCGCGCACCGGTCCGGGCCGCAGATTTTCCGTCTCGATCGACATGTTTCACGCAGGGCGGCTGCGCGAGATGCCCGGGCTGCTCAGCGCCAGCCGCTTCAACGGCGTGATCGTGACCAACACGTTGCCGGAGGATGATGCATTCCTGGCTGCCACGGCGCTGCCCTACGCGGTCGTGGTGCTCGGGCGCCGCCTTCCCAACCATTGCTGCGTGCTCGACACGCCCGGCGAAATCGGGCGCCGGGCCGCGGAGATTTTGCTGAAGGCAGATTCCCGGCATCCTGTCGTGCTCACGCCCGCGTTGCTCACCCAAAGCACCGCGGAGCGCGCGGAGGCGTTTGTTGCGGCGGTGCGAGGGCAGGAGGGCCGCGATTCGGCCCGCGTGATCGCGGCTGGCTTTACACCGGCGGCGGGCGCGGAGGCGCTGCGCGCTCATCTTGGTGCCGGGCTTGACTGTGACGGAGTCTTTGCGGTCACAGACGGACTTGCGCTGGGGGCCTATCAGGCGATCAAGGACGCTGGGAAAGGAATCCCGCGGGATATTGCGGTCGTCGGGGTGGGGGACCATGAGCACGCTGACTTCTTTGATCCGCCGCTTACGTGTGTCGGGCCTTCCAACGAGGCGATCGTCGAACAGGCCGTGGCGCAGCTCTTCCAGCTGATGGGACAGCGAAGGGGCAAGGCGTCCGAGATTTTCGTGCCCCCCTCGGTCGTGCGGCGGGCCTCCGCTTAGGGCGGGAAGGCTTTTGCCGGGCCGAGCGCCAGATTTTTGCGCTTGAACCTAAAACGATTTAGCATTTTCGGTCTCCCGAACCCCTTCACCCATGAACCTGCCCTGCCTTCGTTCTGCCCGCCTTCTTCTTCCGCTCGCAGCGATCCTGTTACTCTGTGGCCTCGGCGCCACGGTCCGCGCCGCAGATGGCGGCGCAACTCTCGCCGGCACGGTCAGCAATGCCGCGACTGGCAACCTTCTTCCGGGTGCGAAGGTCGAGATTTCTGCGCTGGGGCTCGCTGCATTCGCCGACGCCACTGGCCGCTATCTCCTCGTCGGCGTGCCGGCGGGCAGTCATGAACTGACGGCTTCCTACACCGGCCTTGACTCGATGCGTGCGACCGTATCGGTCGCCGCGGGCCAGCGTGCAGTGCGGGACTTTGATCTTACGACGGGCATCTACCGCTTGGACGCTTTCAAGGTCACCGGCGAGCGTGAGGGCAGTGCCGCTGCGATCACGGCGCAGCGCAACGCCGATAACGTAAAGAACGTCGTCGCCATGGATTCGTTCGGCAACCTCCCGAACATGTCCGCGGGTGAGCTTGCGATCCGTCTGCCGGGCATCGCCGGGAATCTCGACGAGGAGGGCAACGTCACCGGCCTGACGGTGCGCGGCATGGGACCGACGCTCAATCGCGTCACCGTCGACGGCGGTCTGATCTCCAACGTGGGCGGCATGAACCGCCAGTTCCAAACCCATTCGCTCACCGGCGCGATGTTCGAGCAGCTCGAGGTCATCAAGGGCCACACCCCCGACAAAGGCGCCGATTCGCTCGGCGGCACCATCAACCTCAAGACCCGCTCGCCGCTCTCGATGCGCGAAAAACGCCGCGTGACCTACAGCGCGACCGCGCGCTGGGCGCCGCCCTTCACCCAGCAGGTTCCGCTGCGCGAGGCGCATCGCTTGCATCCGCTGGTCAACATCGCCTACCAGGAGGTGTTCGACGCTTTCGGTGGAGAGCGCAACCTCGGCGTCGCGGTGAACACGTTCTACAGCGAGAACGTCGCGGGGTATTTCCGGACGCTTCGTGATTTTGAAAACACGACGGCGCAACCCGCCTACCTTTGGGACTACGGCACGCAGGACGCGTTCAACAATCGCAAGCAGGCGAGCGTGAACCTCAAGGCGGACTTCCGCCTCTCGCCGAGCACCAAGATTACCTTCAACACGATCTACAACGACGCCAACGAGCCCTACAACCGGCTCTACGTCACGCGGGCCTTCACCAACCAGACCGTGCCCAATGCCGCGACCTCGGGTGTCGTGCCCGGCTACACCAACCGCATCACGACGGTGCGGCCGGTCGCGGCCTCGGTCATCGACGTGACCGAGACGATGTTCAGCTTCTTCAACCGCACGCGTCAGTTCGATCTCGGCGTCGAGCACAGCCGCGACCGCCTCGAGCTCGACGCCAATGCCACGTTCAGCACGACGCACATCAACCTCGGCGTCGGCAACGGCGGCACGCTTACCAATCGCATCACCGGCACCGGTTGGATCCTCGATCGCACGCAGTCGGACCTCTACCCGCGCTTCCTGCCCAACGGCGGGCTCGATTTCACGAATCCCGCCAACTACCGCCCCAACGGCTTTCTCACCAACCGCAACGACGACCGCGACGTCGAGATCCGTAATCTGCGCGCCAACGCCCGCTATCGGCTTCCGACCGAAGTGACGCTTCACTTGAAGACAGGCGGCGAGTGGCGCGCGCAGATGGCCAAGGTCCTCAGCCGGCAGCGCCGCTGGAGCTACACCGGCACGGGGCCGCTCACCCCCGATGCGTCGATTCGAACCTGGGATGCGCAGAAGACCGGCCGCCAGATCCCGCAGTTTGAGACCGCCGCGCTCATCAAGGGTGGGGTGCCGGTCACCCCGTCGCTCTGGAACGAGGATCTCTACTTCAAGTCGCAGACCGGCTACACGGGCACAAACGCCGTGACCGAGACCGTGACCGCCGGTTACCTCATGGGCCAGGCCAAGCTCGGGCGCACGGGCTTCCTCACCGGCATGCGTGTCGAGAAAACGGAGACGGACAGCTGGGGCTGGGTCCGCGCCCGCGTCCTGAGCACCGCCGCGCAGCAGCTCGCCGACCCCGTCGGCTCCGCCGCGCGCGACTACGCGAACAACCGCCGCGAACTGCGCGGCGACTACACCAAGTCGTTTCCCAGCGCGCACCTCACGCACGACTTCACGCCCAACCTCAAGGCCCGCGCCAGTTGGTCCACGAGCTTCGGCCGCGCGCCGATGAACAACTTCGTCCCCAACGAGACCCCGAACGAGGCGCAGCAGACGCTCACCATCAACAACCCGAGCCTCAAGCCGCAGACCGCGAAGAACTGGGACCTCACGCTCGACTACTACTTCGAGCCGGTGGGCAACGTCTCCGTCGGCTGGTTCCACAAGGAGATCCGGGACTACCTCCTCACGGGGCAGACGACCGGCGTCATTCCGTCCGGCACCAACAACGGCTACAACGGCGAGTATGCCAATTTCACCACCCTCCAGACGATCAACGCCGGCGTCGCGTTTGTGCAGGGTTGGGAGTTCAGCTATCAGCAGCAGCTCACGTTTCTGCCCGGCCTGCTGCGCGGCCTGGCCGTCGCGGCCAACTACACCGTGCTCGACACGCATGGCCGCTTCACTGGCACGGCATCGCTCGTCACGGGGCAGGTCCCGGGCTTCATCCCGAAGACCGGCAACGCCAGCGTCTCGTGGCGCCATCGTGCGTTCAATGCGCGCGTGCTCGTCAACTACACCGGCGACTACAATACCGCCTTCACCGCCGCGACGCTCGGCCGCAACCTCTACCAGTTCAAGCGCACGGTCGTGAACGTCGGCGTCGGCTACCAGTTCACGCCGCGCGTCGGCGTCACGCTCGACGTGAGCAACCTCTTCAACGAGCCGATTGCCAACTACCGCGGCATCCCGGATCAGCTCCAGCGCTACGTCATCACCGGCACGACGGTGAACATCGGCATGACCGGCCGGTTCTGATCCGCCGTCTCAACTTTACAACGCCTATGCGCCCGCATCCTGCCATCCTGCTCATCGTGCTCGCCTGCAGCGTGAGCGCACCGCTTCGCGCTGGCGAGGCCGCCATGCCCCGCCTCGCCCACAACAACCCCGGCACGCTCGCTGATCTCGGCGTTGGCCTCTGGGCGTGGCCGTTGCCAATCGACTACAACGGCGACGGCCTGATGGACCTTGTCGTCGTCTGCACCGACAAGCCCTACAATGGCACCTGGTTCTTCGAGAACAGCGGCCAGATTGATTCACAGCTCAAGCTCCCGATCTTCAAGCCCGCTGTGCTCATCGGGAAATCCGCGCCGTCCACCGGCATCTCCTACGTCGACGGCAAGCCGATGGTCACGGCGACCGCCTCGGTTCGCCCGGCCGGCAGCGAGATTTATAACTACCGCGGCAATGTGTTTCCCGATTTCCTGCAATCGCAGTTCGCGCAGCCGAAAAAGATCCCTGTGCCGGAGAAGGCGCTCACCGAGGCCGGCAACATCCGCCAGAACCAGTGGAAGTTCGTCGACCTCGATGGCGATGGCGCCCTCGATGTCACGCTCGGCATCGATTTCTGGGGAGACTTCGGCGCGCTCAACGGCGGCGAGGGCGCGTTCAATGCCCAGGGCGAGTGGACGCGCGGCAAGCTCCGCGGCTACGTCTACTACTACCGCAACACCGGGACCACCGCGAAACCGAGCTACGCCCCCGCGGTGCGTCTCCAAGCCGGCGGCAAGGACATCGATCCCTACGGCATGCCGTCGCCGAGCTGGGGTGACTTCGATGGCGATGGCGACATCGACCTCATCTGCGGCGAATTCCGCGACAGCTTCACATATTACGAGAACGTAGGCACGCGCACCGCGCCGCGCTTCGCCGCCGGTCGCAAGCTCACGAGCGCCGGCCGCCCGCTCGTGATGGATCTCTGCATGATCACGCCGACGAGTGTTGATTTCGACGGCGACGGCGACATGGACCTCGTCGTCGGCGACGAGGATGGCCGCGTGGCCTTCATCGAAAACACCGGCACGGTCGTCGGCGGGCTGCCGCAGTTTCTCCCGCCGCGTTACTTCCGGCAATTCGCGGCCGACGTGAAGTTCGGCGCGCTCATCACGCCTTACGCCTTCGACTGGGACGGCGACGGCGACGAAGACCTCATCTCCGGCAACACCGCCGGCTACGTCGCGTGGATTGAAAATCTCGGTGGCAACCCGGTGCGCTGGGCCGCGCCGCGCTACCTCAGCGCGGGCGGCAAACTCATCCGTGAGGAAGCCGGCCCCAATGGCTCGATCCAAGGTCCCGCCGAGGCCAAGTGGGGCTATTCGATCCTCAGCGTCGCCGATTGGGACGGCGACGGTTTGCCGGACATCATGACCAACGGCATCTGGGGGAAGGTCGTCTGGTATCAGAACGTCGGCACGCGCACCGCGCCCAAACTCGCCGCCGCGCAGCCCGTCGAGCTTGCTCTCCCGCCGGGCGCAAAGAATGCCGGCCCCGCGTGGAATTGGTGGCAGCCCAAGGGCCGCGAGCTCGCCTCGCAGTGGCGCACGACCCCGCAGATGGTCGACTGGAACGGCGACGGCCTTGTCGACCTCGTGATGTCCGACGCCGAGGGCTACCTCGCGCTTTACGAGCGCCGTCGCGGCGCCGGTGGCAAACTCGAGCTGCTGCCTCCCCAACGCGTCTTCTGGAGCGAGGGCGCGAGCGTCTTCAACAGCAACGGCCAGCCGCAGAACAAGGAGAGCGGACTGCTCCGCCTCAACGACGGCGTCTTCGGCCGCGGTGGCCGCCGCACGTTCTGCATCGTCGACTGGGACCGCGACGGAAAGCCGGACATCATGTTTAACAGCAACCCCAACGTGAACTTCTTCCGCAACCTCGGCCGGGATGCGCAGGGACACACCCGCTTCAAGGACGAGGGGCCCGTCAGCGCCCACATCCTCGCCGGCCACGCGACCAAGCCCACGTTCTTCGCGGCCACGCGCGAACTGTTCATCGGCGCCGAGGACGGGTTCATCTACCGCCTGAAGCAGCCGTGAGGTTCAGCCGCCTTCCGGCCACTCCCACTTACCCCATGAAAACTACCTTGCTCGCATTCCTCGGTATGATCGGCTTGCCGTTCCTGCACGCCGCCTCCACCGGCACGATCACCGGCCGTGTTTCCAATTCCGCCACCGGCGCCTACCTCGAGGGTGCCGAGGTTTCCGTGCCCGGCGCCGCGGCTGTCACGCTTTCGGCCCGCGACGGCGCGTTTTCGCTGACCGTCCCCGCCGGCTCGCACAATGTCCGTATTTATTACACGGGCCTCGATCTCGCGACCCGGGCCGTGTCCGTGGCCGCGGGGCAGACGGTCGAGCTCAACGTCCCGCTCGCGACCGGCGTGCAGTTGCTGGAGACATTCACCGTCTCCAGTTCGCGCCAGGGCGAGGCCGCTTCGATCACCAAGCAGCGCACGGCTGATAACGTGAAGAATGTCGTCTCGATGGACACCTTCGGCAGCGTCGCCGATGGCAACGTCGGCAACTTCATGGTGCGCCTCCCTGGCGTCTCGGGCGAGTTCGAGAACGGCGAGGTCGTCGGCATCAAGATCCGTGGCACGCCCGTCGAGTTCAGCGCGCTCAACGTCGACGGCGTGCGCTCGACCGGCGCATTCTCCGGCTTCAATACCCAGGGTGACCGTGGCGCGCAGAGCGACCAGATCCCCGCCGAGTTCATCAAGGAGGTCGAGCTCACCAAGGCGCCCACGCCCGACATGCCCGCCGACTCGATCGGCGGATCAACGAACCTCGTCACCAAGTCCGCCCTCGATTTCCGCGAGAGCGTCTTCACCTATCGCGTCGGCGCCAACTACAACACCCACCGCGACGACCTCAAGAACTTCCGGCCCAACGCCGCTCTCACCTGGCTCACCCGCGTCGGCCCGCGGCGCGAGATCGGCATGGCGCTCTCGCTCAGCTACACCGACACCGAGGCGCCGCGCGACCGCGCGCAGATGCAACGCCTCGAGGCCGACGGCCGCAATACCCAAGCCCGCACGCTCACCAACGTCAACCAGCGCATCCGCGCCGGCGCCGGCCTCAAGTTCGACTTCCGCCTCGGCGACCGCGCGACCGCCTACGCCAAGTTCCAGCACAACTACTATTTCTTCGACAGCAACCGGCTCGTCTACGCTGCGTCGGTCGCGGGCGGCCGTCGCATCGCCGACTACAGCCGCGTGAGCCGCGCGCAGATTGAGGCGGGCACCGCGCCGCGCGACAGCGCCAACGCCACCGCCGGCGTCGCGCCCGGCTTCACCGAGTCATTCACCGAGATGCTCGCCGCCACGTGGTCCTTCGACGGCGACAACAACGAGAAGACCGGCCGCCAGTATCTCTTCGACTTTGGCGGCAAGGCCCGCCTCGCCGGCGACCAGGAGTTCAACGTGCAGGCGTCGTTTGCGCCCTCGAATTTCAAGAGCAACCTTCGCACCTTCCTCTATTCGCTCCCCACGCCAATCGGCATGAGCATCGACACGCGCGCCAATCGCTCGCGCCCGCTGTTCCGCCAAACCTACGGGCCGAGCATCCTTTTCGGCCAGGCCGACTTCACGCGCTACACCGCGCAGATGCAGAATCAGCCTGAGACCGGCGAGGAGGAGGTCGTCAACGTGAAGCTCGACTACCGCAAGCGCCTCGCCGCCGCCCTCGGCCCGATTGATCTCAAGGCGGGCGGAACGTGGCGCGAGCAGCACCGCAACCTCACGGTCGGCCGGCCCAATTGGAACTTCACCGGCGCCGACGGCATCCAGGGCAACGCCGACGACAACCTTGCGCAGTTCATCATGTCGACGCCCGCCTACACGGTTTTTAACCGCTCCGGCGTCTGGCCCACGCTGCCCGGCGTGGATTTCACGAAGGCGTGGGCGGCGTTCAATTCGTCGCCGCAGCTCTTCCGCCCCGTCGGCACGTCCACCACCGTCGCGCCCAACTTCAGCGACATCACCGAGGACATCTGGGCTGGCTATGCGCAGGGTCGTGTGCAGCTCGGGGCGCTCAATCTCCTCGGCGGCGTCCGCTACGAGAAGACGGAGGTCGACGCCTCCGGGCAATACAACGACGCCCGCCGTCCCACAGTCACGCGGGCGCGGCGCGAGAGCGGCTACGACCAGTGGTTTCCCAGCCTGCACGCCAAGTATGAAATCATCCCCGGCCTGATCGCGCGCGCGAGCTACTCGACGGGCGCCGCGCGGCCCAACATGAGCGACCTCTACCCGACGACCACCGTGAGCTACAATGCGGCCACCGGCCTCGGCACCGTCACCCAGAACGATCCCGGGCTGAAGCCCCAATACTCGCGCAACGTCGACGCCTCGCTCGAATACTACTTCGAACCCGCGGGCGTGATCTCGGCGGGATTCTTCCGGAAGAACATCCGCGACTTCATCGCGCGTGGCGTCGAGAGCATCCCCGGCGGCGCCGACAACGGCTTCGGCGGCGACTTCGCTGGCTTCGATCTCAACACGACGACGAATCAGGGCCGCGCGCGCATCCAGGGCTTCGAACTCAACGGATCCCTGCAGCTCTCGATGCTGCCCAAGCCGTTCAACGGCGTGCGGGTTTTCGCAAACTACACCAAGTTGAAGACCCAAGGCACCTACGCCAACGGCGTCACCGAACTCGTCGCGTTCGTGCCCGAGACGGTCAACGCCGGCTTCTCGTTCCTCTGGCGCAAGGTCGAGTTCCGCACCGCCTACAACTGGACGAGCGGCTTCCTCACGGGCTTCAACGCGATCGAGTTCATGCAGACGCGCCGTCGGCCCGTCGAGACGACCGACTTCAGCCTGCAATACAAGTTCAGCCAGCGTTTCGCTCTCTTCGCCGACATGATCAACGCCTTCAACCGCTGGCCGGAATTCTACACTGGCCGTGACCAAGGCCGCGTGACGATCAGTGATGTCTACGGCACGCGCTTCAACATGGGCCTGACGGGTCGGTTCTGAGCGCGCTCATGGGGTTAGGGCGTCCATTTTTCCTGGCGATCGGCCTGCTCGCCGCTGGCGCTTTCGCCGCCGATCACCGAGTCCAACCCAGGGCCACCCGCGATCACCCGTCCTTCAGCCTCCGCGCCCACGCGCTCACCGACGGCGCCATCCTCGCCTCCTACTCCCGCGCGGGCACCGCGGCGAAACCCACGCTTGTCCTCGTCCCCGAGACCCACGGTGATCGCACGCAATTCCAGGAGCGGACTTTCCTGGAGAATCTCCCCGCCGATTTGCCGCTCGTGATCATCGAGTCGCGGGGGCAGGGGCGAAGCTGGCCGCCGCCCGCGCCGGCGCAGGCCACCATCGAGCGTTACGCGTCCGACGTGCTTGAGGTCGTGGCGCAGCACGGCCTCGCGAACTGGATCATCGGCGGCCACAGCCTCGGCGGCATGATCGCGATCGAGGTTGCCGGCCGCCGCCCGGCGGGACTGCGCGGCGTGGTGGCGCTCGAGGGTTGGGTGCACAGCCGGGTGCAGCGGCAGGCATTTCCCACCGCCGCGCGGACAGAGGCGCAGATGGCGGAAGCGCGCGCCCAGCGGGAGGAACGTTATCGTTCACAGCGCTGGACGCAGGAAGAGGCTGCCGCGCTTCCCCGCGCGTGGATCGCGTGGGAAAGCGGCGAGCGGATTCTGCGCGAGACCAGCTACCCGGTCCTGAGTGTCTGGGGTGATCGCGGCCAGCCGCGCCCTGCTCGCGATCGCCTGCTGCTGCCGCCCAGGCCTGGCATTGAGCTCGCTTGGATTTCCGGTGCCGATCACTACGTGACGGATCCGCTGTTCGCGGCGGAGACCGCTCGCGCGGTCGCCCGCTTTGTTGGGCGGGTGGCCGCAGCGCCGCATCCGAGCGGCAACCCGCTCTCGCCGCTCATGCTCGCCGGCGACTGGGTGCCTGTGCGCCCGCACGAGATCGATTTCGACGCGCTGCCGAAGATTCCGTCGCGCCACGCGATTGTCAGCGACGTGCGAGCCGCGGGCGGCCATCGCGTGAACCAGCACAACTACCTTGTCCACCACGCCGGCCGCTTCTGGGCGATGTGGAGCGACGGCCCCGGCGAGTCGCGCGGCCCGGGCCGGGTGCCGGGCCACGACCGCGCGGACCAGCATGTGTCGTTTGCCACGAGCGACGACGGACTCAGGTGGACCGCAATAGAGAACATGACCGGCCAGCCAGACCCCGGCTACGGCTGGATCGCGCGTGGTTTCTGGGAGCGGGAGGGCAAGCTGCTCGCGCTCGCGAGCCGCTACGAGGCACCCGGCTACCACGGGCCGGGCTTGTCGCTGCACGCGTTTGAACTTGCGTCGATCTCGCCGCCCAAATGGCGGCACGCGGGGCTCGTCTTCGACGACGCCATCAATAATTTTTCGCCGAAGCTCCTGCCGAGCGGCGAGTGGATGATGTCGCGGCGCGACGGCGCGACCAAGGTGCACAACCTCGTGGGCGGCGTGCGGGCCATCGACGACTGGGCGTCGTTTCCCGTCGTCGTGCCGGCCGGCTCCGCGTTCCGGCCCGAGGAGCCGAATTGGTGGGTGCTGCCCGATGGCAAAAACCTTGTCTCTCTCTTCCGCGACAACGGCTCGTCGGGCTACCTGTTTCGCGCGTTCTCCACCGACAACGGCCGCACCTGGACGGAGCCCGTGCGCACCAATTTTCCCGACGCAAAATCGAAGTTCAGCGACGTCCGTCTGCGCGACGGCCGCTATGTGCTCGTGTCGAACCCGCACCCCAAGCGCCGTGATCCCCTCACGCTCGCGGTCAGCGATGATGGCGTGGTTTTCCACACGATGGGCTGGCTCGCCGGCGGTCGCCACGTGGACTATCCGCACGTGATCGAGCACGGCGACTCGCTCTACATCGCCTTCGCGACGGCCAAGATGACGGTCGAGGTCCTGCAGGTGCGCGTGGCCGACCTCGCCGGAATCAGGAACGCGGGAAAATAAGGAGGATGAACCGGCTCACCTCAAACACCTTCGCGGTGCTCCTGTTTGCGGTGGGGGCTCGCGTGTTCGCGCCCGGCGCCGAGCCGCCGCCCAACATCGTGATGATCCTGATCGACGATCTGGGCTACGGCGACCTTGGGTGCTATGGCAGCGCGACAAACCCCACGCCAAACCTTGACCGGCTGGCGGACGGCGGGCTGCGGTTCACGGATTTTCACAGCAACGGCGCCGTGTGCAGCCCGACGCGGGCGGCCTTGCTGACCGGACTCTACCCGCAGCGCGCCGGCATCGAGGCCGCGATTGGGTTCACGCGCACCGAGGGGGTGGCCCTCGGCTTCACCACGATCGCGGAGGTGCTTGCCCCGCGCGGCTACCGTTGCGGCGTGTTCGGCAAATGGCATGTCGGCCACGTCACGAAGTTCGGGCCCAATGATCAGGGTTTCCACGAGAGCTGGTGCGCGAACAACAACCCGGATTACCACTCCCACGTCTCCCGCGACGGCAAGGTCGATTGGTGGCGCGACCAGCGCCTCGCCGACGAGCCCGGCTACCTCGTGGACCGGGTGACCGCGCACGCGGTCGACTTCATCCGCGCCAATCGGTCGCGGCCGTTCTTCCTCTACGTGCCGCAGCTCGCCGTCCATTTCCCCTACCAAGGCCGGCACGATCCGCCGCACCGCACCACAGGCCGCGAGTGGAACGGCGACGATCGCTACGGTCCGCTGCCCAAGGCCGAGCGTCCGCGCGCTTACCGCGAGATGATCGCGGCGGTCGACGAGAGCGTCGGCGCGATCGTCGCGGCGCTCGCTGCGGCCGGTGTGCGCGAGCGCACGCTGGTCTTCGTGTGCAGCGACAACGGCGCCTATCTCTCCGTCGGGAGCAACGGGCCTTATCGCGGGGAAAAGGGTGATCTCCTCGAGGGCGGCCATCGCGTCGCCGCCATCGCCCACTGGCCGGGGCACATCGCCGCCGGGCGCACCACGGACGCGACCGCGATGACCATGGATTTGCTGCCGACCTTTGCGGCGGTCGCGGGCGTTCCGCTCCCCGCGGGGCTTCGGCCCGATGGCGTGGACCTCAGCGGCGTTTTGCTGCGCGGCGAATCGCTTCCGGAGCGCACGGTGTTCTGGCGGGACGCCGACGAAAAGGCGGCGCGCCGGGGCCCATGGAAACTCGTCGTGCGCGACACCGCCGCGCTCTATCACCTCGGCGCCGATCCCGCCGAGCGCCGCGACGTCGCGGCGGAGCAACCTGCGCGGGCGAGCGAGCTGGTCGCGGCGCTCGTCGGGTGGGAGCGTGACGTCGGCCCGCGCCGCCGGTGAAATTTTATCCCATGAAACTGCCCCTCCACTTGCTGCTTTGCTCGCTCACGGGCGCGGCGTTTGCCGCCGACGCCAGCCGGCCGCACCCCCGCACCAATCCGGCCTCCCCTTTGATGCTCGCCGCCGACTGGGTGCCCAGCGATCCGCACGCGATCAACTTTGAGAAACTCCCGCGCGTGCCCGTGCAGCACATCGTCGTCAGCGACGTGAGCGCGAAGAAAGGCGTCAACCAGCACAACTATCTCGCCCACCACGACGGCCGTTTCTGGGCGATGTGGAGCGACGGCCCGCGCGTCGAGGACATGGGCGGCCAGATCGTGAAATACTCGACGAGCGCCGACGGCGTGACCTGGGCCGCGCCCAAGCCCCTGACCGGCGCGCCGCGTGGCCTCGTCCCCGGCATGCCGCACTACAATACCCGCGACAAGGAGGGCTTCCGCTACATCTCGCGGGGACTCTGGGTGCGCGACGGCGAGCTCCTGGCGCTCGCTTCGCTCGACGAGGCGGCGGGCTTCTTCGGCCCGAGCCTCGAGCTGCGCGCCTTCCGCTGGAATCGCAGCGCGGAGCGATGGGACGACATCGGCGTCGTGCAGAAAAACGCGATCAACAACTTTGCCCCGCAGAAACTGCCGAGCGGCGAGTGGGCGATGACGCGGCGCAAATGGGACTACAAGGACACGGGCGTCGAGTTCCTCATCGGCGGCGTGAAGCGCCTCGACGATTGGACCTCCGTGCCCGTGGTCGGCGGGGGCGGCGACATCGCGCTCAAGGCCGAGGAGCCCATCTGGTGGGCGCTGCCCGACGGCAACCTGCAGGCGCTCTTCCGGGACAACGGCCGCAGCGGCTACATCTTCCGCTCGTTCTCCACCGACAACGGCCGCACGTGGAGCAATCCGGTGAAGACCAATTTCCCCGACGCCCGCTCCAAGCTCCACGGCCTGCGCCTGCGCGATGGGCGCTACGTGCTCGTCTCCAATGCGAATCCCAAGAAGCGCGACCCGCTCACGCTCGCGGTGAGCCGCGACGGCATGGTCTTCGACCAGCTCTATTACGTCGTCGGCGGCCGCCACGTGGACTACCCGCACGTGATGGAGCACGATGGCTACCTCTACATCGCGCACTCCGGCGCGAAGATGTCCGTCGAGATCCAGCGCGTGCGAATCGCCGATCTCGCGGGCATGAAAAACACGAGGCAATGATCGTGCATCGCGCCCGTTGCATTCTCTCGGTGTGGCTTGCGCTCGGTGCGCTCGCCGTCCGTGCCGACGACTTCGACATCGTCGTCGTCGGCGGCACGCCGGGTGGCGTCGCCGCGGCCGTCAGCGCCGCGCGTCATGGCCGCTCCGTCGCGCTCGTGGAGTATCATGCGCACCTGGGCGGCATGGCGGCGAGCGGCCTTGGCAAGTCCGACATCGAGACCAAGGAGGCCATCGGCGGCCTTTGGCGGGAGTTCGTCGATCGCGTGCGCGATCACTACGTCCGCACCTACGGCCCGACGCACGAGAACGTGAAGCTCTGCCGCGACGGTTACTACTACGAGCCGTCCGTCGCGGAGAAGATCTTCGACACCCTTGTCACCGAGCACCCGCGCATCCGCGTCTTCCGGCGCCACCAACTCGACTCCGCGGCACGCGACGGCACGCGCGTCGTTTCCGCGCGGATTGTCGACCGGGCCACGGGTGCCGCGCGCGAGTTGCGTGGCGGTGTGTTCATCGACGCGACCTACGAGGGCGACCTGCTCGCCGCCGCGGGCGCGGCCTATCGCGTGGGCCGCGAGGCGCGCGCCGATTTCAATGAACTCCATGCCGGCGTCGTCTATCAGGACTACGAGACGCGCACGTTTCTCCCTGGCACGACAGGGGAGGGCGACCGGCGCATCCCCGCCTACACCTACCGGCTTTGCCTGACGAAGGACCCGGCCAACAGCGTGCCGCTCACGGCGCCGCCGCCGGGCTACGATCGCTCGCGGTTCACCGGCTACCTCGACGACTGGCGCGCCGGCCGCTTCGCGCCGCCCAAGGTGATGAAGGATGGCATCGGCTATTACGCGCCCACGTTTGGCACCGTCGTGCGCGCCCTCTCGATGGCGGATCTGCCCAACGGCAAGCTCGACGTGAACATGAACCCGCGCCCGCTGGGCTTCCCGTTCACCGAGGAGAACTACGCCTACCCCGAGGCTGCATGGCCGGAGCGGGAGAAGATCAGCGAGCGCCTGCGCCAGCTCACGCTCGGCCTCCTGTGGTTTCTCCAAAACGATCCCGAGATCCCGGCCGAGCACCGTGCGCTGGCGCGGCAGTTCAACCTACCGCGCGACGAGTTCACGGACAACGGCAACTTCCCCTGGCAGCTCTACGTGCGGGAGGCGCGCCGCCTGATCGGCGAATACACGCTGAGCGAAAATGATCTCATCGTCGGCCCCGCGCTCGGCCGCACGCGGGTGCACGCCGACAGCATCGCCGCCGGCGAATACCCGATCGACAGCTTCCCGGTGCGCAAGCGCGAGCCCGGCCACGACGTCGCGCTCGAGGGCTACATCCTGATGCTCGAGAAATACACGCAGCCCTACCACATCCCGTATCGCATCATGGTGCCGCGCGACGTGGACGGCTTGCTGGTGCCCGTCGCCGCCTCGACGACGCACATCGCGTTCTCGAGCATCCGGCTGGAGCCGACCTGGATGGCGCTCGGCCAAGCCGCCGCGACCGCCGCGCACCTCGCGCTCCGCGACCGCGTGGCGCCGCGGCGCGTGAACGTGGACACGCTCCAACAGGAGCTGCTGCGCGCCGGCCAGGTGATCACGTTCTTCAAGGACATCGACCGCGCCGCGCCCGACTACGCCGCGCTCCAGTTCCTCGGCACGCAGGGTTTCTTTCCTGACTATCTCGCCCGCGCCCGCGACCCGCTCTCGGCGGAGACGGCGCGCGACTGGCTCGCCCGCCCGGTCGCGGCCCGACTCGCGCCCGCGGTTCTTGCCCGCCTCGACCGCGCCGCTCGCGACGGCGTGACGCGCGGGGAGTTTTGCCGCCTGCTCCATGCAGAGCTCCTTCGTCCGTGAAGAACCATCTCGCCGCCCTCCTGCTCGTCGCCTTCGCCGCGGCCGTGGCGGCCGCGCGGCCCAACGTGCTTTTCATCGCCGCGGACGATTTGCGCATGAACCTCGGTTGCTACGGGGATCCCGTGGCGAAGACGCCGAACCTCGATCGGCTGGCGCGGCGCGGGGTCATGTTCGAGCGCGCGTATTGCCAGCAGGCGCTCTGCAATCCTTCCCGCGCGTCCGTGCTCACGGGGCTCCGGCCTGACACGCTGCGGGTCTGGAACCTGCCGACTCACTTCCGTGAAACCACGCCGCATGCCGTCACGCTGCCCCAATACTTCATGCGGCACGGCTATTTCACGCAGAACGTCGGGAAGATTTTTCACAACTACCGCACGGCCATCGAAGGCGACCCCGCTTCGTGGAGCGTGCCGGCTCAACTCCACTTCGCCTCGCATGCGGACGATGTGGCGCAGCTTGATGGCAGCGCGGCCCCGCCGAACACCGCCCGCGCCAAGGGCGTCGAGGCGCGCGACGTGCCGGACGAGGCCTATTTCGACGGGCGCGTGGCGGCGGCGGCCATCCGGGCGCTGCGGGAATGCCGCGCTCGCGGCCAGCCGTTTTTCCTCGGGGTTGGCTTCTGGAAACCGCATACGCCGTTCAATCCGCCCAAGCGTTATTGGGACATGTATCGGCGCGAGGACATTCCCGCCATTCCCAATCCGACGCCGCCCAAAGGGGCACCGGCGGTCGCCACGATGAACGCGAACGACGGCCGGCCGCGGGCCAGCGAAGATATTCCCGAGGTTCGGCATGGCTACTACGCCGCCACCAGCTACCTCGACGCCCAACTGGGCAAGGTGCTCGATGAAGCGGAGCGCCTCGGACTCATGGAAAACACCGTGATCGTGTTTTGGTCCGACCACGGCTTTCACCTCGGGGAGCAAGGTTTGTGGGGGAAAACCTCGAATTTCGAGAACGCCGCCCGGGTGCCCCTGATCGTGGTGGCGCCGCAGACCAGACACGCGGGAGCGAAGGCCCGCGGTCTTGTCGAGTTGCTCGATCTCTACCCGACGCTGGTCGACTTGTGCGGACTGCCGCCGGTGGCCGGATTGGAGGGCGTGAGCTTGCGAACCTTGCTGGAGGATCCTGCGCGGGCGGTGAAGCCGGCATCGTTTACGCAGGCGCCGCGTCCGCCCCGCAACCAAGGTGGCCAGAGCGACACGATGGGTTACTCGCTGCGCAATGAACGCTACCGCTACACGGAGTGGCGCGCTTGGAATTCCGGCCGCATTACGGACCGGGAGCTTTACGATCACGACACCGACCCGGCCGAGACCGTGAGCCGCGCAGGCGACGCTCGTCTTGCGGAAATTGTCCGGCAGCTCGCGGCCGGGCTCGCCCGACAGTTTCCCCCCGGGGCTCTGCCTGCCCAATGAACTTCCATCGGTCACGATCCGCTGGTCTCAACTTCACGCCCTTCCCCGTCCAATCATGAACATCATCCGCCACCTGCTCCTCTGCCTCTGCGCCACCGCGGCGACTACGAACGCCGCTGACAACGCAGCGGTTGTCCGCTCCGAGTTCATCTACGAAAAGGCCCCGTTCCCGCAGTGCCACGCCTCGACGATCATCGAGACGACACCCGGCCGGCTCGTGGCGTCGTGGTTCGGCGGCACGCGTGAAAAAAATCCCGACGTGGGCATCTGGGTCTCGCTTCACGATGGCAAGGCATGGTCCGCGCCCTTCGAGGTCGCCAACGGCGTGCAGCCCGGCGGGAAGCCACGCGTGCCGACGTGGAATCCCGTGCTCTTCCAGCCCCGTGGCGGTCCGCTCCAGCTCTACTACAAGGTCGGCCCGAGTCCGACCACCTGGTGGGGCGAGCTGAAGACCTCCACCGACGGCGGCCGCACCTGGGGCGCCGCGCGCCGCCTGCCGGACGGCATCTTCGGCCCGATCAAAAACAAGCCGGTGCAACTCGCCGACGGCACCATCCTCTCCCCGACGAGCGACGAGACCGACGACAAGGCCAACCTCTGGCGCGTCTACTTCGAGCGCAGCACCGATGGCGGTCAGACGTGGACCAAGACTCCGTTTCTCAACGACGGCCGCGAGATCGGCGCCATCCAGCCGAGCATTCTCTTCCTGGGTGGCGAGAGACTCGCCGCCCTCGGCCGCAGCCGGCAGGGCAAGGTCTTCACGGTCACTTCGGCTGACAACGGCCGCACGTGGGGCAAGATGGGCTTCACCTCTCTGCCCAACCCGAGCGCCGGCACGGATGCGGTCACCCTCGCCGATGGCCGCCACGTGATTGTTTACAACAACACGCCCAAGGGCCGCTCGCCGCTCAGCGTGGCGATTTCTCGTGACGGCGCCGAGTGGAAACACGTCCTCGATCTCGAGACTGCGCCGGGGGAATACAGCTACCCGGCGGTGGTCCAAGCCCGCGATGGCGCGGTGCACATCACCTACACGTGGAAGCGGGAGAAGATCCGCCACGTCGTCCTTGATCCGAAGCGGCTTTGAACTTCGCTGTCCGCCAGTTTCGGGTTGGTCGTGGCGTGCTCTTCAGCGCCTTGGCGTTCAGTGTGCCGTGCGCGGCCGCAGATGCCCCTGCCGGTCCGCCGCCGGGGGTCGTCATCGCGCGCAGCCCCGATCCGGATCGGGCCTACGTCGGCACGCCGGCGATCGCGATCCTGCCGGACGGCACCTACGTGGCCGCGCACGATTTCTTCGGGAAAAACCCTGCGCTCACGGACACGACCCAGGTGTTCGGCTCGCGCGACCGCGGCGCCACCTGGACGTTCCTCTCCACGATTCGCGGCCAGGCGTGGTTCACGCTCTTTGTGCATCGCGGCGCGCTCTACTTGCACGGGACGGCCAGCCGTTACGGCGACCTCACCATCAGGCGCTCGACGGATGGCGGACGCACGTGGACCGAACCGCGGGACGAGCGGACCGGTCGGCTCATCCGCGGGCGATTTCACGGCGCGCCCGTGCCGGTGGTCGAGCACGCCGGGCGACTCTGGCGCGCGGTCGAGGAGCGGGTGAACGATCTCCAGTGGCCGCTGCATTTTTCCTCGCTCGTCGTTTCCGCGCCGGCCGGCTCCGACCTGCTCGACGCCGCCAATTGGACGCGCACCAACGGCGCCGTCTTCGACGCGGCGTGGTTCAATGGCCGCCGTCCGGGCTGGCTCGAGGGCAATGTAGTCGTCGCGCCCGGCGGCGCGCTTGTGAACATCCTCCGCCTCCACGCGGAGCCGCGCGCCGATGACGCGTTGGCGCCCACTGGCGGCGCCACGGGCATACCTCGTTACGAAGTCGGCGTCCGCTGCGAGGTCTCGGCCGACGGCCGCACGCAGACGTTCGATGCCCGGCGCGGCTTCGTCCATTTCCCCGGCTCGCAGTCGAAATACACCATCCGCTTCGACGCCCGCACGCAGCGCTACTGGGCGCTCGTGCAAAAAATCACCCATCCGCACGAGGGCCGCGAATGGGTGACCAGCCCGATCCACCAGCGCAACGTCACGGTGCTCACCTCTTCCGCCGACTTGCGCACGTGGCGCGAGGAGCGCGTTGTGCTCAGCCATCGCGCCGGCGAGACGCTGCGACAGGATGACCGCGTCGCCTGGCAATACCTCGACTGGCAGTTCGACGGCGAGGACCTCGTCGCCGTCTCGCGCACCTCGTGGGGCGGTCAGAATTACCACAACGCCAACCTGATGACGTTTCATCGCATCGCGCGCTTTCGTGATTCCTCTTTTCCATGAAAAACGACTACCGGCCCTCCGGCATCTACTCCGCCCAATGGCTGCCCACCGATTCCGGTGGCGTCCTCGATCGCGCCGCGCTCGCCGCGCACATTGCCTTCGAGCGTCGCGCCGGGATCTCCGGCCTGCTCGCGCTCGGCAGCACGGGTGAGTTTCCCTTTTTCCTGCCCGAGGAGCGCAAGCGCGCCTTGGCCGCGATTGCGGAGATTGCGGCGCCGTTGCCCGTCATCGCCAACGTCACCGATCTGCGCCCGCGCGTCGCCGCGGACCTCGGGAAGTTCGCCCGCTCGCTGGGCCTGCCCGCGATCACGATCATGCCGCCGCCGTTTTTCCCGGCGTCGCAGGCCGACATCCTCGCGCATTTCCTCCACGTGGCCGAGGCCGCGGGGCTGCCGGTGATGCTCTACAATTTCCCCGAACTCACCGGCAAGCGCATCGACCTCGCGACCATCGCCGCCTTTGCGGACCGTGCGCCGATGTGCGCGATCAAGCAGAGCGGCGGCGAGTTTGCCTACCACCGCGACCTGATCGCGCTTGGGCGGGAGAAGAAGTTCGTGGTCATGTCGGGCGCCGACACGCGCCTCACCGAGGTCTTTGCCATGGGGGCCGCGGGCTGCACGGGAGGCCTTGTGAACATTGTGCCCGAACTCATGGTTGATATTTATCGCTGCTCCGCCGCCGGGCGTCCGGGTGACGCGGCGCTATCGGCCGCGCGCATGGTCGAGCTGGGGCGGGTGATCGACCAGCTCGCGTTTCCGCCCAATGTCGGCGCGGGCCTCGCGGCGCGCGGCTTCACTCCCGGCGCCCCGAAGTCGATCCTCTCGCCCGAGTCGCGGGCGCTGGCCGTGAAGATTGAGTCCGAACTGCGCGCCCTGTTCCGCCAATGGGGCCTCGTGCTCGGGCCGCTTGCGGCCGCAGCGTAGATTCGACAACGGCCCGGTGTTTCGCCCAGCCTTTGCGCGCGCGGCCTGATGTTCGCGCCACGCCCTTCCTGTCGCCATCCCGCGTTCCTTTTCCCCCTCCACGCTCCTTCATGCCCCCCGCCCAAAACGTCCTACGCTACGCCTGGCTCGTCGTCGCGCTCCTCTTTCCCGTGGCGCTCCTCAACTACCTCGACCGCCAGATGCTCGCGACGATGAAGGCCTCGATGGTCGCCGACATCCCGAGCATCGCGAACAAGGCCGATTGGGGCCTCATCCTCGGGTGCTTCAAATGGACTTACGCCGTGCTCAGCCCCTTCGGCGGCTACGTGGCGGATCGGCTGGGCAAACGCTGGGTGATCGGGGGGAGCCTCTTTGTGTGGTCGGCGGTCACGTGGTGGACGGGCCATGTCTCCACCTTCAACGAGCTGCTGGCGGCGCGTGCGCTCATGGGCATCAGCGAGGCTTTCTACATCCCCGCGGCCCTCGCGCTCATCTCGGAGTATCATTTCGGCGACACGCGCTCGCGCGCGGTGGGCGTGCACCAGACCGGGATTTACGTCGGGCAGATCCTCGGCGGCTTCGCCGGCTACGTGGCCGATGCGCCGGACTATGGCTGGCGCTGGATGTTCACCACATGCGGGATGATCGGGGTGGTCTACGCGCTGCCGTTGCTCGCGGCGTTGCGTGATCCGGTGCGGCCGGCGGCCCCGGCTGGGGAGACGGACAACAAGCCGGCCACCGGGGTCGTCCGCGGCCTGCTGGGTGACCGCAATTTCCTCCTGCTCGTCGCCTACTTCACGTTGCCGGCGATCGCGGGCTGGGTGGTGCGCGACTGGATGCCGGAGATCCTCCGGGAGAAATTCTCGCTCGGCCAGGGCAAGGCCGGGATGAGCGCGATTCTCTACGTGCAGCTGGCGTCCCTGGTGGGCGCGCTCCTCGGCGGCACGCTCGCCGATCGGTGGATGAAGACCACGAACCGCGGCCGCATCTACACGAGCGCGATCGGCATGGCGCTGTTCCTGCCGGCGCTCTTCGGTGTCGGCAATGCGCCCACGCTCGCCTTCGCCATCGCGGGCCTCGTGATCTTCGGCCTCGGGTGGGGGTTTTTCGACTGCAACAACATGCCGATCCTCTGCCAGATCGCGCGGCCCGAGTGGCGGGCCACGGGCTACGGGATCATGAACCTCGTGAGCATTACGTGCGGCGGTCTGGGGGACTATTTCTTCGGTGTGCTGCGCGACCGCCACGTGCCGCTGAACCTGATCTTCGGCTCGTTTGCCGGCGTCGCGCTGCTCTCGATCGGAATCGTGCTGCTGATCCGGCCGCGGAGCCAGCCGGGCTGATTGCTCAGGCGGCCGGCTGGCGTTGGTCCGCCGGTGGCTCGCGCAGCTGCGCCACGACCGCGTCGGCGCAGCGGTTGATCACGTGGATGTATTTTTTCATGCGCCATACGCGCCAGGGCGCCGCGTAGTTGACGACCCACTCGTCCGCAAGCCGGTGCGGATCCCGGGCGCCGCGCTCTATGCTGATCCAGACATGGTCGCTGATCCTGCGTCGCTGCGTGAGCATGTCGTCGCGGTGGTCGAGCGACCCGAGGTCGAGCAGGACGAGCTTCGTGGCGGTCAGCAGCGCCCGGGCCTCGGCGGGGTCGCGGGCGCGCGATAGAATTTCATGCCGATTCTGATCCACGAAGGCCGGGAGTTTCGCCACGTAGCCTTGCATGCGGCCGGTGTCCCAGCGCAGCTCCATTGCCTTCCGCTCTTCTTCCGAAAGGTGCTCGAACCTCGCCAGCCGGTCTTCGCCCGCGTCGTGCATGGCGGAGAGAGAATGCCGTTTGCGCGGGCTGGCAACCGGCGCGGCGTGCGTAACTCCGTGGCGTTACGCGACCGACTTGATGGCGGCGGCGGGCTCCAGCCGCGCCGCTTGGTAGGCGGGGAAAAATCCCGCCAGCACGCCCACTGCGGCCGCAAGGCCGAGGCCAAGCACCGGGATGGCGCCTGGCAGGGCGTAGTCCCATTGGGCGTAGGCCGCGATGGCCTTCGTTGCGGCGACGCCCAGAGGCACGCCGAGAGCGCCGCCCGCGCCGCAAAGCAAGATCGCCTCGAAAAGGAACTGCGCCTGGATGTCGCCCCGCAGGGCGCCGAGCGCACGGCGCAGGCCAATCTCCACGCGGCGTTGGGCGACGGCGAGCATCAGGCTGTTCATGATGCCGGTGCCCCCGAGCACGAGCGCGATGCTGCCCGTCGCACCCAGCAGGAGCGCGAAGAGCTTGAGCTGCCGGTGCATTTCCTCGAGCAGCGCGGCGGCGCTCACGCCCTGGACGGCGAGGCCTTCGGCGGCGGCTTGCAGGAACGCGACCGCGTCATCCACCACCTGCGCGGTTTCGGCCGCGGCCGCATGTTGTGCGTAGACGACGCCGATCTCGGCCCCTTCGACGATGCGGGCAAACGACTCCGCGTGCATGAGGACCGCCTGATTGAGGTCGCCTTGGTGCAGCTTGATGGCCTGCGCGGGCGCGAGCACGCCGATGATGGTGAGCAGGCGCCCATCGACGGAAACCTGCCGGCCGACGAGCGGGCCCTCGCCGCCGCCGCGGAGGCTCCTCGCCTGATCGCGGCCGACGACGACAAACGATTCCGTGCGATCCAGATCGGTGAGCAGCCGGCCCTCGGCGGCGGTGAGGCCGTTGAGATCGACGAAGGCCTCCGTCACGCCGAGGAGCGGGGCCTGCACGGTGCGTCCCGTGAAGCCGATTGCGCTGCGGCGCTCCATCAGCGGCGCCACGCGGCGCAGCGCGGGCACGGCCTCCGGCAGCCGCCGCACCAGATCGAGATCGATCGCGGGAGCGCGCCGGCCGGCGGGCGTGGCGCCGGACGTTTTCCGGATCACGATAACGTCCGTGCCGGTGCGGTCGAACTGTTCGAGCGACTCGCGGCGCACGATCAGCGTGAGCGCGAGCATGGCGACGACCGCGCCGATGCCGACCGCAAGGCCCGCGAGCGCGAGCAGGTTGCGGCGCCACGCATCGGCGAGGGAGTGGACGGCGATGCGGAGGTTGGTGGCGTGGGGAATCATGCGGGCACGGTCGCGCCGGCGGCGTGCAGTCGGCCGGCCTCGAGCACGTGGCGGCGGTCGCCTGCGGCGAGGTCGGCGGGGTTGTGGGAAATCAACACGAGCACGGCGCCCGTGTCTCGGCAGTGGTCGCGGACGTGGCGCATGGTCTCGGCCCCGGTGCGCGGATCGAGGGACGCGGTGGGCTCGTCGGCGAGGATCAGCCGAGGCGAGCCAACGAGGGCCCGCGCGATGGCGACGCGCTGAAGCTGCCCGCCGGAGAGCTGGCCGGGGCGGTGTTTGGCAAAGGCCTCGAGCCCGAGCCTCGCCAGCACGGCGCGGGCGGCGCGGCGCGCCGCGTAAGGCCGCTGTCCGCGGTAGACGAGCGGGACGGCGGCGTTTTCCTCAGCGGTCAGGCGCGGGAGCATCGGCGACGACTGGAACACAAAGCCGATCTTCTGGTTGCGCAGCACGGTGCGTTCGTCGTCGTCGAGCACGCCGAGGTCACGGCCGTCGAGGCGATAGGTGCCCGCGTCCGGCCGATCGAGCAGGCCGAGGAGATTGAGGAGCGTCGACTTGCCGGAGCCGGAGGGGCCATCGATGGCGACGGTCTCGCCGGGAAATATACGCAGCGAAACGCCGCGCAGCGCAGCGATCGCAACCGGGCCGACGTGAAACGTCCGCTCAAGCGCCTCGATTTCGATGACGGGCGTCATGGCACCTGCTTCGCGTTCGCCGCGACCACGTCGCCCGCGGAGAGACCGGAGCGAATCTCAACGGCATCGGCGAGCACGACTCCGGTGGTGACTTTCACGGTCTCAGGCGCGCCCTTGGCGTCGCGGCGGAACACGGTCGCGTTGCCGCCGGCGCGGCGCACGGCGGCGACAGGCACGATGACGGCGGAGGCTTTTTCGTAAACCGTGATGTCGACGCGCGCCGACATGCCGAGGCGCACGGTCGCCAGCTCCGCGGCGGAGAGCTGGCCCGTTTTCGCGATCAGCTCGAAGTAAGGCCGCCCGCCGGCGACCACCGCCTGGGAGGAGACGTAGGCGATCTTGCCGGCGAGCTTGAGGCCCGAGAAGGCGTCGCCGGAGATGATGACCGGTTGCTCGTGGCGGATGCGCGCGATGTCGACCTCGTCGGCGCGGGTCTTCACCGCGACGCCCTCGAGGTTGCCGATCGCGAGGAGGATGTCCGATTGGTTGATCGTCATGCCCTGCTCGTAGAAGCCGTCGAAGCCGGAGGGGCGGCCGGCGGCGGGGCGCGTGCTCGGCAGAATCACGATCCCGGAAAACGGCGCGCGAATCTCGGTGCGCGCGAGCTTCGCCTTGAGGTCCACGAGGCGCAGGCGGATGTTTTCCACATCGTAGCGGGCGGAAGTGACGCGCTCCGCGGTGGCGGCGGCGCGAACGAGGGCGAGTTCGTCCTCAGCGGCGCGGAAATCGGCCTCCTGCGTGGCGAATTGCTGGCGGGCGCTGTCGAGCGAGGCTTGCGCGATGATGCCCAGCTTGAAGAGCGCGTCCATCTCGCGGAGATTGCGCTCGTTGGCCTCGAAGTTGAGCCGGGCCTTGGCGAGGGCGCGCTCGGCGCGGGCGACCTCGGGGCCCTTGGACCAGTTCTCCAGCCGGCTCAGCTCGGCGGCGGCGCGGAAGTGCGCGGCCTCGGTATTGCGGAAATCCACCTCGACCTCGGTGGCGTCGAGCTTGGCGAGGAGCTGGTCCTTGGTGACGAGCTCGCCGTATTCGAAGCGCTTTTCCGCGATGCGGCCGCGGAAAGGCGCGGTGAGGTTGCGAATCTCCAGGGGCTCGATGTTGCCGAGCAGCGGTATGCCCGTGCGCACCGGCGCGGCGGCCACGGTGTGCCACGCGATCGCGGCGGGCGCGGCGGTGGCCTTGGCGGAGGATTTCTTCCCTCCGATTCCAAGCCACGCGAAGAGGCCGATGGCGACAAAGAGCGCCACGCCGGCGAGCATCGCGACGAGGCGCGTGGTTTGGATGCGGCGGCTCAGCAGCGCATGGGCGGCGGCGTTCTCCTCAATCCGGAGAAAGGCGCGCTGCAACTCGGCGTGCTTGGCCTCGAGGGCGGTGTGCAGCGTGTGCTCGGAGTCATGGACCTTCTTGAGTCGCAGGAAAAGCTGCGCGTTCTCGATCGCGGTGCCGGCTTGGCCGCAGATGGCATCGAGCAGCGTCTCTTCGCGCGGCGTGAGCGGGCCGCGGCGGCGGTTGAGCAGCTGGATCACGCCGATGCGCTTGCCGGTGCTGTCGCAGACCGGGCGGCAATAGAGGTCGCGGGTGTGGAAACCGGTGCCGCGATCGATGCTGCCGGTGAAGCGGGGATCGGAGTAGGCATCGGCGAGCTGCACGGTCTCGCCGGTTTCGAACACGTGCATGGAGAGGCCGCGGCCGCGCGGCACGCGCACCTCGCCCGTGCCCTCGGCGACCGGGCTCCACATCTCGCCGGTGGCGTCGTCATGGATGAAAAGCGCGGTGCGCTCGACCTCGAGGAACTCCGTCACGCGCTCCATGATCTGGAGGAGGATGCGGGCGAGGCTCAGCGAATCGGGCGCGGATGGCAGCGGGACGGGGGAGGCTTTCACGGCGACGGGGAGGGAGCGGGCAAGGCGCGAGCGGGGCCGCCCGGTTGATCGAGATCCTGGATGCGGATGCCCCAGGCGGCGAGGGTGGTGCCGAGGGTCTGCTCAAGGAGGGTGAGGGCGTTGAGATAGGCGATTTGCGCGCCGATCTCGTTGAGGCGCGCGTTCACGAGGTCGTTTTGGAAGGTGATGATCGCGAAATTGGTGGTGCGGCCGGCCTGGAGGCGGCCGCGCTCGATCTCGAGCTTGCGCTCGGCGAGCTCGCGGGCGACGGCCGAGACCTCGACGCGCTTGCGGGAGAGCTCGATGGTCCGGAGCGCGTCGCGGACCTCGAGCTCGATGTTGTCCGTGATCTCGGCGACATCGAGGGCGGCCTTGTCGGCCCGGCTGCGGGCGCGGAGGTAGCCCTGCTGCCGCGTGAGATCGCCGAAGGGCACCGAGAGGGCGAGGCCGACGTTCCAGTCCTCGTTGGCGCGGTTGAGCGTGCGGTCGAGCGACTCGGCGTAGCGCGGCGCCGTGCCGGCGAGGCGGTAGCGGGAGTTGAGGTTGAGGGACCAGAGCTTGTTGTTGCGGGCCACGTCGGCGGAGAGATCGGTGATGGACTTGCCCTGTAGCGCCTGCCGGTAGTCGGGGCGATTTTCGAACGCCAGGCGCCGGCACGTCTCAAGATCGAGGGCGAAGGCGGGAACGTCGATGACGTCGGAGGCGACGAAGTTCTCGTCGCGCGAGGTGTCGATGAGCTTCACGAGGGCGAAGCGGGCGGAGTCGCGGGCGGATTGCGCGTTGAGGAGGTTGAACTCGCGCGTGGCGATGTCGGCCTCCGTCTGGATGATTTCAACGGGCGGGAGGATGCCGGAGCTGACGAGGGCGCGGTTGACGCGGAGCTGCTCGCGCGCGCGGGTGAGGGCCGTCTCGCTCACGTCGACGGAGCGCTGGGCCTGCAGGAGAAAGCGGTAGGCCAGCACGACGTTGGTGACCGTGGCGATGACGCCGCGCTTGAACTCGAGGACGTTCGACTGTTCGGCGAGGCGGGCGATGCGGAGGTTGGCGAGATTGGCCGCGAAGCCACCCCCGCGCAGCAGCGGCTGGTCGAGGGAAACGAAGACGCTCGAGTCGTAGACCTTGTTGGTCGCGGCCGTGCGATCGGTGGCGGTGTTGTCCCAGGAAAGCGCGACACGCGCCCCGGTGGGCAGGCGCTGCGAGACGACCGCGGAGGCACTGCCCGTGCGCGTGGTCGTTTCGGAGGACGGCGTGGAGACGGGATTGTGCCGGACGGTGGAATTGAGCGTGAGGTCCGGCGCGAATTCGTCCTGCGCGACGCGCAGGTCGTAGCGCTGGACCTCGCGGTCGAGGCCGGCCTTGGCGAGGGCGCGATTGTGGAACAGCGCGAGCTCGATGGCCTGTCGGAGGGTGAGCGTCGCGGGAAGGGGTGCCGGCGCCGCGGTTGGCGCGCTTGCCTGTCCGCACACCGGACCCGTGGCACAAATCAACACGGCGAGGCCCCGGGAAAACGCCACGGATGGGCGATAGCGAAAAGGCGGAGACCGGACCATGGGACGAGGTGGGCGCGTGGGCGCGCGCAGACCCGTGATCGGACGGACGGGTGCAACCCTTGTCAAAGCCTTAACCGGCGCTGGGCCGGAAGGCGGGGGCGCCATGGGGGCGGACAATCACCGGTTGCAGCCTCACCCGAAAATCGGGCCGCGGTTGAAACGCCAGACCGCAAGGCTCATCACCGCGGTGGTAGTGCCAGCGAGGACGCCGAGGATCGGCAGGATTTGCACGAGTGATTGGCCGGCCCAGAGCACGGCGCTGAACCCCTCCATCGACCAATAGACCAGCGTGAGTTTGCTGAAATACTGGATCACCTCCGGCATGAAGGTAATCGGAAACCACGCGCCGCCCACGGCGCTCATGAGCATGATGAGAAAGGTGGCCAAGCCGCTCGCGGCCTCGGGCGAAGTCGAGAGGGCGGCGAGCAGCATGCCAAACGACGTGCAGGCCGCGGCGGCGAACAAGCAAACGAGCACGAGCGGCCCGAGGTGGGGCAGGACCTCGATGCCGTAGAGCCAGCTGGAGGCGACGAACAGCACGACCAGCTGCACCAGGCCGAGGGCGACCCCGTAGAGAAATTTGCTCCACAGGATGTGCGCTCGCGTGACGGGCGCGGCGAGCAGGCGCTGAAAAATGCCCGCGTCGCGCTCGCGGAAAAGGCTCGCGGCGGAGGCGCTCAGCGCGAAGAGCAGAAACTGGATCGCCCAGCCGCCGACGAGACTGGTGGCCTGCGGACTCTTCACCTTGGCGCCGACGACCTGCTCGGTGTCAATCTTCACGATTTGGCTGAGGACATCCGCGGCGCTGGATTTTTGTCCCGGCGCGGCGGGCGAGGAGTCGCGCGGTTGGGTAAGATCACCGAAGCCAAAATCGGCGGACGACATCCGGCGTTCCAGTTCGTCGGCATCGCCGCCGAAAGCCGAGGTCACGGTGCGGGCGATGCCGCGATTGAATTGCCGGAGCCGGTCCTCGCCGATGAACCGTTTCGCGTTGGCCCCGAGTGACTGGCCCAGCAGCTCGGGCACGTGCGAGAAAATAGTCTTCTGCAGGATGCCGTTCACCGTCTGCGTCTCGATCTCGTTGCGCGGGTTGGAGAGAAATTTCAGGCGGAGGCCGAGCCGCGAATCGCTCACGAGGTCGGCGGGCAGCACGAGCGCGAAGCGAAACGGCGCGCCGGGCGCCTCCATCAGCGGCCGGAGATCAGCCTCCGTGAGCGGGCGCTTCGGCGCGGCGGACGGATGCTCGGTGATGACGCGAAACGTCTTTTCGCCGCGGAGCGCGGCGATGAGCTTGGCGGAAGCGGCGTTGCCACTGGCATCGACGACGGCGAACGGGATGCCGTTGGGACCGGAGTCCTTGCGGTTTACCCCGAAAATCTGGCCGAAGAGCCAGATCATCGCAAAGGGCACGATGAAGGTGAGCGAGACCGCGGCTTTGTTGCGGCGGAAGTTGAGGAAGTCCTTCCGGAGGAGGGCGAGGATCGGGTTCATGCCTGGTTTGGATTTCCGATTGCGCTCAGGCGTCACGGAGGCTCCGGCCGGTGAGATGGAGGAAAACGGCTTCGAGCGTCGGGCGTTGCTGGGTGAAGAGGCGCGGTGGCAGCGCGTGGGACTCCGCGAGGGTGTAGAAAGTGGAAAGCTTGAAGCCGGCGCCCGGGCGGAACCGGTGGGCGCCGTCGGCGGTGGCGAGGTCGCCGTGCGCGCCTAGCTGCATGGCAAACGACGCCGTGTCCGGCGTGGCGGCGAAGCGGATTTCCTCATCGAACGGCAGGCGCGTGAGCAGCTCGTCGAGCGTGCCGAGGGCGTGGAGTTTGCCGTGGTCGATGATGCCGATGCGGGAGCAGAGTCGCGTGGCCTCCTCCATGTAGTGCGTCGAGTAGATGATGGTGAGGCCCTCGCGATTGAGGCGCTCGAGGTATTCGAAGATGGCGTTGCGGGACTGCGGATCGACGCCGACGGTGGGTTCGTCGCAGAGCAGGAGCTTCGGGCGGTGGAGCAGGGCGGCGACGAGGTTGAGCCGGCGCTGCATGCCGCCGGAAAAGTTCCTCACGGGCTCCTTCGCGCGGTCGGCGAGCTGCACGGCCTCAAGTGCCTCGCTGATGCGCGCGCGCAAATCAGCGCCGCGCAGCCCGTAGAGTTCGCCGAAGATACGCAGGTTCTCCACGGCGGTGAGGTCCGGGTAGAGCGCGACGTGCTGGGGCACGAGGCCGAGCGCGAGGCGGGCGACGGAGCTGGCGGCGGCAAGTGTTTGGCCGTCGAGCGTGACGGTGCCGCCATCGGGCGCGCGCAGGCCGGCGATGAGCGACATCGTGGTGGATTTGCCCGCGCCGTTGGGGCCGAGCAGCCCGAAGAATTCGCCGCGGGCGAGGTCGAGTGAGACGCCGTCAAGCGCGGTGAGTGCGCCGTAGCGCTTCGTGAGGGAGCGGAGCTGAAGCATGGGCCGGTTGTGGTCGGTTGGAACATGAACCGGCCGCGCCCGGTTTGGTTACAGCGATTGCGTGGTTACTTCCCGGCGCGGGTGCGGGCGACGAGCTCGCGCGTCTTCGAGACGATCGCGTCCTCGAGCCCCGGCGCCCAGGGGCTAGGCTGGCCGTAGGGGACCATCGAGGTGTCGCCTTCGTAGCGACCTTCCTTGAGCACGCGCTCGCTCGGGATGTAGGCCATCACGTCGGTCGAATAGCCGAAGGCCCAGAGGTTCTCGCCCAGCTCGCGGCGGAGCCGCAGCGAATAGTCGACGACTACCTCGCCGCCGAGCGCGACCCAGGAGAGCGAGCCGAGGTTCCATGCTTGAACGGGATAGGAGTAACGCAGGGCGGCCTCGCCCTGGGTGCGGAGCTTCTCCGTCACGACGGCTGACCAAGCCTGGTGCATTTCCTTGTTCGATTGGTTCTTTTCCCGCGCGATGCGGAGCTGCTCCTCGGTGGGGCGGCGAGCAAAGTTGAGCGTGATGTCCTCGAGCGCGGAGGCGAACCGGCCGGTGATCGGGTTCATCTTTTTGGCGAGCGCGCGGTCGGCGGCGTCGGCGAGGGCGCGGCCATGCTGGTCGGCGAGCTCGACCGTGCCCCGGGGCGCAGGGTTGGCGTCGGCCCCGCAGCCGATGGCAAACAACACGGTCGCGCCGGGATGGCGTTTCTCCAGCTCGACCTGCGCGGAGCCGGCGTAGTCGCCGTGCCACTGGTAGAATTGCAGCGTGGTGTTGTGGCACGCGTAGGACATGAGCAGCGCCATCAGGGCACCGTCGGCCGCGCGCACCGCGAGCACGGGGACGCGCGGATCGAAGGGGCCCTTCAATTTTCCGGCGGCCCGCTGGCCCGGCACATCGGTCGCGGGATTCTCGCGGCGGTTATAGCCGATGTGAGCTTCATCCTCGGCCCATGCGAGCGTGGCGGGTCGGAGCGTGCGAAGCGCGGCGTCGGCGGCGCGGATCATTTTTTCCTCAAGGGCGCGGGCGTAGTCCTCGGCCTTTTTCTGGCCGTCGGCCGGCAGGATGCGGAGGCCGGCGATGTTGCCCGGAATGAAAGGCGAGCAGTGCGTGTGCGAGACGTTTGTCATGACCGCGCTGCGCGGCAAGCCGTGGCGCCGGCCGATCTCGGTGGCGACGCGGTCGGAGATTTCGCGGGTGATGCCGCAGAGGTCCAGCGTGAGGAGCACGCCGCGATTGCCCGCGGGATCCGCGACGGCGAGCGCCTTCACCCAGAGATCCTGCGCGGTGCCCTCGGCGGGCTTGGTGCGCGAGGCGTAGCCGGTCATCCAGACGCCGGCGGGCGGGGTGATACTCTCGCGGCCGGCGCCAGCGCGCCACGCCGTGGCGTGGTCGGCGCAGCCGCCGGGGGTGAGGCAGAGGAGGAGCAACAGGGGAAGCAATCGAGCCTTCATGGCGGCGCGAGCCAACGCCCGCCGCGGGTCGGGCGCGAGTTTCTTCTTGCCCGGCGGCGCCACGGGCCAAACTCGCGGTGGAAGCGGAATCCTCCGCTTCCGCAACCTCAGGCCCCATGATCGTTCACGCACGTTTCCTTCTAACGGCAGTTTGCCTCGCAGTGGCAGCAAATCTCCGAGCTGCGGATGTGCAATCCGGGATCATTTCCGGCCTCGTCACCAACCAAGCCACGGGGGATCTGCTCCCCGGCGCCATCATCGCGGTGGAAGGCACGGGCCTGAGCGCCGTCAGCGAGCGTGGCGGTGGCTTCACGCTCGTGGTGCCGGCGGGCCAGCACACGCTCTTGGTCAACTACGCCGGGCTCGATCCAGCGCGCGTCGCCGTGGCGGTCGCCGCCGGCGCGATGGTGGCGCGCGACATCGCGTTGTCGTCCGGGGTCTACAAACTCGATGCCTTTTCGGTGAAGGGCGTGCGCGAGGGCAGCGCGCTCGCGATCCAGACGCAGCGGCAGGCGGACAACCCCAAATGGGTCGCGGCGACCGATACTTTCGGCAACCCCGCCGCCAATCCCGGCGAGCTCATCCAGCGCCTTCCTGGCATCACGACCGAGACCGTCGGCAGCGAGGTGCGCACCATTCAGATACGCGGCCTCGGGCCGGGCTTCTCGTCGCTCCTCGTGGACGGCGAGCGCATGGCGTCTTCCGGCGGCACCAGCGCGATCCGCGACTACCAGATCGAGCAGATGGGCACGGCCAACCTCGAGACGGTCGAGGTCATCAAGGCGCCGCTGCCCGATCAGGACGCCAACGCCGTCGCGGGTTACGTGAACCTCGTGCCGCGCCGCGCCTTCGACCTGCCCGGCCGGCGGATCACGGTCAGCGGCGGCGTGCTCTGGCGGAAGCGCGGCTTCAGCGGCAGCCTCTTCGAGGACAAGGCCGACAACCTCGATCTGTTCAGCCTGGCCTATTCCGACTCGTTCAACGCCTTTGGCGGCCAGCGCAACCTCGGCATCGCCTTCAATGTCAGCCGCCGCGTCTCCTACACCACGCAGGACGAGATCGGGCCCGGCGGCGTGCTCTACAACTTTGCCCAGACTTACCTCAACCCGAACTCCGCCAACCCGCTCACGCGCCTTTTCGGCACCGGCGACTTCGGCTACGCGGCCAAGGCCCGCAACGCCGGCCTGAGCGTGGACTACAAGGCGACGCCCGACCTCGTCCTCTTCGCGCGATTCGGCTTCAACACCAACGACCAGTATCAGGTCTATTACCGGCCCGGCTTCGGCAATCCCGCCGCCACGGCCGCGAACTTCACGGCCGACAGCACCTACGAGCGCTCCGTGCTCCTCCCGCACGCCGCCTCGGTGGGCGTCCTCGAATCCACGCCGGCCTTCTCGAAAAACTCGCGCAACTATTCCGTGTCCGGCGGCGCCGAGCTGAAGCTCTTCCAGCGCTCCGCCACGCTGGAGATCCGCGGCAGCTACTCGCACGCCGACATCTCGTATCCCGGCTGGATTCGCGCGCAGGCGCGCACCACGGCGCCAGGCGGCATCGGCTTCGAGATCGATCGGCGAGGGCAGGACGCGTGGTATCCGAACTTTCGCCAGACCGCGGGGCCTTCGATCTACGACCCGGCGAGCTACACGATGACTTTTATGCAGAAGCAGTCCTACAAGGCGCCGAATGACCTCTATGGCGCCCGGCTCGACTTCACCCAGGTGTTTGCGGCCGCCCTGCCGGTGACACTCAAGGCCGGCCTCAAATACGGCGACGATCGCCGCACGGCGGAGACCGATTTTGGCATCCAGACCTTTGTCGGCGCCGACGGCATCGCGAACACCGCCGATGACGTGCTCACGCCCTACGCCGACTCGCGCCAGATGCAGGGCGACGGCCGCTACGGGCCGTTCCCCTTCCCGAAAAATCCTGCGGCCGCCCCCGCCAATTACTGGAGGCAGACCGCCGCCGATGCCTACAACAGCTACGCGACCGCGACGGCTGGTGACGTGAGTTTCCGCGAATCAATCGGCGCCGCCTACCTGATGGCCCGGACCAAGATCGGCCCCGTCCGCATCACGGGCGGTGTGCGCATGGAGGAGACCGAGACCGAGGGCACCGCCTGGGTGCGCAACACCACTGCGAGCTGGGGCGGCAACAGCGTCGGCGGAGCCAGCCTCGATCCCGCGGTCGTCGCGGCCAACGCCGCACGCGCGCGGCGTTCGTTCGTGCGCCGCAACACGGACGGCGGCAAATACCGCCACTTCTTCCCAGGGCTGCACCTTGTTTACAGCCCCGCCGCGTCGATGCAGGTGCGCGCCAGCTACAACCGCGCGATTTCGCGCCCGCCCGTCGCGAGCCTGCTGCCCAGCGTCACGGAAAATGCCGAGAACCGCACCGTCACCGTCGGCAACCCCGAGCTGCGGCCCTACCTCACGCACAACTTTGAGGTCAGCGTGGAGAGATATTTCGAGCCGGTCGGTCAGTTCAGCCTCGGCGCGTTTCTCAAGGAGATCAGCGACTACTCCCGCAGCTTTTCGGACACGGTCCCAGGCACGGGCATTGACGGCAACGGCCTCTACGCGGGCTACACGCTTACGATGACCCGCAACATCGGCGACGCGCGCGTCCGCGGCATCGAGGCAAACTACACGCAGCAGTTCAGCTTCCTCCCCGGCGCCTGGCGCGGTCTCGGCGCCTTCGCCAACTACACCTACCTGCAGACCCAGGGCAATTTTGGCGGCGTGACGAGCACCGCGCGGCTCGCCAACCTCGCGCCCCGCAGCGGCAACGCCGGCCTTAATTTCCGCCATCGCGGGTTCGACGCGCGCGTCCTGGCCAACTGGGTCGCGGAGAAATACAAGAGCACGGTCACTGGCATCGACGTCTACAACGAGGAGCGCCTGATGTTCGACGTGAAGCTCCAATACTCGATCAACCGCCGCTACGATGTGTTCCTCGATGCGACCAACATCACCGATGAGGCGCCCCGCACCGATGTCGCGCTCAATGGCCTGAAGTTCTTCAAGACCAACCAAGGCATCGGCTTCGTCGCGGGCGTGCGCGGGCGGTTCTGAATCACTGCAGTTCGAGGAACACCCGCGGCCCCTTGCCCTCGGGTCTCATGGTCTCGGCGGCTTTCGCGAGGAAGATGCGCTCGGCGGCGATGCCGCCGGAGGTGAGAAAGTAGTCGCGCACGCGTTCCGCCCGCGCCTGCGCGAGCGCGCGGAGGTCATTCGCATCGACCTCGACGGCCTCGGCGAGGCGGCCGGTCATTTCCTCGAGCGGCAGGCCGGCGGCGCGCGCGGCGGCGACCGCGCGTGCGTGTTCGGCGTTCTGCGCGGCGTTGGCCTTTTCGGCCTCGGCGCGCTGGCGGCTCTCCTCGCGCGTGATCGTTGAGACGATGCGCTTGAAGAAGCCCTGCGGCTTCGGCGGCGGCTCGACGGGCTTGGGGGCGGCGGGCAGCGGCGCCCCAAACGGCGTGCCGGGCGGGAATTTCTCGTCGAATAGCCTCTTCGTTGCCGCGACGGCTTCCTCCGGCGTGGGCGTGAACTGATCCGGCGGCGGGAGGTTGGGCGTGGTCTCTCGTTTCTTTTCCCATGCGGCGCGGCGCACCGTGTCGGCCAGCTTTACGCGCTTGAGCGCGTGCGTGTCGGCCGCGGTGTCGTAGCCACCCTCGAGCGCGAGGCTGAGGCCGGGGCGGTTCTTCAGCGCGGTCACCATCGTCTCGAGCTTCTTCGTCTCGCTGGCGTTCAGCGCGGAGGCGCCGGTGGCGAATTCCTGGAACGCCAGCTCGTCGCCGCCGCCGCCGAACGCCGCGCCGAGCAACGCGAAGGGAGAGGTCGCCACCTTGGCGAGCAGGTTGCCGATCACGCGCCACACGACGCGGCTGATCTGGAAGCTCGGATCGTCCGTGCGGCCGGCGACGGGCACGTCGATCACGATGTTACCCTCGAGATCCTTGAGCAGCGCGACGCCAAGGCGCACGGGAAGTTTGGTCGCATCCGGGCTCTGCACCGGCGCGCCAAACGTGAATTGCCGCAGCGTAAGCACATTCGCCGAATCGATCACGGGGCCGTCGATTTTCAGCTTCACGTCGAGCGCGAGCTTGCCGCGGGCGAGCTCGAAGCCGGCGAACTTCCCGCTGTAGGGTCCGAGGGGGAGGAGATCGACGTTCTTCAAGTCGACCTTAAGATCGACGGTCTTCACCGCGCCGAGCGGGTCGAGCGTGCCGCTGATGGCGACCGGGCCCGTCCCATCGACGGTGGCCTTCAGATCGAGCTCGCCCTTGGTGGGGCTGGAGGAGGAGAGGCCGGCGATGGTGCCGCCGAAATCGCGCAGCGAGAGGCCCGCGTGCGGCTCCAGCGAGCGATCGGTGAACCGGAAATCTCCGTCGCGGATCACGATTCGCGTGATGTCGATCTTTGGGCCGGGCGCGGGGGTGGCGGGCGCGGGGGATGGGGCCGCAGTCGGCGCGGGTGCGGCCGGCTGGCGCGCGAGGCCGGCGAGGTTGAGCGACTTGTCGGCGTTGACGACGACGCGGGCGTAGGGCGCATCGATTTCGACGGCGTCGAGCGCCACGGCGAGGTCCGCGGCCGAGGTGGCTTTCAGGCCGCGGAGCTGCAGGGCGCGAAATCCAGCGATCTCTTCACTACGGGCGTCGAGCACGCCGAGTTTCTCGACGCGCACGTCGCCGGCGAGCGTGGCACGCGGCGCCGCGCCCTCGGGCAACTCGGCTTGGATTGCGAGCGAGGTCGTCAGGCTGCCTTGGGCGAGGCGGGCATTGGCAAACTGCTCGACGTAGGGTGCGAAAGGCGGGAATTCGAGGCCCGCAAGGTCGAGCTTGAGATCGGCCTTCAAGGGCGCGAGCTGCACGGCCCCGACGAGCTTGAACGAGCCCTGCGGCGCCACGGCGAAGGCCACTTGCACCGGCATGGTCGCGCCGGCTGCGAGCGAGAGGTTTTTCACGCCGAGCTGCATGGCGGTGAGCGTGAGCGCAACCGGCCGAGGGGCGGCTTGGTCGGCGAACTCGACCTGAAGATCCTTCACGGCGAGCTCGCCGAGCGTGAACTCCGGCTTGGGTGCGCTCGACGGAGGGACGGCGGAAGGCGAAGGCGACGCCGCTGGACGGGTGGGCGGAGCGGGCGCAGCGGGCTGGAGCATCGCAAGCAGATTGATTGAGCCGTCCTTTTCGCGCCGCGCACGGATTTGCCCGCCGGTCACGGTGAAGGCAGCGACGTGTGCCGTGAGGGCGACACCGTCGGCGTTCAGGCCGGTGAGGTCGATCGCGGGCAGCGCGATGGCCTCGCTGCCGGCCGCGCGCTCGACCACCTTCAGGCCGCGCAGCTGGATCGACGCACCATTGAGTTTGGCGACATGCGTCCCCGCTGGGTTGAGCCGAACCTCGTAGCGGCCGCGGGCGGTGATTTTCCCCTCGGTCAGGTCGGCCTGGGCGCGGTGGGCGTAGTAGGGCGCGTATTTCGGGATGCTGATGTTTTCGATGGCAAACTCCCCGATGGAGGCGACGGGCTCGGTTTGGAGCGTGCCGGACCAGGCGATTCTCTCGCCGGCTTCCGTCGTGGCCTCGAAGCTGTAGGGGGCGCCGACCGCGCTTGGCGCGCGCAGCTCCGTGGTCGTGAATGAAACCGGACCGATGGCCGTCGCGAATTTGCGGGGAAGCGAAGCGTCGCTGAAATCGAGCCGCGCGTCGGTGACGGCCAGCCTCGCGAGGCGCACGGGGCGGGGCTTGGATTTTTCCGCATTCGCGACGGCCTTGGCCGCGGCAGGGGAGGCGCCGGGCTTCGGCGCGTGCTTCGCAAGGATGTCGGAGAAGTTGAGCGATTGGTCGGCGTTGACGACGACGCGGCTCGTGAAGCCGTCGAGCGCGACCTCGCTCAGCACCCACTCGCCGCGCAGCGAGGCGAGGGCGTCGAAGTCGACGAACACGCGCCGCCAGCCGACAAAAGTCGTGGCGCCGTCGGTTTCGAGCACGGCAAAATCATCAATCGTGATCGAGAGCGTGAAAGGATTCACGGCGATCTTGCCGAGGCGCACGCTGCGGCCGAGCTCGGCGGAGAGCCGCTTCTCGGCCTGCGCCTTGGCGACCGGCGGCACCACCAGGAAGCCGACGATGGTGTAAACGGCGAGCAGACCTGCGAGCGTGATCAGCCAGCGGCGGAGTCGAGGGGAGGGCATTGCGGAGGACGCTGGCAATTGCGGCGGGTAGTTCAACTGCGGAGGCGTTTCATGGCTCGCCTCCCGGGCGGTTTCGGTTGTTGGTGTTTTCCATGCGATGGTTCCTCTGCCTCCTGCTCGCCGGCGCCGGGCCGATTACGGCGCAGCCCACGAACAAGCCAATCCTGCACGGCACGAAATGGGTGGCCATCACCGGCAAGCCGCTCGCGGCCACCGCGGGCGCGAAGATCTTCGAGCAGGGCGGCAACGCCGTCGACGCCACGTGCGCCATGCTCGGCGCCGCGTGCACGATGTGGGACTCGCTCGGCTGGGGCGGCGAGACGCAGGCCCTGATCTACAATCCCAAGGAGGGTCGCGTCATCGGCGTCAACGCCCTGGGCGTGGCGCCGAGCGGGGCGACGGTGCGGTTTTTCCGCGACAAGAAGATGCCGATCCCGCCGGAATACGGACCGCTCGCGGCGCTCACGCCCGGCACGCCGGGCGGGCTGATGGTGATGCTTGCGGAATTCGGCACGATGTCGCTCGCGCAAGTGCTCGCGCCCTCCATCGCGATGGCTGACGGCTACGCCATCGAGCAGGCCGCTGCGGACAACATGGAGAAGGCCCGCCACCGGCTGGCGCGCTGGCCGTATTCGCGGCGGCTGTTCCTCCCTCACCTTGATGAAGGCGATCCCGAGAAGCGCGCGGCACCGCACGCCGGGGAGGTCTTTCGTCAGGCCGATCTCGCGGCCACGCTGCGCAAACTGGTGGCCACTGAGCGCGACGCCCTCGCCGCAGGCAAGGACCGCAAGGCCGCGATCATGGCGGCCTACGATCGCTTTTATCGCGGCGATATTGCCGAGGAAATCGTTCGCTCGACGAGGGAGCAGGGCGGGCTCTTTGAGTTGGACGACCTCGACCGTTGGCGCGTGAAACTCGAGGAGCCGGCGACCACGACCTACAAGGGCATCGAGGTCTGCAAGCTTCGCCATTGGACGCAGGGCCCGGTCCTGTTGCAGGCGCTGAATCTCATCGAGCACGTCGATCTCCGTCCGATGGGCTACAACAGCACGCGCTACATCCACGCCCTGTATCAGGTGATGAACCTCGCGTTCGCCGACCGCGATTTCTATTACGGAGATCCTGAGTTTCCGCCGGACGAGCCCATGCGCGGGCTGTTGTCCAAGGATTACGCACGGTCGCGATTCGAGACGATTGACTGGGAGCGCAACGACCCGTGGGCCCGCCCTGGCGATCCCTACCCATTCCAGGGCGGCGAGAATCCGTTCGCCGAGCTGCTGGAGAAATGGACGCCGGTGCCGCCCACCGTGCGGCGCCCGCCGACGGGCGAGCGGCTCTCCGCCATGACCCACGACGAGGCCTTCCATGCCGGCACGACCTCGATCCAGGCGGCGGACGCGAACGGCTGGGTGGTGTCGGTCACGCCGAGCGGCGCGTGGCTCCCCGCGGTGATCGCAGGCACGACGGGTGTGGGGCTGTCGCAGCGGATGCAGAGCTTTGTCTTTGAGCGCGGGATGAATCCCTACAACGTGGTCGCGCCGGGCAAGCAGCCGCGCGTGACGCTCTCGCCGTCGATCGCGCTGAAGGACGGCATGCCGTTCCTCGCGTTCTCGGTGCAAGGCGGGGATTCGCAGGATCAAAATCTTCTCCAGTTTTTCCTAAACGTGGTGGAGTTCGGCATGAACGTGCAGCAGGCGGCGGAGGCGGCGAACATCGAGAGCTTCCAGATGCAGTCGTCGTTCGGCGACCACAAGTCCGAGCCCGGCCGGATCGTCGTCCGGCAGGACGTTCCGCCGTGGGTGCGCGCGGACCTCGCGAAGATGGGCTACCGGGTCGAAACCGCGCCGCGCACGTCGGGACCCATCACCGCGATCCTGATCGATCGGGCACGCGGGGCGTTCCAAGGCGCGGCCTCGGACTACGGCGAGGACTACGGGATTGCGTGGTGAGGCGCGGCTCACCGGATTGCGTAGGGCTCGACCTTGGTCGATGCCCACTGGGCGGTTTTGTCGGCGAGGCCTGACCAAGGTCAGGCCCTACCGGCCGGAAATCATCGCACGCGCTCGACCACGAGGGCGCACAGGTCGTCGTCGAAGGTGGCGTGGCCGGTGAAGGCGGTGACCTCCGCGAGCAGCGGCTCGAGCAACAGATCCGCCGGGAGATCGCGGTGGGCGGCGAGGAAGGAGAGCAGGCGGTCCTCGCCGTATTGCGCGCCGCTGGCGGATGCGGCCTCGGCCAGTCCATCGGTGCTCGCGAGGAGGAGATCGCCGGGCATGAAGGCGCAGGTGCGTGTGCTGTAGTCGAAATCGGGCATCAGCCCTGTGGCCGGCTCGGGATCGGCCGGCGCGAGCCGGCTCATCTCCGCCGAGCGCGCCGCGCGGACGATGGGTGGCGGATGTCCGGCGTTGCCGTAGCTGAGCGTGCCGGCGGCAAGGTCGATGACGCCGAAGAAGACCGTGGCGAACACGGGCTGCCCCGTGTGCTCCACGATGGGCGTGAGACTGCGATTGATTTCGCCGAGCACGTGGCCGGGTTCCGCGGCGCGGCCACCCATCTCCTCGACGACGCCGCGGATGAGCGCCGTCAGCAGGCCGGCGCGGACACCGTGGCCCATCACGTCGCAGATCAGCACGGCGCAGCGGGTATCGGAGAGCTGCGTGATCGCGTAGAAGTCGCCGCCGAGCGTGGACGCGGCGACGTAGCGGTGCGCGAAGCGCAGCGCCGATGCCGCCTCGGTCGCGGTGCGCGGGAAGCGCGGGTAACTGCGGCTGAGAAACGACTCCTGCACCTGCCGAGCCATGCGGAGATCGGTCTCCATCTCGGCGTGGCGCCGCTGGAGTTCCTGCTCGGCGACC
Source organism: Opitutaceae bacterium (assembly GCA_016794665.1). Lineage (GTDB taxonomy): Bacteria > Verrucomicrobiota > Verrucomicrobiia > Opitutales > Opitutaceae > ER46. The sequence goes on from JAEUHB010000103.1 coordinate 48,887, forward strand.
TTGCGGCGGGTGATGTCGTGGCTGATGCCGATGAGGCCGACGAGATTTTGACGGAGGTCGTGGAGGGGCACCTTGGTCACAAGGGACCAGTGCACGGCGCCACCGGCGCCGAAGTCCGATTTCTCCTGGTTGAGGATGGGCTGCCTGGTGTCGAAGACCCGGCGATCGTCGGCGAGCGCTTGCTCGCCGCGGGGGCCGGGGAAGAAGTCGAGCGTCGTCTTGCCAAGCGTGTCGGCTTGGGAGGCGGCGCCGAGCAGGGCGAGGTGCGCGGCGTTATTGAGCACGTAGCGCGACGCGGTGTCCTTCAGGTATAACCGGCTTGGCAGGTGATCGATGATCGTGCGGAGGAGGTTGCGCTCCTCGGTGAGTTTCTCCTCCGCCTCCTTGGTGGCGGTGACGTCGCGCGAGATGCCGAAGGTCCCGATGATGGCGCCAGTGGCGTCGCGCCACGGGAGCTTGGTGCTCGAAGCCCAGCGGCGGGTGCCATCACGCAGCGTGGTGCGCTCGATCTTGCCGAGCACCGGGGCGCCCGTGCGGATGATGCGGAGCTCGTCCTCGCGCGCGTGCTGGGCGTGCTCGGCGGAGAAAAAGTCGGCGTCGGTCTTGCCGACGCAATCGGCGGGCGAGGCGGCGCCGAGGGAGCGGGCGTGCGCGGCGTTGTTGCGGACGAAGCGGCTTTCGAGATCCTTGAAGTAGATCTTGTCCGGAATCGTGTCCATCAGCTGCCGCAGGATGGCGGAATCGAGAGACTCGGTCGGGGCGGGCGGTAACTGGGCAGAGTCGCTCATGCGGCGGGAAGAGGCGGGGTTGCGGAATCGGGTCGCGCGGCGCTGCGATCCAAGGCTCCGCTTGGTGCGGGGGCGCCGCGATTCGGCGGGCAGGTCATTCCTTCACGATGCTGAACCAGTCGCGCTTCTCGCCCTTGTCGTTGAGGAAAGTGACGTTCATCTTCAGGCCGTCGATGTCGATGACGGAGGACCCTGCTTCGTTGAGCGAGAGGTAGAAGGCGGGGTGGTTGAGCGCGACGGGCTTCGAGCTGGCGTGGCCGGCGGAGCCGGTGACGTTGTTGATGTGGCCGAAATTTGGCGTGCGGGCGCGGGGCTTGCGGTAGGGGCCGTCGGCCTCGGGCCGTCCGGAGACCTTTTGCTTGATGTGTTTCGCCGCATCGAAGGTCTCGCTTTTCCCGTAGTGGCCGTCGAGCAACCAAGAACGTTCGTAGACGTGGGAGTGGCCGACGAGCACGAGATCGACGCCGCCCTGCTCGAGCACCGGGAGGAAAATCTGGCGCATGTCGTTCATGCGGCCGCGGGAGTCGCTGTCCTTGTCGGAATCGTGAGTGCCCTTGGTGTAGGTGGGGTGGTGAAAGAACGCTATGATCCAGTCGCGCTGCGTGGCGGCGAGGTCGGCCTTGAGCCACTGCATCATGGCGCCGTCCGCGGAGCGGTCGGTGTCGTGGGAATCGAGGCAGATGAAGTGGGCGTTGGCATAATCGAAGGAGTAGTAGGCCTCGGTGCCGGAGGGCACGCCGCCCGCCTGGCCGCGGGTGGGAAGGGTGAAGATGTCGTAGTAGACGCCCGACTGCGTGATGGAGTTCGCGCTCGCACCGTCGTGGTTGCCGAGCGTGGGCCAGAGTGGCGAGGTGGCCAAGGTCTTCGGATACATCTCGAAGATGGCCTTCTGGTAGTCCGCGTCGGTGCCGTCGGGGTAGGCGTTGTCGCCGAGGATGAGCCAGAGGTCGGTGGCGCGGGTGCCCGTAAACTTGTAGTAGACGTCGCGCACGTCCTGCTGGACCTTGTTCTTGGTGCCAGGATCGCCGAGCACCCAGACCCGCGTGGGCGCGGCGGGCCCGATGGGTGGCGGGGTCGTGAAGGAGTTAATCGGATTCTTGCCCGGGGCATCCTCGGCCTCGGCGGCCTTCGTGGTCGCCGCCTTCGCGGGTTCGATCTTCACGGCGCTCGGGCCGATGGTGTAGAAATATTTCGTGCCCGGCGCGAGCCCGCTGAGCTGCACGACATGCTCCGTGAGGATGCCTTCGGATTTGGCGGATTTGTCGAGTTTCCCGCGCTCGGTGCCGTAGGAAACCACGGAGCCCTCCGCGATGTCGGTGCGCCAGCGCACGACCATGCTGGTGGGAGTCGCGGACTGAAGGTATGGGCCGCGCACGATGGTGGTGGCAGCGTCGAGGGCCAAGGCGCCGAGCAGGAACGGGACGAGGAGCAGGGATCGGGTGATCATGGTGAAAACTCAGGAGCGAGGGGCGGCGAGCTGCGCCAGTTCGGCCGCGAGGCGCACGGTATCGGGCGAGGCGCGGAGCCATGCGGGCAAGGCGGCGATGGCATCGAGCCCCGCGGCGTAGGCGCTGCGCGCTTCGGCCGCGCGGCCCGCGCGCGCGAGCAGATCGCCGCGGCGGCGATGCCAATTCTCGGGACGCTCGCTCTCGGCGGCCAGGCGGGCGAGGCGCGCCGCGGCATCATCGATCCGGCCTGTCGCCTCCTCGAGCGCCAGGGCGCGCTGGTGCAGTGTCACGATGGAACCGAGGCGCGCGATTGCCTCTTCGAGGGTGCGGAGGGCCGCGGCGGGCGGGAGAAGGGCGGCGCGCTCAAGCATAAGCTCGGGTGGCGGCGCGGCGAGCAGGGCCAGCGCAGCATCGAAAT
>JAEUHB010000139.1 GCA_016794665.1 Opitutaceae bacterium
CATGCGTAGCCCAACGGGCGAAGCATGGAGGTGGCGGGAGTTGAACCCGCGTGCCCCTGACCTTTGCGCGCCGCGTCTACCATGTTTAGTGCGACTTTGTCGTCGCCCGGGTCACGCCATCGCACGCGCTGAGGCCCAGGCCATTCCCCGGATTGAAGATACGGCGCGCGGTCCGCGGACCGCTCCGCGCGCTATGCCTGCTGTCGACGTCGGCTCCCGCTAGCAGGTGTCGCGGGGCCAACGTGGCTGTCATTAAGCAGCCAAGGGCATTTCTTCAGTCTTGCCGTTTATTTTGTTCGCAGGGGATTTAACGAGAGACCCACGACTCTCGACAGGCAGCGGCGCACGCCAACCAAGGGTAGAATCCAGAACACCCCCGGAAAGGGAGAAAGCCGGAAGGACCAAGGGACCCAGGACCAAAAGGCCAAGGGTCCTTTGAATGGACGCGCGAACCAATCAAAGAACGAGGCGCAGACCATGCGCGCGGCGGCGGCGATTGCAAGTGCTCACCGGGCGGGCAAGGGCGCGATCGTGACCCGGGCATCGGCGGGGCTTTCGACGCGAAGACTGACGTCGGAAATCCGCCGGCTCAGCGCAAACGCCACGATCTGCCGGAGGTCGGCCTCGGCGTGCTCCCCGGCGCGGAGCACGACGGTGGCGGCGGCCTCGTGGCGGCCGAAGTCGGACGTGAACGCGAGCACCGCACGCACCTCCGTGCCGGCGGCGGGCCCCGCTGCAGAGAAGAGCCATCGCGGCTGCGCCTCCGGATCGAAATCGCCGGACGGGAGCGGCAGCGCGGGCAAGGCGTCCGCCGCGGCGGGATGGGTGCGCAGCGCCATGCGACCGAGATAGAAGCGCCGCAGGATTTCGTCGCGCGGCAGCGCCGCGCGAAACGCCGGCGACACCACAGCGCGCAGCGACGGCACCGTGGCGGCGCCCGGCGCGGGCCACGGGTGCATGGCGGCGGTGCGCACGAGCGCGATGCCACGCAGGCTGTCGCCGAAAAACGGCGCGTAGGTGGCGAGGTTGTAGTCGAAGAGGCTCGGCCACCGCTCCCCGAGGTAGCTGCCGTCGAGCGTCGGCACCGTGATCGGTTCGTTGCCGCGGGCGCGTTGGATGGCAGGCAGCAGTTGCGTGCGCAGCTCGTCGAGCGCGGCGCGGCGCACGCGGGCGTCGCGGATTTCCGCGGCGTAGCCGAACGGCGGAAACGCCACCGCGAGTCCGAGCCGGCCGATCGCTGTCTGGGCCACGCCAAACCCCAGCAGCAGCGCGACCGTGATTTCCGCGAGGAGTGCGCGGCGCCGGGCATCGGCCCGGACCCAAAGGATATGCCACGCGAACACCAGGAGCAGGCACAGCCAGACATAGGCGGGGCCGACGTGCTTCGCCGCCCAGCGCACCGCGAGCGTGGACTCGGAAGGCCGGCCCAGCGCGACCATCAGCGCGATGCCGGCGACGACCGCCGCCCCCGCGCCGAGCGCGAGTCGCTGCGGGCGCGTCGCACGAGCGAGCGCCCGGCCCAGAAACAAGACCGCCGCGACGAACGCCCCCGCGGCAAGCACGCCCAGCACCGCGACGGGCAGGCGGGCGTAGACATACGGCACCGCCATCGACACCAGCAGCCCCACGTCGATCAGGTAGGCGAAATCCGCCGCGAGCCGCAGGAGCGAGCGGCCCTGACCGCCGCCCATGCTCAGGAACAAGCCACGGTTCACCACCGCATACGCATACACCATGCACGCGAGGCCGGCTGCCGTCGCGAGCACGACGCCACCGATCATCGTGCGGTGCGCGACGAGCCAGGCGCGCAGCGAGCGAGGTTTCTCGAGGCCGAGGAAATCCGCGGCGAGAAACACGCCGAACACCCCCGGCACATACCAACCCGAAATATCGATCAGCGTCGCCGTGAGCAACGCGAGCGCCGCGAGCCACGCGAAGCGAGAGCGCCGCGCCTCGCGCCAGCGCAGCCACGCCCACGCCACGGCCAGCCCGCACGCGGCGATGAGCGTGTAGCTGCTCAGGATGTAGTAGCCCGCCATCAGCTCACCCCACGGGCTCCAGCCCACCGTGAGTGCGACGAGGAAAAGCTGCGCCGCCCGTCCCGCGCCCCACGCACGCAGCAGCAGGCCGCCCATCGTCATCATCGAGATCATGCACGCGAGCACGCCGAGATTGTAGGGCCAGGCTGTCGTGCCAAACAGCGCCAGCCCGATCGCCGCCGGCACGCGCGTGAGGGGAAAAACATGATCGCCGTGGGGCAGCCAGATCGCGCGCCACCACGGGTGCTCCTGCGCGATGCTCAGGAGATCAAAGTCGTCGTAGCGGAAAAATCCCTCGGTAAGCGTCAGCGGCCAGCGCGCCAGCACCGCAACCGTGCACAGCACCATGAGCGCGACACCGCCCAGCGGCTCCGCGGTCGTCGCGAGCTGCCCGTGCCAGCGTGGGCCCGTGCGCCATGCGATCCATGCGGCGACAGCCAACGCGGCGGCGGCCCCCCATAGCCACAGGCGAAAATCGACGGCTTGCAGCGCCGCGACGTTCTCCGGCGACATCGCGCCGCGGGCGCCGGCGATGCGTTGGGCGATCAAGGCGCCGACATCGGCGCGGGCGGCCCACCCGCCGGCGATGCCCGCGGCGGCGCTCGCCGTCAGCAATCCGACCGCGAGGATCGGTGGGCAGAGGCGGGAGGCGGTGGGCGAGGGCGCCATGCCGCGGTCAGGTCGTCAGCCCGAGCAAGCCGCGCGTGAGCTGGAAATCGACGAAGCCCTGCGCGTTTGCCACCGCGGCGCGCTCGCGTTGCGCGACCGCAGCGAGCCGTGCCGTGATGGCGGCGGCATCCGCGGCGGCCTCGCCGGTGAGAAACAGATCGAGATCGTCGCCGGGGATGCGGCCGCGCTCGGCGGGTTCGGCGACCTGCACGAGCGGGAGCATCGGGTGGCCCTGGCGTCCGTGCTCGGTGGCAAGGCCGAGCGCGAGATGCGCGCCGTTGCCGCAGAAGCCGGTCAGGTTCTCGACCCAGTGATCCGTTTCGCTCTCGACGACGTGCAGGCCCGCGCGCGTGAGCGGCTGGCCGTAGATCAAGGTGGCGCGGGGCCGCGTGTCGCCGAGCACGGCGCCGCGGAACTCCGCGCTCGCGAGCAGCGGGTCGCCCTCGGCGAGCAGCACGGAGCCGCCGGCGCCGAGCGTCGCGCGCGCGGTTTGCGCGAAGGCCGCGGCAGTCGCAGCGGCCACGGGCCCGCTCGCGAGCAGGGCGAGGTTCAGCGCGCCGAGCGGGGCCGATGCCGGTGCGGCGGCCGGGAGCGCGGGAAGTTTTTCAGCAAACCACGCCTCGATCTTGTCGAGGGCCTTGGCGATTCCGCCGTCGAGCTGCACGCTGGCCCAGCCGAGGCGCGAGGTGTCGACGCCCGCGGCGGCGAGGTGGTGGCGCATCACGTCGTTGGGCACTTTCTCGCAGCCGTGCTCGAGCAGGAGGGCGGCGGCGATGTTGGGGTGCGTGAGGTAGCCGCGGTAGGTGCGGTGCAGCAGCTCATACATCGTCGGCCCG
>JAEUHB010000162.1 GCA_016794665.1 Opitutaceae bacterium
ACTCCTACACCGGCGCCCGGGGCTTCGGCTGCGGGGTGGGGGTTTGACACTATGTAGGGGGGGGGCCCTCCCCCCGGGGTTTTTATCCCACCAACCTTGGGGGGGTGAGGGCACCCCGCCTACATCATGCGCTCCTTGCCCGGTTTGCTTCCGGTTGGGCGATGACAACTTCGCCGCGGAAAAACGCGCGTCTGTCCCGCCATCCGCGCATTCGCGCTCGCATCGGCAGAGCGCGAACTAATTTTCCCACCATGCTCGAACTCCGTCCGACCTGCGAGAACTGCAACAAACCGCTGCCGCCCGCTTCGACCGAAGCGCGCATCTGTTCCTACGAATGCACGTTTTGCGCAGCCTGCGTGGAGCGCGTGCTGCTCAACGTGTGCCCCAACTGCGGCGGCGGCTTCGCGCCGCGCCCGATTCGCCCGGCGAAGAACTGGAAGGGCAACAACTGGCTTGGCGCGGATCCCGCGGGCACGACGGTGAAGCATCGTCCGGTGGCGGTTGCCGCGCACGCGGCGTTCGCCGCGACCTTGCGCACGATGCCACCCGAGCGACGCTAAGTGTAGTGTTCTCGCCAGCCAGCGACCCTGTTACGCGAAGCTCCCGCCGCGCCCGATGCCTAGCTCCTTGCGGCGGCGCGCCCGATCCTTGGCCGCGGCACGCGCGTAGCCCTGACGCCGATGCTCGGCGAGCGGATCGGAGGGGAGCCGGTTCGCCTTCCGCCACGATGCCAGCGCGGGCGCCACGTCGGTAAAAAACGCGCGCTTCAGGATCAGCTCGGCGTCGACGACGTTGGCCTTGGCCTGCGCGCGGCGCAGCGCCGCGTGGTCGACGAGCGCGGCCTTGGCGTAGAGTTCCTGCGCCATCACGACCGTCTGGATCGTGGCCTCGATTTTCGGCTTCTCGTTGTGGCACTGGTCGATCATGTAGGCGATCTTGGGCGCGCGGCCACGGTCGGCGGCGAAGGCATGGATCTCGTGGAAAATCCGGAAGACCTGGTAGGGATCGATGGAGCCCAGCGTGAGATCGTCGTCGGCGTAGCGGCGGTCGTTGAAGTGGAAGCCACCGAGCATGTCCTCGTCGAGGAGCCAGGCGACAATCTGCTCGATGTTCTGCGCGTTGTAGTGGTGGCCGGTGTCGACGAGCACCTTGGCGCGCGGGCCGGCTTTCTTCGCGAGGAGGAAGGCCATGCCCCAGTCGGCGATGTCGGTCGCGTAGAACGCAGGCTCGAAGGGCTTGTATTCCACGAGCATCGTCTGCTTCGGGCCGAGCTTGGCGTGGCACGCGCGGAGCGCCTCGGTGAAGCGGGCCTTGCGCGCGCGGATGTCGTCCTGCCCGGGGTAGTTCGTGCCGTCGGCGAACCACAGCGAAAGGTAGTCGCTGCCGACCGCCTTGCCGATCGCGATGGAGTCGAGGCAATGGCGGAGCGCGGCGGCGCGCACGGCGGCGTCGCCGTTGCCGAACGAGCCCCACTTGTAGCACTGGTCCTGGAAGAGGTTCGGGTTGATCGCGCCGATCTTCACGCCGTGCTTGCGCGCGAGGCGGGCGACGGCCTTGGGGTCCTGGCCGGGCTTGAAATCCCAGAGCACGTGCACCGCGACCGTCGGGCAGCAGCCGGTGAGTGCGTGCACGTGGCCGGCGTCGGCGAGCTTGTCACCGAGGTCGATCGCGGCGGCGTCCTGGAAAAATTTCCCGAAGCGCGTGCCGGTGTCGGCAAAGCCCCACGAGGGCGTCTCGACGGCGAAGGAATCGAGCGCCTCGCGGGCGCGGCGGAGTTGGGCGGAAGTCATGGGATTTTCGATTTTGGATTCTCGATTTTCGATTTCAGAGGCGCACGTCCCGGGCGTCACGGCAAGGCGACGCCGAGCTTGACGGTCCACGGCGTAAGCGCGGGCAGGATCGACGGATGCAGCGTGACGCCATGCGCGAGCTGATCGCGGCGGAGCGCGAGGCCGTTTTCACCCGGCAAGCGCACGCGCGCGACGCCCGGCCGCGGGGGAGTGGCGCGGCACGCAGCGGCGACGTGCTCGGCCTGCCGCCGAAACTCCGCGGCGCCGCCGAAGTAGGCGGGGTTCATCACCTGGAGAAACACGGTGGCGCCCCACCCTTCCCGCGGATCGGCGCGGCCGTGGCCGGCGAGCGCGCCGGTCAGCGCCTCGACGAGGAGCGCGAGCGCGTAGCCCTTGTGTCCGTGATCGAGGCCGCCCGTCGGCAGGAGCGTGCCGGGCGGATTCGTGGAGAAGACGGCGGGATCGTCGCTGGGTTCGCCGGCGGCGGTGAGCGCCCACGCGCCGGGAAACTTTTTGCCCTCGGTCTGCAGGCGTTTGGTGAGGGCGTTGGTCGTGATCGAGGCGGAGAAATCGAGCATCACCGGATCACCGGCAGTGGGCCACGCGGCGGCGATCGGGTTGGGCGTGAAGACTTCGCGCCGGCCCCCGAACGGCGCGACGCTGCACACGTTCGGATCCGAGCACGTGAGCAACACCATGAGGCCGCGCTCGGTCGCGGGCCGCAGGTAAGCCGCCAGGCACGCGATGTGGTGGCTGCGGCGGATCGCGACGCTGCAGAGGCCATTTTGCTCCGCGCGGCCCATCGCGAGATCGAGTGCGCGCCGGATCACCCACGGACCGGGCAGCCGCTGGGCATCCCAGGTGACGGCGGCCGGAAAATCTGCGACGACGCGCGGCTCGCCGGCGTTGGTCATCGCGCCCTTCTCGATCTCGGCCAGGTAGGCGGGCAGGAGCGCGAGGCCGTGGGTCGTGTGGCCGAGCAAATCGGCCTCAACGAGGATCTCGGCGACCGTGACGGCCTTGTCGGACTCGAGCCCCGCGCGCAGCAGCAGGTCACGCGCAAAGGCGACAAGGGCGGACGCGGGGAGGCGAGCGGACATGCGCGGGAAAAAATCAGCGCAGCGCCTCGCGGGCGAGGCGGATGTTCTCCGCGGTGCGCGGATCGCCGGGCTTGAGGCGGTCGGCGGTCTCGTAGCTGGCGAGCGCCTCGCGCGGACGGCCGAGAAGCAGGAGGACGTTGCCGAGATTGGCGTGCGCCTCGGCATCGGCCGGCCGGGCAGCGATCACCGCGCGGAACTGGGCGGCGGCGGGCTCGAGGCGGCCCGCGCGCGCAAACATAAGCCCCAGCCGCGAGCGTGCCCCGAGGTGATCGGGCGCGAGATCGAGGGCCTCGCGGAACTTGGCCTCGGCCGCGGCGAGATCGCCGTCGCGCTCCGCGAGGCGGCCGAGCTCGAACTGGGCGTCGGCGAACTTGGCCTCGTTGCGGAGCGCGGGCGAAAGACGCGCGGCCTCGGCGAGCTGAGCCGAAGCCTCGGCAAAGCGGCCGCGAGCAAGCAGCGCCACGCCCCCGTTGAACCGCGCGGGCGCATAGTCGGGTGCCAGCTCGATCACGCGGGCGAACGCGCGGTGCGCCGCCTCGACGTCGCCGCCCGCCTGCTGCGCGAGCGCGAGGTTGTGATGCGCGCGGGCATTGAGCGGGCGCTTGGCGACGGTGTCGCTCCAGATCGTGACCGCGTCGCGGTAGTCACGCGTGCGGAGCGCCGTGGCGCCGCCGAGGACCAGCACGACCAGCAACCCGACAGCGAGATGGCGCTGCACGAGCAGCGCAAAGCCGACAGTGAGCGCGGCGAGCGGCAGATACATGCGATGCTCGGCGAGGGTCTGGGTGACAAGCGGCACAACACTGGAGCTGGGCGCGAGGATCAGAAAAAAGGCGGCGCCGAAAAACCCGAGCACCGGCCGGCGAACGAGCGCCCATACCGTCGCCGCCAGCGCCGCCAGGACCAGCAGGCCTTGCCCCCACACTGCGCCGAGCCCGGGGGCGACGGCGGTGCCGTAGTCGAGCACGAGTGGATGGGGCCACAGCGCGAGCCGCACGTAGAGCACGAGCGCCTCAGCCTGCGTGAGCAGATAGGACCACGACGAGATGCCGCGGTTGAAACCGGCGGCGACACCACGCGAACCGCCGGCGGAAACGACGAGCGCAGCGAGGAGCAGCCACGTCGCAGCGAGCGCAAGGTAGTAGCCGCGGCGCGCGCGCCACGCCGCGGCGAAGCTGCCCGCGACAAATGTGCGGTCGAGCAGCAAGACGACGAGCGGCGCGGTGACCATGACCTCCTTGCTGGCCATGCCAAACAGGCACGCGACGCCGGAGAGAACGAGCCAGCCGCGCGCGAAGGCATACAGCGTCAGCAGATAAAAAAATCCGCAGAGCAGCTCCGTGCGCTGGGCGATGCAGATGACGGACTCGGTTTGGAGCGGATGAAGCGACCAGGCCGCCGCCGCGATCGCGGCCGTGGGGTTGAACGTGGAAGGTTGAGCATTCGCCGATGACAGCAGGCGGCGGATGAGGCCGAAGAGCAGCAGCGTGCTCGCGGCGTGCAGCGCGACGTTGGCGAGCCGGAAGCCGCGCGGCGACAGGCCGTGCAGCGCGTGGTCGAGGGCGAAGGTGGCGTTGACGAGCGGGCGGCCGGTGACGGCGCTGCCATCGGCCGGCGGGGCCAGCGCCGCGCGGAGGCCGCCGCGCAGCGTCGGGTTATTCACGACCGCATCGGCATCGTCGAAGAAGAACGGCGCGGCCAGCGCGCCCCAATAAGCCAGCGCGACGGCCGCCACGAGGGCGGCGCCACGTAGGGCAAGGGTGAAAGCGGCCGGGGACACGGGGCGATGAACTCAGCAGAGAGGCCGGCGCCGCCACAAAAAAGAACTCCCTCGCGAGCGAGGGAGTCCGAAGGGCCGACCAGCGAATCTGCGCTGGATCAGAAGTTGAACGTCGACGTGAGCACGAAGCGCCGCGGGTCGATGATGCGGAATGCCCAGGGTGTGCCGTCGAAGTTGACCTGCGTGGGCATCAGGCGGCCGCCCTCGGTCCAGTTTTCGATGTTGAGCTGGAGCTTCCAGCCGACGCGGTTGTTCAGGATACGCCGGCTGTAGGAAATCCAGAGGTCGCTCTGGAAATCGCCGTCATCATAGACGGGACGGGTGACGTCGTTGAGGTTGATCACAGTGGGGGCGTTGCGCGGGTCGCCGACCTTGCCGTAGAAGCCGATGGCGGCCTTGGAGGCCCAGCGCGCGCTGCCGCCGAGACCGACGCCCCTGAGCCGACCCTCGCGGAAATCGTAGCCCGTGAGGAGCGAGCCGCGATACTGGCGCTGCATGGGCGAGACGGCGCCCTCGAGCGCCTTGGCGAGCGCGACCTGCGAAACCACGACGTTGTTGTGGTAGGCCTGCGGGCTGGTGTTGCCATCGGTGTTCTCGACCCGCGCCACGCCGGCAAACCCGTAGCCGGTCCAGAAACGCGAGAGCGAGTAGCGAACGCCGGAATTGGGGTCGGTGAAATCAGGGATCTCGGGGGCCGCCATCGCTTCCCAGACGGGCTGGCGCACGGCGAGCCAAGCGTCGTATTGCGGGGCGATGTTCTTGTAGGTGGCGCGGTCGCGGGAGCCGGTGAGCTTGATGCGCCAGTTGGGGAGCGGATTGTAGGTGAGCTGAAGCTCGACGCCCTTGGCCTTGCTGTCCTGCGTGCCGCCGGAGCTCAGGCCGCTGTAGTAGTTGACCGGCAGGCGGAGGAGTTCCCAGATCTTCTGCTGGCTGGCGGTGTCGTTGACGGGATTGACGGCGTCGCTGTTCCAGTTGTTGACGGCGACGATTTGCTGGAGCGTGCGGCCGGCGGCGATGCCGTTGCGGATACGCTGCACGGTGCTGGCCCACGGGATGCCGGTGGTGGTGTCCGAGTAAATGAGCCGGCCGAGCAGCGTGCCAGCGGCGGCCGTGCGCTCGTTCTGACTCTCGGTCTCATACCAGTTCACGCGCGCGACGAGCTTGTTGTTGAGGGCGTTGAAACCAACGCCCATCTCGCGGCCCTTGCCGGTGGGCTTGGGGAGCGGGCGGTTGAAGTAGTCCGTCTGAAACGTCGCGGGCGGGTTAAAGTTGTCCGACGTGTTGTAGTAAAACGTAAGGCTCTGGAGGAACTCGGAGGCGACGCCGCCTTCGCCCACCGTGCGCTTCACGAACGACGAATTGGCGAGCGGGCGGAAGGCGCCGCCAAGCGTCTTGGTCGAGCCGGAGAGTTTGTCCCAGCGATTGAAGCGATTGAGGAACAGGTCCCGGTTCACGATGCCCGTGGAGTTGCGAAGGAAGAGGCGATCGTTGGAGAGCGCGGGCTCGACCACGGTGCCGTCGACGCGCGTGATCGGGCCCGTGGTGGTGACACGCGCACGGTAGTCGTCCTGCCGCCAGCCGAGCGTGGTCACGAGCCGGTCCTGCCAGAAGTAGCTTTGCACGGCGAACTGAGTGCCCTTGACCTCGCGCTGCGTCGCGCCCTGGCCGTTGCCCGCGGGCGAGAAGAGCAGCTCCTCCTGGATCGAGGAGTTCTGGAATTGGTTCGTGTTGTAGTTCCAAACGCGCACCTGGGACGTGAACGGACCCGCCGAGCCTTGGTTGCCGTAGAAACCGGACGAGTGGCTCACGCGCGCCTGCGGGGCGCCGGGGCTGGCCAAATAGTAGTGACGCATGGTCGCGGTGCTGAGCGCCTGCTGCGTGCCGTTGGGGATGGCGAGATTGGTGACGTAGCGCAGCGTCGCATCAGCGTCGCCGGCGGTGAAGTTCATGCGCCAGCGATTGACCTGGCGGTAAACGTCCTGCTCCTGCCAGAGGCCGAGGATGCGGTGGCGGCCGAGCCAGCGGAGCCAGTTGCGGTTCTTCGTGAAGTCCTGCTCGTAGGCGAGCATGACGCGGTAGTTGTCATCCGTCTCGGGCATCACAAACGTGTCGAGACCGCCACCCGCACCCTCGTAGATGAAGGGCAAGCCGAAGTAGGCGTTGGGCGAGCCGTCGGGCAGGCGCTGATTCGTGTCGATGCCGATCGTGGCGCCCTGCAGCTGGTTGATGGTGAGGTTGCTCGTCTCCTCGATGTCCTGACGCAGCCAGCCGGCGCTGAAGTGGAGGTTGGGCAGGATGCGTTGCTCAAACTCAAGGTTGTAGTTCGCGGCCCGCTGCTTCGAGAAATTCGGCTGGAGAAGATTGTAGCGCGTCCAGTCGTAGATCGACTTGTTGGTGACGCCTGACCATTGCCAGGATCCGTAGGTGAACGTGCGGCCGCCGATGTTGGCGGTGGGGTTCGGCAGGTTGGCCGAAGCGGTCCACATGCGATCTAGCGTGAGGAAACGCGGGTCCTGCGCGACCCAGCCGAGCGTGGCGGGCGTGGGCACGGCGGTCGCGGGGTTGGTCTGCGCCGGGGCGAAGAACTGCGGCTGGCGCGCGAAGAAGTCGACCGGGGTGCCGTTGTCGATGCGGCGGAGCGGGCGGGCCACATCGTCACCCACAAGGCCTGCGACATAGAGCGGATTGTTGGCCACGGTGCCGAAGGCGCCGGCGCCGAGCACAGTGTTCACCGTCGCGCTGTAGCCCGGCGAGAGGACATTGGACACGTAGGGCCCGAGCGTGCGGCCGGAGTCGAGGATCGTGACCGTGCGGGCGACGGGATCGTAGGCCGGGCGGCCGGACTGGAGCCACGGCGTGACTTGGTCGCGCGGCGTCATGAAGTTGGGCCGGTTGGCGTTGTTCTGGTAGCCCTCGGCGAAGCCGCGGAGCACGGTGTTCGCAAACGGCTTGTAGGTCACCGCGCCGTAGCCGCGGCGGTAGAGATCGCGCGAGGGCTTCCGCTCGAACTGGCGGTTGTCGTAGAGGTAGGCGCCATAGACCGCGAGCTTGTCCTTGATCAGCGAGCGGTTGACCGCGAGGGAGGTGCGGAAGGAGCCGTTGTGGTCGGTGCGCAGCGTGAGCGTGTTGGTGTCGCGGTTGAGCGCGGCCTGCGCGGTGTTGGTGTTGACGACACCCGCGGGCGTGCCGAGGCCGAAGAGGAGTGAGTTGGGGCCGCGCGAGATCTCGAGGGACTGGACGTTGTAGGCGTCGAACGGGATGCGGTTGTTGGTGGAGAAATTATTGATCGCGGAGTCAGGCGAAGCGAGGCCGCGGATGCGGTTGGACTGGGCGTTGGTGGTCGTCGTGCCGTCGTTGCCAAACGTGTAGCCAGCGACGGTGTCCTTGACCGTCCCGCGATCGACGAGGGATGGCGTGTAGGTGGAGGAGCCCTCGGTGCCGGCCTCGTAGCGGAAGACGTCGTTGATATCGAGCGACGCGGTGTCCTCCATCTGCTGCTTCGTCACGACGGTGATCGAGGCGGCGAGATCGGCGAGGTTGGTGTTGAGGCGCGAGCCGGCGAGCGTGTTCTCCGCGAAGTAGCCGCGGTCGCGCGTGCTATCGACGGTGAAGGGCGTGAGGCGCACCACGCCATCGGCGGTGGCGGCGAGGTCCGCGTCGCGGGCGGCTACTTCCTCGGGATCGAGGCGGCCGTTCTTATTGCGGTCGTATTTCGCGAGTTCGGTGGCGGAGGGCGCGGGTGCGGTCTGGGCCCAGGCGGAACTGGCGGCGCACAGCGCAAGCAATGGCAGGAGGCGGGCGGATTTCATGGGGCGAAGGGGTCAGGGACGGACGCACGGCGGTTCGAACCGTGCGACGTTTCCCCATCGCTAGCCCAAGGGCCCCGCACAGCAAACGCCACCGTCCCCTGACAGTCTGGCCCCGCGCCGGCTACTCGCCGAGCTTCAACGCCGCGATCCCGACAACCGCGAGCGCCGCGCACACGAGCACGAACCAATCGCCGTGCTCGGTGAAGAAAGTCTGCCGGTCGATCCAGCGCGCGTCGCGCGTGACCTCGATGGTGCGCGAACCGCGGAAATAGACGGAGCCCTGCGCGTCCGTGACGACCGCACGCACGTGGCCAAACTCGTCGATCCAACCGCTCCAACCGGAGTTGCCGCAACGCAGCACCGGGCGCCGCGTCTCGACGGCGCGCAGCACGGCGTGGGCGGCGTGCTGATAAGCGGCTCCGCCTTGGCCGAACCAACCGTTGTTGATCACAACCACCAGCACGTGCGCCCCCGCCCGCGCGCTCGCCCGCGCGAGGTCGGGGAAAATGTCCTCGTAGCAAATCAACGGCCCGGCGTCGACCGCCTGCCCTCGCAGCGTCAGCCGCAGTGGCGACGCGAAATCGCCCGCCGCGAAGTCGCCGCCCACCGGCACGACCTTCTCCAGCCACCCGAGCACGGGGCGCAGGGGCACAAACTCGCCAAAGGGCACGAGCCGGCGCTTCGCGTAGGCGGTCTCCGCGAGGCCCTCGCCCGGCGTGACGACAAAGGCCCCGTTGCGCCACGCCTCGGCGGGCTGGCCACGGTTCTCCACGGCGATCGAGCCGAGCAGGAGCGGCGCGCGCGCGCGCTTCACGACGTCCTCGACGAACGCTTGCATCGAGGCGTCACCACGCACCGCCAGCGGCGTGACGGCCTCCGGCCACACGATGAGATCCG
Source organism: Opitutaceae bacterium (assembly GCA_016794665.1). Taxonomy (GTDB): domain Bacteria; phylum Verrucomicrobiota; class Verrucomicrobiia; order Opitutales; family Opitutaceae; genus ER46. The sequence continues at coordinate 9,377 of JAEUHB010000162.1, forward strand.
GCGCGGGGCGGCCGCGCGCCACGTCAAGCGTGGTGCGCTCAAGAATCTCGAGGATGCCCGCGGCGCGCGCGGGATCCCATTTCACGTCCTGCGGGATCGCCGGCTGCACGAGGGCGACGGAGCCGAGCGGCTGCGCGAAGCCCCGGCGGTTAAAGGCCTCCTGCATGTGCACCGAGACGCACACGAGCAGCAAAAACAGCGCGAGAAAAAACTCCTGGCTGCGTTTCCGCAGCCCGGTCGCACCCTCGCGGAAGAGCCGGTGCGCATAGGCCGCGAAGCCCAGATTCATCATCACGAGCACAAACGAGACGCCCTGCGCCCCGGTCCAGGCGCTGATTTGCAGAATCGTCGCGCGCTCCCACTGGCTTGCGGCCAGCGGCAGCCACGGGAAGCCGCCGAGCAGCCACGTGCGCGTCCATTCGATCAGCACCCACGCCCCCGCGAGGCCGAGCACCGCGACCAGCCGCGTGAGCGTGGGCCGCCCCACCATCCGCGGCAGCACCCACCACGCCGCGAGATACCACGATCCCACCCACCCACCCACGAATGGCCCGAGCAAAAGCAGGCCGGCCCACGTCACGTTGTGGAGCCAGCCCAGCAAAATCGTCCACGCCACGGCCTGCGCCCCGAGCATTGTCCACGCATAGACCTTTAACCGCGGGCCAGTGTAGGCCCAGAAAGCACCGGGCACGAGCATCGCATACGCGAACTCCGGCGCCTTGAAGGGCGGGAACGACACCACCGCCAGCACGATCGTGAGCACAAACACCACGGCGGCCGCGATGGACGCGCCGTGGCGCTCGAGCAGCGTCGGGCGCGGCGCGTAGGGATCGAAGTCAGCGGGAGGAGCGGAGGCGGAGGACACGCGGGAGATGACGCGCGAACAAGGCGGACCTTAGGCCCGCCCGCAAGCCCGCCGAAAACGACGCGGTTTTTGCGGCGGCAACGCGCCGCATTGATGGGCAGATGACCAACTCGTGCGCCCCACCAGGCCAAACCTCTCGCCGGCCCGCTCCCAGCGCCCCTCAGAACCGCAGGCGCAGGTTGCGGTGGGCGCAAGCGGGGCAATCCGCCACCTCGGTTCCCGCGGGCGCCGCGTAGAGGCGATCGCACCGGATGCAATGGAAGGCACAACGACGGCGCTCCAGTTCGAAGCGCCGGTGGTCCCGCCGGTCGTAGTAGAGCCACAGGCCAAGGAAGACCCCTGCGACCAGAAGGCAATAGACGACAGTGGCAGTGGCAAACTCGAGCATGGAGACCGCTTGAGCGAATGACGACGCGTGCGCCGGGCGCCACAAAAAAGCGCGCCGGCAAAAACGCCGGCGCGCTCAAATCAGGAATCCTGCCGGTGGAGAATCAGGCCTTGGCCTCGCCTTCGGCCGCCGGGTCGACGTCGGGCTTGGCCGAAGCGTCGGCCTTGGCACCCTTGGCCTTGGCGGCCTTGGCCGGACGGCGCTTGCGCTTCGGGTAACCGGGATCGTCGGCCTTCACAAGCTCGATGAGGGCCATGCTGGCGGCGTCGCCGTAGGAACGCGGGCCTAGCTTGTAAATGCGGGTGTAGCCGCCGGGGCGCTTCTCGAACTCCTTGTAGGTCTCGTTGAAGAGCTTCGTGATCATGTCCTCGTCGCGCAGGTCCGCGATCGCGAGGCGGCGCAGGTGGAGGGCACGCGGCTGGAGGAGCTGCTTGCCGTCCTTCTCGATGCGCGGGATGGCGCCGGCCTTCTTGGCCTTGGTGATGACCTTCTCGATCCACGGGCGCAGGGCCTTGGCTTTCGTCAGCGTGGTCTGGATGCGACCGTGGCGGATGAGCGCGGCGCCGAGGTTGGAGAGCATCGCCTTGCGATGCTCGCGGGTGACGCCGAGGGAGGCGTGATGTTTGTTGTGACGCATGGTGGTGTTCTTTCAGGACGGCCCCGATCGGCAATCCGGTCGCAGCGTGCGGCGACGACGGACGGCGCGAGGCCAGAATGGTTTTGGTATTTTGCGGCCCTTGACCTTAGTGCGGCCCCGGATGCCCGACTGCCGGGGCAATCGAAAATCCGGAACCGAAAATCAAGAATGCCTCAGGCTTCCTTCTTCGCGTCGAGGAGGCGCTCGTCGAACTTCATGCCGAGCGAGAGGCCGAGGGCCTCGAGCTTCTCCTTGATCTCGTTGAGGGACTTTTTGCCGAAGTTGCGGTATTTGAGCATCTCCTGCTCGGTCTTCATCGCGAGCTCGCCCACGGTGGTGATGTTCGCGTTGTTGAGGCAGTTCGCGGCGCGGACGGAGAGTTCGATTTCGTTGACCGACATGTTGAGGAGCTTGCGGAGCTTGTTCTGCTCCTCGCTGACCTCAGACTGTTGGTTCTCGAACTCGTATTCCTCCTGCGAGACGCGGTCGAACACGTCGAGGTGGTGCTTGAGGATGGAGGCGGATTGCTTCAGCGCGTCGTCGGGCGTGATGCGACCGTCGGTCCAAATCTCCAGGATCAGCTTGTCGTAGTCGGTGATCTGGCCGACGCGGGTGGCTTCGACGGCGTATTTCACGAGACGCACGGGAGAGAACAGCGAGTCGACGGAGATGACGCCGATTGCCTGCTCCTCCTTCTTGTTGGACTCGCCGGGCCAGTAGCCGCGGCCGGTCTTGATCTCGATCTCGGCCTCAAAGGTCCGCTTGTGGTCGAGCGTGCAAATCACCTGATCGGGGTTGACGATGGTGATGTTGGCATCGGCCTGGATGTCGGCGGCAGTGACCGCGCCGGTCTTGGTGACTTTGATGAGGAGGGAGATCGTGTCGCGCTTCTGGGAGACGATCAGGATTTTCTTCAGGTTCAGGACAATGTCGGTGACGTCCTCGACGACGCCGTCAATCGACTGGAACTCGTGGTTTACCCCCGAGATCTTGATCGACGAAATCGCGGCGCCCTCGATGGAGCTGAGGAGGACGCGACGGAGGGAGTTGCCGACGGTGTGGCCGTAGCCGGCCTCGAAGGGCTCGGCGATGAACTTGGCATAGGTCGGAGTGGAACCTTCCTCGACCTTGGTGAGCTTGCTGGGCAGTTCGAACTTTCCGAGGCGTTTGGGCATGGCGGGAGGCGGAGAAGTTGAGGGTTGAGAGGGTGTGGGTGGGCTGATCTCAGAAGCGCGAGTAGAACTCGACGATGAGCTGTTCGTTGACGTCGGCGGTCATCTCGTCGCGCGTGGGGAGACGGACGACCGAGGCCTTGAAGGTCTCGGCGTTCATGGCGAGCCAGCCGGGGACGTTGCGAATGCGGTTCTCCTCGAGGCAGCGCGTGGCGAGCTGGCGGGAGGCGGGGGCGTTCTTGACCTCGATTTCGTCGCCGGGCTGGACGTTATAGCTCGAGATGTCGACCTTGTGGCCGTTGACGCGGATGTGACCGTGGCTCACGAACTGGCGAGCCGCGGCGCGGCTCTTGGCGAGTCCGAGGAGGTAGACGGTGCTGTCGAGGCGGGTCTCGAGGAGCTGGAGGAAGCGCTCGCCGGTGACGCCACGCTCCTTCTTCGCGATCGCGAAAACGCGGCGGAACTGGCGCTCGAGCAGGCCGTAGATATAGCGAAGCTTCTGCTTCTCGTTTAGGCCGGTGGCGTATTCGGAAACCTTGCGCTTCATCTTCGCGCCGTGAACGCCAGGCGGGAAGGGGCGGCGTTCGTAGGCCTTGCCGGAGCCTAGGATGTGCTGGCCGAAGCGGCGGCTGATGCGGGTGGTGGGGCCGGTGTAGCGAGCCATGGAAAATTAGGATTTGCGATTTGTGATTAGCGATTCCCGACCGATTAGACGCGGCGGCGCTTGCGAGGGCGGCAGCCGTTGTGCGGGATCGGGGTGACATCGACGATGGACGTGATCTCGAGGCCGATGGCTTGGAGAGCGCGGATGGCGGAGTCGCGGCCGAGGCCGGGACCAGAGACGCGGATCTGGACGTCCTTAAGGCCATGCGACATCGCGTTGCGGGCCGCATCCTGCGCGACGACCTGGGCGGCGTAGGCGGTGGACTTGCGGGAGCCACGGAAATTGCACTTGCCGGCGGACGACCACGCAATGACCGCACCCTTCAGGTCCGTGATGGACACGATCGTGTTGTTGAAGGAAGCGAGGACATTGGCGTAGCCGGAGGTGACGTTCTTCGAGCCCTTGGCCTTGCGCACCTTGATGACGCCAAGCTCTTCCTTGAGGAGTTCCTCGGCGGTGGGCTGGCGAGCGACGCCGTGCACCATTTCGACGGGCTTGGCCGGCGCGCCTTCGGCGGCGGGCGCGGCTGGCGCGGCGCCTTCAGCCGCTGGGATGCCGGCAGCCTTATCGGCGGCGGCCTTGAGGCCCTTGGCCTTCTTCTCGGCAGGACTCGCAGCAGCGGCAGGCGCGCCTTCAGCGGCGGGCTTCGCGGGTTTCTCTTTCTTCGGAGCGGACTTTTCTTCGGCCATGTTGGGAGAGGGTTAGAGGGCTTACGCTTCCTTGGCCTTGGTCACACCGACGGTCTTGCGCGGGCCCTTGCGGGTGCGGGCGTTGGTCTTGGTGCGCTGGCCGCGGACAGGGAGGCTGCGGCGATGGCGGATGCCACGGTAGCAGTTGATGGCCTGAAGACGCTTCAGGTTGCCGGCGATCTCGCGGCGCAGGTCGCCCTCGAGCACCCACTTGTGCTCGGTGATGACCTGCATGATTTTGTTGAGCTGCTCCTCCGTGAGGTCTTGCGCGCGCATATCGGGGTTAAGCCCGGCCTCCTTGACCAAAAGGTCGGCGCGCGTGGCGCCGATGCCGTTGATGTAACGGAGGGAAAACGCGACTTTCTTCTTCGCGGGGATCTCGACGCCGAGGAGACGAGGCATGGTGGATTTAGTTAAGAGTTAGCTGTTGAGAGTTGATGGAGAAATTTTCAGGAGAGAACTTGAGCGGCGACGAGACGCGGAACCGTGAGGATCTCCGGGCCCGTGTCGGCGGTGAGGACGGTGTGCTCGTAGTGCGCCGACGGCGCGCCGTCGGCAGTGACGATGGTCCAGCCATCCGAGAGCGTCCGGGTCTTGTAGGCGCCGGCGTTTACCATGGGCTCGATCGCGAGAGTCATACCCGGCTTAATACGTTCACCGGTGCCGCGACGGCCGAAGTTGGGAATCTCCGGCGGCTCGTGCATCGCGGCCCCGACACCGTGCCCAACCATGTCGCGCACCACGCTGAAGCCGTGCGACTCAACATGCTGCTGGATGGTGCTGGAGATGTCGCCGATGCGATTGCCCACCTGCGCCTGCCGGATGCCGAGGTCCAACGCCTCACGCGTGATCCGGAGAAGCTTTTCAATCAGCGGGGAAACCGGCCCGACCGGAACGGTGAACGCATTGTCACCGATGTAACCCTGATACCAGACGACCACATCCAGCGAAACGACATCACCTTCGCGGAGAACCCGACGGAGAGACGGGATACCGTGAACAACCTCGTCGTTGACCGAAATGCAAGTGTGCGCCGGGTAGCGGCGGGCACCGTGCTGGTAGCCAAAACAGGCGCTGCGCGCCCCAAGGCGGGCGATCCAGTCGCGGCCCGCTTCTTCCAAGTCCTGCGTCGTGACGCCAGGCCGGCAAAGTGGCTTGAGTTGCTCAAGCACAGTAGCGGCGACGGCACACGCCTCGCGCATCCGGGCGATGCCGTCCCGGTCTTTGATCGGGATGCGGCTCATGCGCGGGCGAAAACAGCCGCCTCATCGAGGAGGCCGAGCGTGCGATAGTGCTGGACGACGGCGGCGGCGGCGCCCGTGCCGAGGAAGACGCTATCAAGCGTCTCCCCGCGGGCCTCGAGCCATTCGTCAAGCACCATGGCTTGGAGCAGCGTAGCCGGGAATCCGGTCAGAAGGAATCCCGCATCAGGTTTGCGCGCGAAGAACCACCGGCGCATGCGCGCCAGCAGTGAGTGTTCCGGGACGGCGGAAGCCGTCCGGCGCGAAATCTCCCGCGCCTCAAGGCGCTGGGGAGAGACGTGCTCAATGTTCAAAGAACGGGCTCGGTGCATCAGGTTTTCGGGGAGAAAATCCGGCGAACCGAGGAGAAGGATCTTGGTCTTGGCGACGGGGCCAGAACCGACAAAGGGGTCGGAGATGCCAGCCACCGTCACGGGAGTAAAGAACTATTTCAGAAAAGCCTTGTAGGCCCAGATACCGGTGCCGATCACGAGGAGGATGAGCATCGGGATCGCGAGCTTCATCACGGCCTCCTGGCTGAGCGCCTCACCGGTGGCACCCTGCTGCGGGTTAGCACTGCGGGAGCGGATGCGACCCTTCTTCAGGAAACCGTCGTAGTGACGCTGGAGGAGGAAGGTCTCGATCTGACGCATCGTATCGAGGATCACGCCGACGGTGATCAACATGCCGGTGCCGCCGAAGAAATACGCGATGCGCGTGGGCACATCGAGCTCGAAGAGCAGGAAGTCCGGCATGACCGCGATAATCGTCAGAAAAACCGCGCCAGCCAACGTGAGGCGCGTCATGATGAAATCAAGGAACTGCGCGGTCGGGTCACCCGGGCGCACGCCCGGCACATAGCCGCCGTATTTCTTGAGATCGTCGGCAATCTGGACGGGCTTGAACATTACGGATACCCAGAAATAGCTGAAGAAAAGGATAAGCGTCGTGTTAAGCGCGTAGTAGGTCCAATGACCGCGGAGAAGGTTGTCCGAAAATTCGGTGAGGAATTTCAGCTCAAAGTGCGCCCCGACCCAAGAAAGGATCTGCTGGGGGAAGAGGAGGATCGCGCTCGCGAAGATGACGGGCATAACGCCCGAGTAGTTGACCTTAAGCGGGAGGAAGGAGCTCTGCCCGCCCATGACCTTGTTGCCCACGACGCGCTTGGCGTATTGCACCGGGATTTTCCGCTGGCCCTGCACCACCATGATGATGCCCATGGTCACGATCACGAAGAGCGCGACCATGATCACGGCCTGCGGCACGCCCAAGCTGGCGCCGGAACCGACGGGACGCGTAAACAACTGCCATGTCTGTGCAGCGGCGCCGGGGATGTCGGCTAGAATACCCACCGTGATGAGGAGAGAGACGCCGTTGCCGATGCCGCGCTGCGTGATCTGCTCGCCCAACCACATGAGGAGCATGGTGCCGGCCGTCATGAAGATGACCGAGGTGAGGAGGAAGCTCCACTTTTCCGTCATCACGATTGGGCCAAACACGTTGATGTCGTAGCCCGGAAAGAGCCCGCCCGGATTCTGGAGCGCGAGCAGGAGCAGCGTGCCTTGGATCAGGCAGATGATGACGGTCGCGTAGCGGGTGTATTGGGTGAGCTTTTGGCGGCCGACGTCGCCCTCTTGCTGCAGGCGGGAAAGCGCCGGCACAACCGCCGTCATCAACTGAAAGATGATCGAGGCGCTGATATACGGCATGATGCCCAGCGCGGCGATCGCGCCCTTGGTGAGCGCGCCGCCGGTGAACATGTTATAAAGGCCGATCAGGTTGCCGGCGCCGGTCGACGCTTGCTCCGCGAAAAACCTCTGCAGCGGGTAAGGGTCGATGCCGGGCAGCGGGATGATCGATGCCACGCGCGAGACGAACAGCAGCGACAGGGTATAGAAGATCCGCGAGCGCAGCTCGGGGATTTTCAGGGAATTCGCGAAGGCGGAAAACATCGGGATTATCGATTTTCGATTCCAGATTCTCGGTTCGTCACGTTCGATTCAGGCGCCGGCCCGGTCGAAAATCAAAAATCGAAAATCCGAAATTATGGGCGTCAGGCCTCGATCGCCTGGCCACCGGCCTGCTCGATCTTGGCCTTGGCGGAACCCGAGAACTTGGTGGCAGTAATCTTGAGGGCGCGCTTCAGTTCGCCATCGCCAAGAATCTTGACGGTGGTCTCGCCAGAGCGGAGGAGGCCGGCCGCGATGAGCTGCTGCACCCCGACCTCGGTGACCGAGGCGTCGATGCGTTCAAGATCGCCGACGTTGACGACCGGATATTCAACCCGGAAGCGGAAGTTGCTGAAGCCGCGATGCGGGAGCTTGCGGTAGAGCGGCATCTGGCCGCCTTCGAAGCCGGGGCGGATGCTGCCGCCGGAACGGGCCGTCTGTCCCTTGCCACCGCGGCCAGAGGTCTTGCCGCGGCCGCTGCCTTCGCCGCGGCCGACACGCTTGCGGCGGTGCGTGGCACCGGGAGTATTCTTGAGTTCGTGGAGTCTCATTTGGTTTCCTGATTTGGCGCCCCGGGCGCAGGCGCGCGGGACTCGGAGTGAATTGAGGGAGCGGGAATCTTAGCTGGCACGACGAACCGCGGTGATGGCATCCGGCAGGCGGAGCTGGCGCAAACCATCGAGCGTGGCGTGGACGACGGCGATGTGGTTCGAGGAACCCATCGACTTGGTGAGGACGTTTTTCACGCCCGCAGCCTCGAGCACCGCGCGCACGCCACCGCCGGCGATAAGACCGGTGCCGGGTGAGGCGGGCTTGAGCAAGACCCGGCCGCCGTCGGCGTGGCCGAGGACATCGTGCGGGATCGTATCGCCCTTGAGGTTGACGGAAACGAGATGCTTGTGAGCGTTCGCGGTCCCCTTTTTGATGGCGTCGGGAACCTCGTTGGCCTTGCCGTAGCCGATGCCAACCTTGCCCTTGCCGTCGCCGACAACGGCGAGGGCGGCAAAAGAGAAACGGCGTCCGCCCTTCACGACCTTGGCGCACCGGTTGATGAACACGACCTTTTCGATCATCGTCGGGCCGTCGCCCTCGGGCTTGGCGTCACGATTGTCGCGGCGCGGGCCACGGTTGCCACCAGGGCCGTCGCGGCGCGGGCCACGGTTAGGACGGTGTTCACGATGGGGACGCTCGGGAGCGGCCGCTTCGGCTACGGGAGCGGGTGTGGTTTCGGGCGCGGAATTTTCAGTGCTCATGCAGGGCGTGATTTTAGAACGTGAGGCCGCCTTCGCGGGCCGCTTCGGCAAAGGCCTTGACCTTGCCGTGATAGGGTGCGCCCGCGCGATCGAACACGACCAGGGCGAGGCCGGCGGACTTGGCCTTCTGGGCAAAGGCCACACCGAGGGCTTTGCCCCCGGCGATGTTGGCCTTGATTTTCTGCGCCCGGAGCGCGGGATCGAGGCTCGAGAGGAACGCGAGCGTGCGACCCGCGTCGTCGTCGATCGCCTGCGCGTAAATGTGCTTGGCGGTGAAACGGACGGCGAGGCGGGGACGCGCGGCCGAGCCCTTCACCTTCTTGCGGATGCGCCAGCGGCGGTTCTGGAGGAGGCGCGCCTTCGTGGTGGTCTTGTTGCTCATGGGTGGTCTCCTTAGGCGACGGTCTTGCCTTCCTTGCGACGAACACGCTCGCCGACGATGCGCACGCCCTTACCCTTGTAAGGCTCCGGCGGATAATAGCTGCGAATTTCAGCCGTGACCGCTCCGACGAGCTGCTTGTCGGCGCCCTCGACCTTGATCTTGGTTTGGTCGGCCACGGTAATCTTGATGCCGGCCGGCACGTTCATCAGGATCGGGTGGGAGTAGCCCAGCGCGAGATCGAGGACGCTGCCCTTCAGGTTGGCCTTGAAGCCGACGCCTTGGATTTCGAGGTCCTTGACGTAGCCTTCGGTCACCCCCTGAACCATGCCCGCCACAATTGAGCGGGCGGTGCCGAACATGGCGCGGGCGAAACGGCTGTCGTCCGCCGGGGCGAAGGTGACTTGCTTATCGGCCACGCTGATGCGGACGGCCGGAGCGAAGGTCTTCTCGACCTTGCCCTTGGGGCCCTCGACGAGGACGGCGCCGCCATTGACGGTGACCTTGACCTTGTCCGGGATGGAAACGGGTTTTTTGCCGATGCGGCTCATGATGAGTGGTGACTGAGGCGACCTTTGGGTCACCAGACGTTGCAGAGGAGTTCGCCACCGGCTTTCTGGCGGCGGCAATCGGCGTCCTTCATCAGGCCGCGCGAGGTGGAGAGGATGGCGATGCCGAGGCCGTTGAGGACACGGGGAATCTCAGAGTAGCCGCAATAGCGGCGGCGGCCCGGCGTCGAGACACGCGACATGCCGGTGATGGCGGGGGCACCGTCGACATACTTGAGGCGAACGACGACCGTCTTGTGCCCGCGGGCGTCGGTGGCGATCTGGTGGCCGGCAATATAGCCTTCGGTGTGCAGGATGGCGGCCAAGCTCTCCTTGAGATTGGAATGCGGAACGGCGCACTGGTCGAGCCGCGCCATGGACGCGTTGCGGATGCGCGTCAGGAAATCGCTGATAGGATCTGTCATGATGGATGTTGTTTTGGCAGGCCGCGGGTCATATCCTGTGCGCAGGGTGCGCACTCACTCCCGCCAGCCAGAAATCTGTTTACCAAGAGGACTTCGTGACCCCAGGGATCTTCCCGGCAAGGGCGAGTTCGCGGAAGGTTAGGCGCGAGACGCCGAACTTGCGCTTGTAGCCCCGCGGGCGGCCGCTCAGGGCGCAGCGGTTGCGGATGCGGCTGGGCGCGGAGTTGCGCGGCAGCTTCTGGAGCTTGCGCTGTGCGGCGTGAAATTCTTCGTCCGAGGTGGATGGACTGATCAGGATGGCCTTCAGCTCGGCGCGCTTGGCGGCGAACTTGGCGGCAAGGGCGATGCGTTTCTTGTTACGCTCGATGGCAGATGTCTTCGGCATGGCGGTCGGTAGGTGGCTTGGTTCAGGCGGCGGTCTTGGCAGCCGGCGCATCGGAGCGGCGGAAAGGCATCCCGAGCAAGCGGAGCAGCTCACGACCCTCTTCGTCGGTCTCAGCAGTGGTGACAAAAGTGATGTCGAGCCCCATGGTCTTCTTCACGTTTTCGACCGTGATCTCCGGGAAAATCGTGAAGTCGGTGATGCCGAGATTGTAATTGCCCTGACCATCGAACTTGGAGGGCACCCCGCGGAAGTCGCGGATCGTGGGGAGCGCCACCGCAATCAGGCGGTAGAGGAATTCCCACATGTTGTTACCCCGGAGGGTCACGCTGCAGCCGACGATTTGGTTGGGCTTCAGCTTGAAGTTGGCGATGGCCTTCTTGTTGCGCTTTTGAATCGGCTTCTGACCCGCAATCAAGCCGAGGTCGCGGGCGATGTCGGCGATCTGGTTCTTATCCGCCTCGGAATCAATGCCGGTATTCAGGCAGATCTTCTCGAGCCGCGGCACCTCGTGAGGGTTCTTGTAACCGCGGGTCCGGGTCAGCTCGGGAATGATCTGCTCGATGTAGGCTTTCTTGAGGGATGGCGTGTAGCTCATGACAGGTGGCCCGCGATACCGACCGCAGGCGGAAAAGATAGGAGATGCGTGGAAAAAAGGTCAGTAACGCAGGCGACGAGGCCGGTTGGCAAGCGTGGTTTGAGGGCGGTCGCTCAGGAGGTGACCGCCGCGACGATCTTCCGGCGCTTGCTGGCGTCGTAGACCTCCTTGAGCATCAGATTGCTGACGTGGATGGAGCCCTCCCGCTCGACGATGCCGCCGGGCTGGGTCTCGCTCCGCCGTTTCTCGTGGCGTTTGATCATTGCGACGCCCTCGACGCGGGCGCGATCCTTCGCAACAATCATCTCAAGGATTTTCCCGGTCTTTCCCTTGTGGGCGCCGGAGATCACGACGACGGTGTCGCCGCGTTTGACGTGGAATCGCTTCTTCATGCTCAGAGGACCTCCGGGGCAAGCGAGATGATCTTCATGAAGTTCTTTGCACGAAGCTCACGGGCGACCGGCCCGAAAATGCGGGTGCCGCGGGGATTGTTGGTGGCGTCGATGAGGACGCAGGCATTGCTGTCGAACCGCAGGTAGCTGCCATCGGTCCGGCGCACCGGGTGCCGGGTGCGGACGATGACGGCTTTGGCGACCTCACCTTTTTTGACCGTCGCGTCGGTGGTGCTTTCCTTGATGTGGACGGTGATGATGTCGCCTACGCCGGCGGTGTCCGTGTTCTGACCCATTTTGGAGATCATGGCGGCACGGCGGGCGCCGGTGTTGTCGGCGACTTCAATGATGGAGCGCAGTTGAATCATGGCAGGGACTCCTGTTGGTTTGATGCAGGGCAGGGCTCAAGCGACGGGCGCGGAAGCCTCAGCGGTGGGTTTGGTGATCTTGGTGGGCACAGCGGCGGCAACATCCGTCTCGCTGACGGCGGCGCCCTCGGCGACAACGGCCTTGTGCAAAACCCGGACGACCCGCCAGCGCTTCAGCCGGCTGATCGGGCGGGTCTCCATGACCTCGACTTGATCACCGACCGCGGTCTCGTTCTTCTCGTCGTGGACGTGAAGCACAGTCTGGCGGTTGACAACCTTGTGGAAAAGCGGGTGCGGCCGCTTGTAGGCGACGGTGACCTTGATCGACTTGTTGCCGGAGCGGCTGGTGACAAAGCCGATTTGGACTCTGCGGAGGGAGCGGTCGGACGCGGTGGCGTTGGACATGGCGGAAGGCGGTTTAGGCGGCGGGCTTGGAGCCACGCTGCTTTTCGTTCAAAATGGTGAGCAGGCGGGCGATATCCTTGCGGAGCGCGCGGAACATGTGCGGTTTCTCAACTTGGCCGGTGTTCTTCCTCAGGCGGAGCTGGAGAAGCTCGTCGCGCTTCTCCTTGATCTTGGTGTTGATCTCGGCGGGCGAGAGTTCGCGGATTTCTTTCGCATGCATGGCGGGACGGGGACGAAGGAGGTGAGATCAGGCGCGCTGGATGAAGCGGCAGTGGAAGGGCAGCTTGGCGTCGGCAAGGCGGAAGGCCTCCTTGGCGATCGTGGCGGGGACACCGGCCAGCTCGAAGAGCACGGCGCCCGGACGGATCACGGCGACGTAGTATTCGACCGGGCCTTTGCCCTGGCCCATGCGCACCTCGGCGGGTTTCTTGGTGACCGGCTTGTGCGGGAAGACACGGATCCAGAGCTTGCCCTTGCGCTTCAGGTGGCGGGAGATCGCGACGCGGGCCGCCTCGATTTGCTGGCCGGTCATGGGTCCGCGGGTGAGCGACTGCAGGCCGAATTCGCCAAAAGCGATCGTATTGCCGCGCTTGGCGTTGCCGGCGCGGGAGCCTTTCATCCACTTGCGGTATTTGGTGCGGGCGGGTGCGAGAGCCATGGTGATTTTAGATTTTGGATTTTCGATTCCCGATTGCCGCCCTGATTTTCCGGCGCTCAGCGCCCATTGGGAAATCGAGGATCAGCGCTCGAAAACTACATCAATTGTTGTCGGCCTCTTTTTTGCAGATCCAGCACTTGACGCCGATCTTGCCGTAGACCGTCAGCGCCTCGGCGAACCCGTAGTCGATGTTCTCGCGCAGGGTGTGCAGCGGCACGCGGCCCTTGCGCTGCCACTCGCGGCGGGCGATGTCCGCGCCGCCAAGGCGGCCGGAACACTGGATGCGGATGCCTTCGGCGCCGAGCGCCATGGCCATCTCGACCGCCTTCTTCATGGCGCGGCGGAAAGCGATGCGGCGCTCGAGCTGGAGGGCGACGTTCTCGGCGACGAGCGCCGCCTCGATCTCGGGCTTCTTCACCTCTTGGATATCAAGGAGGATCTCCTTGCCGGTGAGCTTCGCGAGCTCCTCCTTAATCTTCTCGATTTCCTGTCCCTTGCGGCCGATGACAATGCCGGGGCGGGCGGTGTAAATCTTGACGCGGACACGGCTAGAGGCGCGCTCGATGAAGATGCGCGGCACGCTGGCCTGCTTCAATTTCTCCATCAGCTTGGAGCGGATGAGCTGATCCTCGGCAAGGAGCTTGCCAAAGTCCTTTTTCGTGGCGAACCAGCGAGACTGCCAGTTGCGGCGGACGGCGAGGCGGAAGCCGGTGGGATTGGTTTTCTGGCCCATGGAGAGTGCGATTAGGAGTTGGTCTGGCCGTCCGACAGCACGATGGTGATGTGCGACATCTTCTTGCGGCGGGGCATGGCGGTGCCGCGGGCACCGGCCTTGAAGCGCTTGAGCACGGGACCGTTGTCCACGATGGCGGACTTCACGGTGAGGCCGTCAGCGGCGAGGTTGTTATTGTTCTCCGCATTGGCGATCGCGCTGCGCAGCGTGCAAGCGATAAGGCGGGCGCTCTTGCGAGGCACGAGGTCGAGATACTGCACGGCCCACTGGGCCTTGCGACCTTGGATGGTGCGGGCGACCTCGCGGACTTTTTTCGGGGACATCCGCGCGTTGCGGGTGATGGCTTGGACTTCCATGTGGATAGATGATGATTCCGGTTGAACCGGCGACAGCGGACCCGACGGGCGGGGCCCTGCCCTTTCGTTTTTGCTGGGACTAGGTTTTGATGAGTTTGACACTGGCGACATCGCCGGCGCGGACGGCCCGGCGCGGCGCCAGGCTGACGATCAGGGCGGCGCTGCAAGCGGGCCGCACTTCGACCATGAGAATCTCGGCGACCTCTTCGGAACCTCGCGAGACACGGCACACCATGCCCTGGCGCAAGCCGGCATCGAAGCCTCGGTCGAGCAGCACGAGATCGGCGACCCGAGCCGGCTGGACGGCCACTACCGCCGCGGCGGGCGCCGCCACGGCCGACGCCATGCCCAAGGACCCGAAACCGCCGAGCAAAGCCAGCACCGCCGCAGCACGGACGCGGCGGAAGGAGGAAAACGCTGGAGCGGAATTGATCATTGGATGCGGAGCGGGGACGTTCGGGACGACCGGGAGGCGTTAGATTTCCTTGCGGGTCATGCCACCGTGAGCCTTGAAGACGCGCGTGGGCGCGAACTCGCCGAGCTTGTGCCCGACCATGTTCTCGGTGACGTAGACAGCGACGAAGGCCTTGCCATTGTGGACGCTGAAGGTGTGGCCAATGAAATCGGGAGTGATCGTCGATCGGCGGGACCAAGTCTGGATGGGCTTCTTGACGCCGGTCTTCGTCGCCTTCTCAATTTTCGCGAGCAGGTGGTAGTCGACGAAGAAACCTTTCTTGATGGAACGTGCCATGGTGCGGGTAAGGCAGGGTTATTTCCGGCCACGCGGCTTGCGGCCGTTGTGGTGGACGATGATTTGGGAGGTGGACGGCTTCTTGCGCCGGCGCGTGACAAAGCCCTTGGCGAGCTGGCCCCACGGGGAGACGAGGTGCTGGCGACCACCGCCGCCCTTTGATTTGCCCTGACCACCGCCGTTGGGGTGATCGACCGGGTTCATCGCCATGCCGCGGACGGTGGGACGGATGCCGAGCCAGCGCTTGCGGCCGGCTTTGCCCAGCGACTGGAGGTGATGATCCTCGTTGCCGACTTCGCCGATGGTGGCCCGGCAGGTGGCGTTGACCAAGCGCAGCTCTCCTGATGGCATCTTGAGCGTGGCTTTGCCTCCCTCGATCGCGACGAGCTCAAGGCTCGAGCCCGCGCTGCGCGCGAGCTGCGCGCCACGGCCAGGATAGAGTTCCACGCAATGCACGCGGGTGGCCGGCGGTATGATCGCGAGCGGGAAGTTGTTACCGACGGTGAAGTCGTTGGTCGTCGCCTTGTCGGAAGCGATGATCGTGTCACCGACCTTCAGTCCCTTGGGCGCCACGATGTAGGACTTGGCGTCATTGTGCTGGACCAGCGCAAGATTGGCCGTGCGGTTCGGATCGTATTCGAGCGCGAGCACCTTGCCCGGCACGTCGCGGACCGCGCGACGGAAGTCGATAACGCGATAGAGCCGCTTGTGGCCGCCGCCGCGGTGGCGGACGGTGACGCGGCCGTAGCAATTGCGTCCACCGTTCTTCTTGAGAGGCTCGGTCAAAGAGCGCTCGGGGCGCTTCTTCGAAAGGCCGGCCTGCATGTTGAGCGCCGTGAATCGGAGCGACGGCGTGAGGGGGCGGAAAGATTTGATAGGCATGGCGGTATTTCCCCGAATCGGGTCAGGTGAGCTCGATTTTGTCGCCGGCCTTCAGCGTCACGATCGCCTTCTTGTAGTCCGAACCGACGACGGGGCGGCCCTGGCGGGTGCGCCCTTTCTTGCCGCGGATCGTCATGGTGTTCACCCGGCGGACAGTCACCTTGAAGGTGTCCTCGACGGCCTGGGCGATCTGGTGCTTGTTGGCGCGGATATCCACCTCGAACGTGTATTGGCCGAGCTCGGACGAAAGCTGGTTCGATTTCTCGGTGAGGCGCAGGTGATTCAGGATGTGGATGGCATGCGTCATTTGGAATCCTCCTTGGCGCGGCTGATGATGGTTTCGAGGGCCTTGGCGCTCACGATGATTTTGGAGTAGTCGGCCAAGTCGCGGGAATTGAGCAGCCGGGCCTCCTGCAGCCAGACCCGGGCGATGTTGCGCGAGGCACGCGAGGTCTCAGCGGCAAAGGGCGCGTCCACAAGGAGGAGCCGGCCGGCCGGGGCAATCCGCCCCAAGACCTCGTTGATGGCCTTGGTCTTATTCATCGCGGGATCAAACTGCTCGATGACGGCAATCTCTCCGGCGACGGCGCGGTCGAAAAGAGCGCGGCGAAAGGCCAGCGACTTGACCTTGGAATTGATTTTTTTCGAGAAGTCACGGGGCCGGGGACCAAAGACGACGCCACCACCCGCCCAGAGGGGCGAGCGGATGGAGCCGGCGCGCGCGCGGCCCGTGCCCTTTTGGCGCCAGGGCTTCTTGCCACCGCCGCGCACTTCGCCGCGGGTCTTCGTTGAGCGTGTGCCCTGCCGCTTGTTGGCATAGATGGCAACGATGGCTTCCTTCATGGCCTGCAAGCCCTTGTCGCCTTCGAATGTGGGAATCCCCTCGAAGTCGCGCTCGGTGCTGGTCTTGCCGTCGGAACTGAAAACGGTGAGTTTCATGGCGGTCGATGCTGGTTATTTCTTGGCAGCGGCCGCGGGTTTCGCGGCGGCCGCGGGCTTGGCAGCCTTCTCGGCCTTGGGCGCAGCGGCGGCGGGAACCGGCGCGCTCCACTGACCCTTGATCGCGGAACGGACGATCACATCGGAGCCGTTTGAGCCCGGGATCGCACCCTTCACGAGGATGAGATTTTTCTCCGCGATAACTTTGACGATGCGCAGATTTTGAACCGTGCGGCGGTCGCCGCCCATCCGACCCGGCATGCGCTGGTTCTTCCACGACCGGCCAGGCGTCTGGCGCATGCCGATCGAACCAATCCGGCGGTGAAACATAGAGCCGTGCGAAGCGGGGCCCCCGGCAACCCGGAAGCGCTTCACGACGCCTTGGAAGCCTTTGCCCTTGCTAATGCCGATGACATCAACGAGCTGGCCTTCGGTGAAGGAATCAGCCTTGACGATGTCGCCGACCTTCAGCGTGGCGGCGCCAACGAGGCGGACCTCAGCGAGGACGCGGGGCGCCGCCTGCAGGCCGGCCTTGAGCGCATGGCCCATTTCGCCGGCGGCGGTATTCTTGGGTTTCTTCTGTGCGAAACCGATTTGGACGGCGTCGTAGCCTTCCTTGGCGGCGGTCTTGACCTGCACCACGGTGCAGGGACCAGCTTCGACGACAGTGACCGGAACGAGCACATTGAAGGCGTCGTAGACTTGGGTCATGCCGAGCTTCTTGCCTAAAATTTCGGAGAGCATGGGCTAAGCGGTAGGTGGATTTGGTTCCGTTGAACGGACCTACTTTAGCGAGGGGCCTGGAGGTTCCGCGAGGGGACACAGGCAACTGCTAACTGTAGAGTGGGAGAATCCGGGTGCGGATTGTTTCGAGGGTGGGTTGAGGCGGGACTCAGACGTTGATCGTGATGTCCACGCCGGACGGAAGGTTCAGCTTTTTCAGCTCATCCACGGTCTGCGCCGTGGGCTCAATGATGTCGATGAGCCGCTTGTGAGTCCGGGTCTCGAACTGCTCCATCGACTTCTTGTCGACGTGCGGGGAACGATTGACCGAGAGCTTCTCGATGCGGGTCGGGAGCGGAATGGGGCCGGAGACACGGGCGCCGGAGCGTTTGGCGGTCTCGACGATATCCTGGGCGGACTGATCGATTACACGATAGTCGAAGCCCTGGAGTTTGATGCGAATTCGTTGGCCTTTCATGGCGGAAAAAAGAACGGAGGGATCAGGTGCGGGCGGGAGCCTTGGAGGAGGTCTCGACAATCTTCGCGAGAAGCGAGTTGGGCACCTGCTCAAAGTGTGACGGGGTGATGCCGGCGCTCGCGCGTCCCTTGGAGAGGGAGCGGATGTCGGTCACGTAGCCAAACAGCATCTCGAGGGGCACGAACGCGCTGATGATGCACGCTCCGGCCTTGTTCTCCATGCCTTGAATCTGGCCGCGGCGACGGTTGATGTCGCCCATGAGGTCCCCTTGGTATTCCTCGGGTGTGGTGACCTCGACGCCCATGATCGGCTCGAGCAGGATCGGATTGGCCTTCTTCATCGCCTCCTTGAAGCCGAAGATTCCGGCCATCTTGAACGCGAGTTCGGAGGAGTCGACCTCGTGGAAGGAGCCGTCGACGATGCGGACGATCACATCGACCACGGGGTATCCGGCGACGACCCCGTTGTTGCAGCCTTCCATGATGCCGTCCGTGGCAGGCTTGATGAATTCCTTCGGGATCACGCCGCCGACGATTTCGTTGACGACCTCGATGCCCTTGCCCTTCTGGTTGGGCTCGATCTTGACGACGACGTGGCCGTATTGGCCCTTGCCGCCCGACTGCCGGATGAACTTACCCTCAGCCTCGGCGGGCTTCATGATCGTCTCGCGGTAGGCGATCTGGGGCTTGCCGGCGGTCGCCTCGACCTTGAACTCGCGCTTCATGCGATCACGAATGATGTCGAGGTGCAGCTCGCCCATACCGGCCAAAATGGTCTGGCCAGTGTCGGGGTCCGTCTTGACGCGGAGCGTGGGATCCTCGGCGACAAGGCGCTGGAGCGCAGTGCCCATCTTTTCCTGGTCACCCTTCGAGTTGGGCTCGATCGACATCGAGATAACGGGCTCGGGGAAGGACGGCGGCTCGAGGCGGATGTCGAAATCCTCGTCGCACAACGTATCACCGGTGATGACGTCCTTGACGCCCACGACGGCGCAGATGTCGCCGGCGTAAGCGAGCTCGATTTCCTCACGCTCGATGGCCCGCATGAGCACGAGCCGGGACACGCGCTCGCTGCGCCGGGTGCGGGGATTGTATACGGACATGCCGCGTGGCAACGTGCCGGTGTAGATGCGGAAGAACACGAGCCGGCCCACGAACGGATCGTTCCAAAGCTTGAACGCCAGCCCGGCCATCTTGGCCTTGTCGTTCACCACGGCCTCGACTTCCTTGCCATCGCTGTCCTGGCCCTTCATCGGCGGGACGTCGATCGGGTTGGGCAGGTAATTGACCACGCAGTCGAGCAGGCGTTGCACGCCCTTCTTCTTGAAGGCCGAGCCGGGAACCACACCCGTGAATTGAAGCGAGATGGTGGCTTTGCGAACGCCCAGCATCAACTCGTCGACGGTGATTTCCTCCCCGCCGAGATATTTCTCCGCGATGGCATCATCAAAATCGGAAACAGCCTCGATGAGCTTGTCGCGGTATTCCTTCGCTTGCGCGGCCATCTCGGCCGGGATAGGCATGGTCTTCGGGTTCAGGCCCAACTGATCGCCCGGATTCTCCTCAAAGGAGTAGGCCACGTTTTGCACGAGGTCGACCAGACCTGAGAAGTTCTCTTCCTTGCCGATCGGCAGGAATATCGGGTGCGCATTGGCCTTCAGCTTCTCGCGCATCTCGGACACCGCGCGGAAGAAGTCCGCGCCCGTGCGATCCATCTTGTTGATGAACGCGATGCGGGGGACGCGATACTTGTTGGCCTGACGCCATACAGTCTCGGATTGCGGCTGAACACCAGCGACGGCGCAGAAGACCGCGACAGCGCCATCGAGGACGCGCAGCGAGCGCTCGACCTCGGCCGTGAAATCCACGTGGCCAGGGGTGTCGATGATGTTGATGCGCTGCTTGATTCCCTTCCACGGGCCCCACGACGCGTTCCACGCGCAGGAAATGGCGGCGGCTGTGATTGTGATCCCGCGCTCGCGCTCCTGCTCCATCCAATCGGTGACGGTGGTTCCCTCGTGCACCTCGCCCATCTTGTGGACGGCGCCGGAGTAAAACAGGATGCGCTCGGTCGTCGTCGTCTTGCCCGCGTCGATGTGCGCGGCGATGCCGATGTTGCGCGTCCACTCGAGCGGGAACGGGCGGTCCTTGTGATTCACCGGCGAAATCTTCGCTTTGTCGGTGACGATGGTGATCTTGGGAGCGGCTGCAGCAGACATGGAAATCGGCCCGAAAAGGGTTACCAGCGGAGGTGGGCAAAGGCCCGGTTGGCCTGCGCCATCTTGTGCGTGTCTTCCTTCTTCTTCACAACCGAGCCCGTGTTGTTGTAGGCATCGATGATCTCAGCGGCGAGCGCGTCCTTCATCGGCATGCCCTTGCGGCCGCCGGCAGCATCAACGATCCAACGCAACGCGAGGGACTCCTGACGCTCGAACGAAATCTCCACCGGCACCTGATAGGTGGCGCCACCGACCCGGCGGCTCTTCACCTCAAGGCGCGGACGCGCATTCTCCAAGGCGCCAAGCATCAGATCAACCGGATCCCCTTTCTCGAGTTTCTCGGAGACCTTTTCGAATGCTCCGTAGACAATGCGCTGGGCAAGGTTCTTTTTGCCATCCTTCATGATGACGTTCACGAGGTGAGCAACGAGCACGCTGTTGTAGCGCGCGTCGGGGACGGTCTGGCGTTTGTCGGCTCTGTGGCGGCGGGACATGGCGAAATCGGGTGTGGGAGCTTGAGCTTACTTCGCGGCCTTCGGGCGCTTGACGCCGTATTTGGAACGCGAGCGACGGCGCTTCTCGACGCCGGTTGAATCTAGGGTGCCGCGGACAATGTGGTAGCGGACGCCGGGAAGGTCCTTCACGCGGCCACCGCGCACGAGCACGATGGAGTGCTCCTGGAGGCTGTGGCCTTCGTCGGGGATGTAGGAGATGACCTCGCTGCCGTTGGTGAGGCGAACCTTCGCGACCTTGCGGATGGCGGAGTTCGGCTTCTTCGGCGTGCGCGTCATCACCTGCACGCACACCCCGCGGCGGAAGGGGTTGCGATCGAGCGCCGGAGACTTCGACTTCGCGGTCACGCGGCGGCGGCCTTTGCGCACGAGTTGGTTGATGGTCGGCATGTGGGAGACGTTGGCTTGCGAGTGAGAAGAGACGAAAAGGTTTGGACGCTACTTTGTGCGGAAAGCTCGGCAAGAACTTTCTCGCGAAAAGTAACTTTAGTCGCGGCCGCACGAGTGGAGTTCGCGCCGCTGCTGTAGTGAAGCGGTCACCAGCCTGCGGGCACCGCGGATGTCCTGACGAGGAGGAACCGTGAGCTTTGCACCCGAGCCACGAACCACAAGCTCGAATTGGCCCGCCCCTCATCAGGAAAAAAAACGCCCGCTCAAAAGAGCGGGCGGAAACCGATAGGAGCTAAGCTCTACACTCGATTTATTAGCGGGAGGATCTGTGACGGTGCCGGCCGCGTTCCGGCTGACAAGGCCTAGTTATGCACATTCGGTTCACAAAAAAGCCGCGGTCGAAACCGCGGCTTCTTAAGGGTTGAAACCGATGCGAACTCAGCTCGCCGTCGCGGCCGCAGCCTCGGCTGGCCTTGCGTCCTCCACGGGCAGCTCGGCGCCAAACGGAAGCGTGATCTTGAGCTGCTTGTATTTCGGCAGGCCTGTGCCCGCCGGAATCAGATGACCCATGATGACGTTCTCCTTGAAGCCGCGCAGGAGATCGACCTTTCCGAGGGTGGAGGCGTCGGTGAGCACACGGGTCGTTTCCTGGAAGCTCGCGGCCGAGATGAAGCTCTCGGTCTCGAGCGAAGCCTTGGTGATGCCGAGCAGGATCGGCTCGGCCTCGGCGGGCTTACCGCCGGCCTCCTCGATGCGCTTGTTTTCCGCGAGGAACGTGGCGCGATCGACTTGCTCGCCCCAGAAGTTCTCCGTGTCGCCCGGATCGGTGATGCGGACCTTGCGGAGCATCTGGCGGATGATGATCTCGATGTGCTTGTCGTTAATCGTCACGCCCTGCAGGCGATAGACCTCCTGCACCTGCGAGATGAGGAAGTCGTAGAGCGCGGAAGGCCCGAGGATCTCGAGGATCTCGTGCGGATCCGCTGCGCCCTCGGTCAAGTGCTGACCCTTGTGGACGACGTCACCGGGCTGCACGATGATGTGCTTGCCGGTGGCGATCAGATGCTCCTCCTCCTGCGAGGTCTCCTCGTTCTTCACGACGAGCTTGCGCTTGCCGCGCACGGTGCCCTCGAACGAAACAATTCCGTCGATACGCGACATTTCGGCCGCGTCCTTCGGGCGGCGGGCCTCGAAGAGCTCCGCGACGCGCGGCAAGCCGCCCGTGATGTCCTTGGTCTTCGACGCCTGGCGGGGAGTCTTGGCCAGCAAAGCACCGGGGGCGATGGTGTCGCCCTCGTTGACCGCGATTTGCGCACCGACCGGGATCGAGTAGGCCGCGAGCGCCTTGTTGCGGGCGTCACGCACCTCGATCTGCGGATTGAGATCCTCCTTGTGCTCGATGACGACGGTGGCGATGCGGCCGGACGACTCGTCGAGCTCGCGCTTCACCGTGACGCCGGGGATCATGTCCTTGAAGTGCAGCGAGCCGCCTTTTTCCGAGAGGACCGGCACATTGTAAGGATCCCACTGCGCAAGCACCGCGCCCTTCTCGATCTTCCCGCCGTCGGCGACGTGGAGATAGGAGCCGACAACGATGTTGTAGACTTCGAGTTCCTTGTCATCGCCATCGAGGATCTGGATGGTGCCGGTCTTGTTGAGGGCGATGGACCCGCCGTCCGCCGTCTCGACGAGGCGCAGTCCGCGATATTTCACCTTGCCGGCGGCCTTGACGCGGATTTCCGGCGTCTTGAAGCCACCGCTGGCGACGCCGCCAATGTGGAACGTGCGCATGGTGAGCTGCGTGCCCGGCTCGCCGATCGACTGCGCCGCGATGATGCCGACGGAGTCACCGATCTTGGCGACCTTGTTGGTCGCGGGATTGATGCCATACGACTTGGCGTCGATGCCGCCCTTGGCGATCGAGGTGAGCGGAGACATGACCTTCACGCGCTCGATGCCGACCTCGTCGATCTTGGCGGCCATCTCCTCCGTGATGAGTTCGCCGGCGCCGACGAGGATTTCGGACGGGTTGATTGGGTTGGGCACGTCGTCGCTTGAGAAGCGGCCGACGATACGCTCACGAAGGCCGACGATTTCGTCATCGCCCTCGAAGATCGCCTTCTTCCAAACGCCGTCGCGGGAGCCGCAGTCGTCCTCCGCGATGATGACGTCCATCGCGACGTCGCACAGCTTGCGGGTGAGGTAGCCGGCGTCGGCGGTCTTAAGCGCCGTATCCGCGAGGCCCTTTCGGGCGCCGTGGGTCGAGATGAAGTATTCGAGCACGGTGAGGCCCTCGCGGAACGAGGACAGGATGGGACGCTCGATGATCTCGCCGGACGGCTTGGCCATGAGGCCGCGGGTGCCGCAGAGCTGGCGCACCTGCTGCTTGTTACCGCGGGCGCCCGAGTCCATCATGATGTAGACGGGATTCACCTCGTTGCGGCCGTCGTTGTTCTCGAGCTTCGCGAACACCGCCTTGGCAATCTGGTCGGTGGCGCTGGTCCAGATGTCGACGACCTTGTTGTAGCGCTCGCCGTCGGTGATGATACCCTTGTTAAACTGGCCCTCGACCTCGGAGATCTTTTTCCGGGAATCGGAAACGATCTCCTTTTTCGAGTCGGGGATGATCATGTCGTCGATGCCGATCGAGATGCCGGCCTGGAAGGCGGTCTGGAAACCGAGCTCCTTGAGCTTGTCGAGCGTCTCAACGGTGATGACGTTGCCGGAGAGCTTGTAGGTGTTGAGGATGAGGTCCCCGAGCTTGCTCTTCGGCACCGGGAAATTCACGAAGCCAAGGCCCGCCGGCCAGATCTGGTTGAAGATCACGCGGCCCACGGTGGTGCGGACGGTCTTGCGCTTGGGATCGCCGAAGACGGATTCCTTGCCAAAATCGGGATTCGGCACCTCGACCCAGTCGTGCATCTTCATTGCGCCGTCGGCCTTGGCGTAGAGGACCTCCTGCAAGCCCGAGAGCAGCGGCACGCGCTGGCTCTTGGCCGGCTTGGTGCGGGGCTCAATCGTCAGGTAATACGCGCCCAGGACGATGTCCTGCGACGGGGTGAGGATCGGCTTGCCGGAGGACGGCGAGAAGATGTTCGACGTCGCCATCATGAGAAGCTTGCACTCCATGATCGCCTCGAGCGAAAGCGGCACGTGGACTGCCATCTGGTCCCCGTCGAAGTCCGCGTTGTAGGCGGTGCAGACGAGCGGGTGAATGCGGATGGCTTCGCCCTCAATGAGGATCGGCTCGAAAGCTTGGATCGACAGACGGTGGAGCGTGGGCGCGCGATTGAGCAGGACCGGGTGGCCCTTTGTGACTTCCTCAAGAATGTCCCATACTTCCGGAGACTTCTTCTCGATCATCTTGCGGGCACCGCGGACGGTGTGCACGAAGCCGAGTTCCTTCAGGCGGCGGATGATGAACGGCTCGAAGAGCACCAGCGCCATCTTCTTCGGCAGACCGCACTGGTTGAGCTTCAGCTCAGGACCGATGACAATGACCGAGCGGCCGGAGTAATCGACGCGCTTGCCGAGCAAGTTCTGGCGGAAACGACCCTGCTTGCCCTTGAGCATGTCCGAGAGGGACTTCAAGGGACGGTTGCCGGCGCCCGTGACGGGGCGGCCGTGACGGCCGTTGTCGAAGAGCGCGTCGACCGCCTCCTGCAGCATGCGCTTTTCGTTGTGAATGATCACATCGGGCGTCTTCAACTGCATCAAGTTCCGCAGGCGATTATTGCGGTTGATGACGCGACGATAGAGGTCGTTGAGATCGGAGGTCGCGAAACGGCCGCCCTCAAGCGGGACCAGCGGACGCAGGTCGGGCGGGATGACGGGCAGCACTTCGAGCACCATCCACTCCGGACGGCTCTTCGAGTGGATGAATCCTTGGATGACCTTCAGGCGCTTCGAGAGCTTCTTCTTGATCTGCTTCGATTTCGTCGCGCGCATCTGCTCCTGCAGCTCGGCGACGGTGGCCTCCATGTCGGTCTTCACGAGGGCATCGCGGACCGCCTCGGCGCCCATCTTGGCGACGAACGAATCGTCACCGTATTCGTCGAGCGCCTGGCGATACTCGGTGTCGGTTAGGAGCTGCTTCATCTCGAGCGGGGTCTTGCCCGGATCGATGACCATGTAGTTCTCGTAGTAGATGACGCGCTCGAGCGAGCGCGCGGTCATGTCGAGGAGCAGGCCGAGACGGCTCGGCATGGACTTGAGGAACCAGATGTGAGCGACCGGAACGGCGAGCTCGATGTGGCCCATGCGCTCGCGGCGGACGCGCGCGATCGTCACCTCGACGCCGCAGCGATCACAGATGACGTCCTTGTATTTGATGCGCTTGTATTTTCCGCAGGCGCACTCGTAGTCGCGCACGGGGCCGAAGATCTTCTGGCAGAAGAGGCCGCCCGGCTCGGGCTTAAAGGTGCGGTAGTTGATCGTCTCGGGGTTCTTCACCTCGCCCTTCGACCATTTACGGATGGTCTCGGGGGAAGCGACCGTGATGGACACGCAGTCGAAGGCGGCGCCCTCTTCGCCAAGGGCTTCGCGCGCCTCATTCCGGGTAACAGCGGCGGTCTCGTTGGGTTGAATCATTTTGGTGTCTCCCTGAATTTTTGTGAAAGGATGAAGGCGGACGGAGCCACGGTCAGGAACCGTAGCTCAGCGCGTCGCGCTTCTGGAGCTTGATGTCGAGGCCGAGGGACTGGATTTCCTTGATGAGGACGTTGAACGACTCGGGGGTGCCGGCCGTGAGCGTGTTGTCGCCCTTGACGAGCGACTCGTAGATCTTGGTGCGGCCCTGCACGTCGTCGGACTTGACGGTGAGCAGTTCCTGCAGCGTGTGCGCCGCGCCGTAGGCCTCAAGCGCCCAAACTTCCATTTCGCCGAAGCGCTGGCCGCCGTATTGGGCTTTTCCGCCCAAGGGCTGCTGCGTGACGAGCGAGTATGGACCGACCGCGCGGGCGTGAATCTTGTGGGACACAAGATGGTTCAGCTTCATCATGTAGATGTAGCCGACGACGACCTCCTGGTCGATCTTCTCGCCGGTGCGGCCGTCGAGGAGCGGGCTTTTGCCCGTGGAGGGCAGCTTGGCCTCCTTGAGGTATTCGCGGACCTTCTTCTCGGGGATGCCGTCGAACACGGGTGTCGCGACCTTCAGGCCGAGCTTTTTGCAAGCCCAGCCGAGATGGGTCTCGAGCACCTGGCCGACGTTCATGCGCGAAGGCACGCCGAGGGGGTTGAGGCAGATTTCAACCGGAGTGCCGTCCGGGAGGAACGGCATGTCTTCCTCGGGCACGATCTTGGCGACGACGCCCTTGTTGCCGTGGCGGCCGGCCATCTTGTCGCCGACCTCGAGCTTCTGCTTGGTGGCGATGTAGACCTTGACCTGCTTGATCGAGCCGTCGCCCGAGCCTTCGCCCGCCTCGATGCTGCCGATCTTGCGCTCACGATCGGTCTCGAGCTCGTCAAACTTGGTCTGATACGAGCCGATGATCTCCATGATCTTGATCCGCACGGGGGACGGGTCGATCTGGACGTGCTTGGAGACGGCGGCCAGCTTGCGCAGGAGCGTCTTGGTGATCTTGCGGTTGGCGGGGATGATGATTTCGCCGGACTCGCCGTTGATGACGTCGAGCGGGATCTTCTCGCCGAGGAGGATGTTCGAGAGCGCCTCGGTCAAACCCTCGCGGAGCTTGTCCATCTGCGTCTTGTATTCCTCCTGGATCTGCTTCGCCTGGCGACGACGGTCGGACGGAGAGAGCTTCTCCTCTTGGTTGTCGATGCGCGACGAGACCTTCACGTCCATGATAATGCCGGTGACGCCGGACGGGACGATGAGGGACGTGTCCTTCACGTCCGCGGCCTTCTCACCGAAGATCGCGCGGAGCAGCTTTTCCTCGGGCGCGAGCTCGGTTTCGGACTTGGGGGTGATCTTGCCGACAAGGATGTCGCCAGGCTTCACTTCCGCGCCGATGCGGATGACGCCGTTGTGATCGAGGTTCTTGAGCGCCTCTTCACCGACGTTCGGGATGTCGCGCGTGATTTCCTCGGGCCCGAGCTTGGTGTCGCGGGCGGTGACCTCGAATTCCTGGATGTGGATTGAGGTGAAGATGTCTTCGCGGAGGACCTTCTCGGAGATGAGAATGGCGTCCTCGAAGTTGTAGCCGTTCCACGGCATGAACGCGACGAGCACGTTGCGGCCGAGGGCCATCTCGCCCTGGTCGGTCGAGGGGCCGTCGGCGATAATCTGGCCGGCCTTGATCTTCTGGCCCTGCTTGACGATGGGCTTCTGGTTGAAGCACGTGCCTGCGTTCGAGCGCATGAATTTCCGCAGCTCGTAGACGTGCGTGTGATTCTTGGCGTCGGTCTTGAGGTTGCGCGGCATCTCGCCGTCCTTGGTGACGACGATGCGCTTGGCGTCCACGGAGGCGACGATGCCCGCCTCATCGGCGACGACCACGATCTTGGAGTCGCGGGCGACGCGCTCCTCGATGCCGGTGCCGACGAACGGGGCCTCGGCCTGCAGCAGCGGCACGCCCTGGCGTTGCATGTTGGCGCCCATGAGCGCGCGGTTGGCGTCGTCGTGCTCAAGGAACGGGATCATGCCCGCGGCGATCGAGATGACCTGCTTGGGCGAGACGTCCATCAGGTGGACTTCGCCGGCGGGCACCTCGAGGAAGTTGCCGTCCTGACGGACGGTGACCTTACCGACAAAGTGGTTCTTGTCGTCGAGCTCGGCGTTGGCTTGGGCGATGACCTTGCCCTCCTCTTGGTCGGCGGTGAGATACTCGATCTTGTCGGTCACACGGCCGTCCTTCGCGACGCGGTAGGGCGTCTCGATGAAGCCGAACTCGTTGACGCGGGCGTAAGTCGAGAGGGAGTTGATGAGGCCGATGTTCGGGCCTTCGGGGGTCTCGATGGGGCAGATGCGGCCGTAGTGCGACGGATGGACGTCGCGGACCTCGAAGCCGGCGCGCTCCCGGTTGAGACCGCCCGGCCCAAGCGCGGAGAGACGACGCTTGTGCGTGACCTCGGCGAGCGGGTTGATCTGGTCCATGAATTGCGACAGCTGCGAACGCGCGAAGAAATCGCGGATGACGGTCGTGAGCGCCTTCGGGTTGATGAGCTTCTGCGGCGTGATCGAGTCGACGCTCTGGTCATACATCGTCATGCGCTCGCGGACCAGGCGCTCGGTGCGGCTGAGGCCGACGCGGCATTGGTTGGCGAGGAGCTCGCCGACGGTGCGGACGCGGCGGGAGCCGAGGTGATCGATGTCATCGACGACGCCGACGCCGCGCTTGAGCCGGACGAGATACTTCGTGGCGGCGACGATGTCGGCGCTCTCGAGGATGCGCTGCTCGAGCTCAGCCTTTAGGCCGAGCTTCTGGTTGACCTTGTAGCGGCCGACACGGCCGAGGTCGTAGCGCTTGGGGTCGAAGAACAGGCGCTTGAGGAGGGCCTTGGCGTTGGCGGTCGTCGGGGGCTCGCCCGGACGCAGGCGCTTGTAGATTTCCTTGAGGGCTTCCTCCTCATTGCGGGTCGGATCCTTCTTGAGCGCGCGGATGATCGCACCCTCGTCGATCGAGGTGTCGATCACGCGGAGCGTCGTGATGTCGTGCTTCTCAAAGGTGCGGACGATGGCCTTCGTGAGCGGCTCGAACGCGCGCGCGAGCACGACGCCCTTTTGGGCGTCGATGGCGTCCTCAACGAGCACGAGGGTGGAGACGTTCTCCATGTCGAGCGCCTTGGACACCTTGAGATCCTTGATCTCGTAGAAGAGATTCAGGAGGTCGATGTCGCTCGAGTAGCCGATCGCGCGGAGCATCGTCGTGATCAGGAACTTCCGGCGGCGGCGGCGGCGGTCGAGGTAGACGTAGAGGAGGTCGTTGTTGTCGAACTGGACCTCAAGCCACGTGCCGCGATCAGGGATGATGCGGAAGGAATGGAGCGGCTTGCCGTTGGCGTGCGGCGTGACCTCAAAGGCGATGCCGGGCGAGCGGTGCAGCTGCGAGACGACGACGCGCTCGGCGCCGTTGATGATGAAGGAGCCGCGCTCGGTCACCATGGGAATCTCGCCCATGTAGATGTCCTCGTCCTTGATGAAATCTTCCTCGCGGAGGCGGAGCTTAACGTAGAGCGGCACGGAGTAGGTGATGCCCTCGCGGAGGCACTCCAGCTCGGTGTTCTTGGGGTCGCCGAGGTTGTAGGAGACGTATTCGAGCGTGAGGCGCTCGTCGTAGCTGAGGATGGGAAACACCTCGCGGAAAACCGCCTCGAGGCCCTGGGGCTTGCGCTGCTTCTCGGGCGTGCCCTTCTGCAGGAATTCGAGATACGAGGTGATCTGAATCTCGATGAGATTCGGCGGCTGGATCACTTCGCGGAGCTTGCCGAAGTTTGCGCGTTCGGTGTGGTGACGATCGGCCATGGGAGTTTCCCGGTAGAGATTGCGAGACGAAGGGAGGAAGCGCCGCGGAACGGGTCAGCGGACGCGGCGGACAGCGGACGAAAGAACAGAAAACGAAAAGGCAAAGGACAGGCCGCCGAAGGAGGCGGCCTGTCCCGTGAAAAACGGAAGTTGTGCGAGGGAAATCGCCAAGCTTCGCGGCGGCTTACTTGAGCTCGACCTTGGCGCCAGCGGCCTCGAGCTTCTTCTTGATGTCCTCGGCCTCGGCCTTGGGAGCGTTCTCCTTGACCGGCTTCGGGGCGCCCTCGACGAGGTCCTTGGCTTCCTTGAGGCCCAGGCCGGTGATGGCGCGGACTTCCTTGATGACGCCGATCTTGTTCGCGCCGGCCTCCTTGAGGATGACGGTGAACTCGGTCTGCGCCTCGGCGGCCGGGGCGGCGGCGGCGGCGCCACCACCCGCAGCAGCGGGAGCGGCGGCAGCGGCGGCGGAAACGCCCCATTTGCCCTCGAGGTCCTTGACCAGCGCGGCGAGTTCGAGAACCGACTGGCCCGAGAGCCACTCGATGACTTGTTCCTTGGTGATGTTGCTCATGATGACTGCTCCTGAGGCGGACTAGCGATTTCGGGAAATGAAACGCATTTAAGGGACGTATCCCCTAGCCTGCCCCGTTGGGATGTTTTGCTTTGCCCAGCTCGCGCCGGGAAATGGTTGCGGGTTATGGGTGATGGGATCAGGCGGCGGCCGGCTGATCCTTTTTGACCTTGGCGTCGAGGACGCGGACAAAGGCGGCGGCGTTGCTCTTGAGCAGCCCGAGGAACTGCGAGCGCAGCGCGTCGAACGGCGGCAGGTCGGCGATCTTCGCGAGGTCGGCGGCGGACACGAGCTTCTTGTCGATCACGCCGACCTTGAGCTCGAGCTTCTGCTTTTCCTCGAAGAATTTCTTCAGGATTTTGGCGACGCCAGCGGCGTTCTTGCCGCCCATGACAATGGCGGTGGGACCAACGAGCGCGGACTCAAACGCAGGCAGGCCAAGCGCCTTGGCGGCGATGCGCAGCGAGGAGTTCTTCACGACGTGGAACTCCGCCTTCTCCGCGGCGAGCTTCTTGCGAAGGTCGGCGGTGTCGGCGACGGTCACCTTGGTGAAGTTCGCGAGAATGACGTAGTCGGACTTCTTGAGGTGGTTGTCGACCTCGGCGATCAGGTATTGTTTTTCGGCTCTCATGGTCGGGCTCCTCAGTATTTCGAGAACTCGGTGGACGCGATCCGCACACCGGGGCTCATGCTGGACGAGATCGTGACGGACTTGATGAAGCCGGAGCCCTTGAAGGTCGCAGGCTTGGCCTTGCCCACCGCCTCGAGGACCGTGGCGGCGTTCTCCAAAATCTGCGCGGTCGTGAACGAGCGCTTGCCGACGCCGACGCCCATGTTGGCGGTCTTGTCCATCTTGAACTCCACGCGGCCGGCCTTGACGGCCTTGATGCCTGCGCGGATGTCATCGGTGACGGTGCCGGCCTTGGGATTGGGCATGAGTCCCTTGGGACCGAGGACACGGGCGAGCGAGCGCACCTGCTTCATCGCCTCCGTCGTCGCGATGGCGACATCAAACTCAAGCCAGCCATCGGTGATCTTCTTCATGAGCTCGGCGAGGCCGGCCTCATCGGCGCCCGCGGCGAGGGCGGCAGGGGCGTCGTCCGTGAAGACAATCACACGCACCTTCTTGCCGGAGCCATTGGGCAACGGAGTCGTGCCGCGGACGTTCTGGTCGCCAGAGGCGCCGTCGACGCTCAGGCGGAAGGAGAGCTCGACGGTCTCGTCGAACTTGGCCTTGGGGAACTTGGCGAGGATTTCAACCGCTTCCTTGAGCGGGTAGTCCTTCGCGAGA
Organism: Opitutaceae bacterium; assembly: GCA_016794665.1. Lineage (GTDB taxonomy): Bacteria > Verrucomicrobiota > Verrucomicrobiia > Opitutales > Opitutaceae > ER46. Next base: position 40,656 of record JAEUHB010000162.1, read on the forward strand.
TCGGCCACCTTGGCGGCGGCTTGGTATCGTTTGCTGGGTTTCTTTGCCATCGGTTTTCCTTGCGGTTCAAGCGGCCGGAAGGCCTCCCGCGGGTGGTTTTCTCAGGTTGCAGGGACCAGCGTGGCCGCGACGTGAAGCCCGTGAGGCGCTCGCATCGCGTCGTTGCCGGAGCCGGCGAAAAGTGTTCAGTCGACGACCTCGATGCCCATATTGCGGGCGGTGCCGGCGATGACCTTGATGCCAGCCTCGGGGGTGTTGGCGTTCAAGTCAGCCTTCTTGATGTTGTAGATCTCGAGCAGCTGTTTCTTGGTGACCTTGCCAACCTTGTCCTGGTTGGGCTTGGCGGAACCGCTCGCGATGTTGGCGGCCTTCTTGAGGAGGACGGAGGCCGGCGGCGACTTGAGGATGAACGTAAAGCTCTTGTCGGAAAAAACGGTGATGACCACGGGCAGAATCATGCCGTTCTGGTCCTTGGTCCGCGCGTTGAATTCCTTGCAGAACGCCATGATGTTGACGCCTTGCGCGCCGAGCGCGGGGCCGACCGGGGGCGCGGGATTCGCGGCGCCGGCGGGCAACTGGAGGCGGATGTAACCTTGGATTTTCTTGGCCATGTGGAAAAGGGTTCAGCACTATGCGCTCACTCGGTGGAGCGCTGGACCTGCCAGTATTCGAGCTCGACGGGCGTGAATCGCCCGAAGATCGAGACGGAGACCTTGAGCTTGCCGCGGTCGGGATCGATTTCGTCGATGCGGCCGGTGAGCGACGCAAACGCACCGTCGGTGATCTTCACTTCCTCGCCCACGGCATACTGGACCTTCGGCACTTCCTTGCCGCTGGCCGCCTCGATGCGCGAGTAGATCTCGTCGATCTCCGTCTGCCGCAGGGCAGCCGGGCGATCTCCGCCGACGAAACCGATGACGCCCGTCGTCTCCTTGACGAAATACCACGGCTTGTTGATCAGCTTTTGGTCGTCGCCGTAGAGCTTTGCCTGGATGAAGACATAGCCCGGGTAGAGCTTGCGGACTTTCGTGGTCTTCTTGCCGCCCTTGACCTCCGAGACGACCTCAGTGGGCAGGAGAATCTCGAAGATATGGTCATCGAGTTCCTCGGCCTTCTTGAATTTCTCAATGTAGGTCTTCACCTTGTTCTCCTGGCCGGAGAGGGTGTGCAGCGCGAACCACTGGGCGCCGGGCGGAGCGATGGCGGGAGCGGGCATGGTGCGATGGGTCTGCGCGGATTAGCTCACCAACGAGGTGAGCAGATCGACGACCTGATAGAGGGAGAAATCACTGATGCTGGTGAAGACGCCGAGGATCACGGCGGCGGCGACGACGACGATGGTCGAGTCGCGCAGCTCCTCGCGGGTGGGCCACTGGCACTTCAGGAGCTCGCCCCAAGTTTCGCCGGCAAAAATGCGGATGCTGCGGAAAGGATTTTTCATGCGATGGGTGCTGGCAGGCGCGGAGGGAATCGAACCCCCAACCAACGGTTTTGGAGACCGCTACTCTACCAATTGAGCTACGCGCCTGTTTTTGGTCCTTTAGACGACGCAGCCGAGGCTCCTAAGGGAGGCCTCGGCGAACGCCGCCGGTTGGAGATGGGCCGGAGAAATTACTCCGTGATCTCGGTGATACGGCCAGCGCCGATGGTGCGCCCGCCCTCGCGGATGGCGAATTTCTGGAGCTTCTCCATCGCAATCGGCACAATGAGGTCGATGTCGACCGAGATGTTGTCGCCCGGCATGATCATCTCCACGCCCTTCGGCAGGTTGACGATACCGGTCACGTCCGTCGTGCGGAAGTAGAATTGCGGGCGGTAGCCGGTGAAGAACGGCGTGTGACGGCCACCCTCGTCCTTGGAGAGGACGTAGATTTCGGCCTTGGCCTTCTTGTGCGGGGTGATCGACTTCGGGGCGGCGAGCACTTGGCCACGCTCGATGCCGTCCTTGTCGATGCCGCGGAGGAGGATGCCGACGTTGTCGCCCGCCTGACCGCTATCGAGGAGCTTGCGGAACATCTCGATGCCGGTGACAACGGAAGTCGTGGTGTCCTTGAGGCCGACGATCTCAATCGTGTCGTTGACCTTGATGACGCCACGCTCAATGCGGCCGGTCGCGACGGTGCCGCGGCCGGTAATCGAGAACACGTCCTCGACCGACATCAGGAAAGGCTTGTCCATCTCGCGGACGGGCTCGGCAATCTCGTTGTCGATGGCGTCCATCAGCTCGCCGATGGCCTTGTCGCCCTCAGGCTTGCCCTCGAGGGCGGCAGTGGCGGAGCCACGCACGATCTTGGCGTTCTTGCCGTCGAACTGATACTTGCTGAGGAGGTCGCGAATCTCTTCCTCGACGAGCTCAAGCAAATCCTTGTCTTCGATGAGGTCGACCTTGTTGAGCCAAACAACGATCTTCGGCACGCCGACTTGGCGGGCGAGGAGGACGTGCTCCTTGGTCTGGGGCATCGGGCCGTCGGCCGCGGAGACGACGAGGATGGCGCCGTCCATCTGCGCCGCACCGGTGATCATGTTCTTCACGAAGTCAGCGTGGCCGGGGCAATCAACGTGCGCGTAGTGGCGCTTGGCGGTCTCGTATTCGACGTGGGCCACCGCGATAGTGACGGTCTTGGTCGCGTCACGCACGGTGCCGCCTTTGGCGATGTCCGAGTAGGCCTTGATCTCGGCGAGGCCCTTGCGGGACTGCACCGCGAGGATCGCGGCGGTCGTGGTGGTCTTGCCGTGGTCAATGTGGCCGATGGTGCCGACGTTGACGTGCGGTTTCTTGCGTTCGAATGTGCCTTTAGCCATGGGAGCGGATGTTTGGGATGTGAGTGAAATGTGACTTCTTGTTTTTCGTCGCAGAAGCCTGAGCCGACGTGTTTTCTGACCCTGGAGCCCAGAAACGGATTTGAACCGTCGACCTCCCCCTTACCAAGGGGGTGCTCTACCAACTGAGCTATCTGGGCAGAACATGGGAGTGCCAAAAAACGAAAAGAGCCGCCGAACGTGCGACCCGGCTCTGGCACCGTCAACAGCAAATTCGGCGATTCCGCCAAAATTCTAGGGAGCCACCGTGATCCGGTAGAATCCCGGCGGCAAGCGAGCGCCGATGCGGTGGGTTTCGGTCAAGTAGCGGCGGAAGTGGGTGTCGACTTCGTCGACTCGAGATCCCTCCGTGAGCACGAGCGAACTGGACAAGCCCGCCGCGTCAACGGTCGCAAGAAATTCCAAAGGACCCCACGGCTTCGCCGTGCCGGGCCGGGCTGACACCGGGAGCGCTTCCACCATCACTCTCCTGCCGTCACGTGTCGCCAACACCTCGATGACTGCGCCCCGCGCGGAGACAGGGACTACGTCCACCTGACGCCGACCGATCCCGGTCAGCGACGCGAGATCCGTCTCGACGCCGAGGCCGTCCGCGGGCCCCGCTTTGCCCGCCGGGACACCCCCGACCAACCCAACCGGAGGCAGATCGCGCTCCGGGTGCAGTTCGGTCTCGGAGGTCTTGAAGGTGCGCGCCTCCGCGTCCAGCAGCGTGCGGCTCGGTTCGCGGCGAGGTGCGCGCAGGGCAGCATTGCGCAGGGTGGGCAGAAAAAGTGGCCGCAGGTCGCGCAGCTCAGCTTGCTGGCGGAGCAACTCGTCAGCGGGTCCAGGCTGCGCGATCTCGATTTCGGAAAGCGGCACAACCCGCGGCGTTCCCGGCAAACCCGGCGCCGGCGCGCGGAACAGCGCCGCGGCGCCGCCCACGATCCCGACGGCCACCACCGCCGAAACAATCCAGCGGTTCCGCTCCGGCATTTGCCCGGCCGCCATGCTAATGCTTCCCGGCCCCGCCCGCCACAGGCTCGGTCGCCGCGAGCAGCACTTCGAAGCCCGCCGTCGCCGCCGCACTCGCGATCTCGGTGAGCACGGCGATGGGGGCATCGGCACCGCCGCGCACGAGAAGGACCGGCTTACGATCGGCAGGCTTGGGCTGGCGCGCGAGCCAGTCCTTGAGATCGGAGAGCTTGCGCAGGCCGTCGCTCGCGTAGACTTGGCTGTGATCGACGACATCGACGACATGGGTCGGGGCTTTGGCACTGGATTCCGAGCCTTTGACGACCGGCAGCCGAAACCGCACCGGCAGGCCTGGCGCCAGCACGAACGGAGACCCGAACAACGAAAAGAACAGGACGATCACGCCGGCATTCACAAAAAACACCCAGTCGAAATTCCGCGGCTCCGGGCGCAGCCGCGCGGAAAGCTCAAGCGGCCGCGTGATCATTTTTTGCCCGCGCCGGAGGGCGGAACTTCGGCCGGCGCCGCGGGGCTGAACTCCGTCTGCAGGTAGCGCATGATCTCGTTGCCCGACCATTCCATGTCGCGCACGATCGCGCGCACGCGGGCCGAGAGAAAGTGGTGCGCAAGGTGCGCCGGGATCGCGAGCATCAGGCTCGCCGCAGAGACAATCAGCGCCTGCCACATGCCCGCGGAGAGCGCTCCGGCCATCGCGTAGTTGCCGCCCTGCTCGAACGAGCGAAACGTCGCCATCATCCCGAGAGCAGTCCCGAGCAGGCCGACGAGCGGCGCCACCTGCGCCACGGCCGCGATCGCGCCGAGGCGCCGCTCGAGCGCCGGCAGCTCAACGATGCCGGCCTCCTGCACATGGAAACGCATCGCTTCCGGCGGAGCGTCGGCGTGCAGCAGCGCCGCCTTCACGACCGCCGCCACGGGACCGGGCGCCTCCTCGCATACTGTGATGGCCTCGACCAGCCGGCGCTTGGCCAGGATGTTGCGGACACCCTCGACAAAGGCCTTCGCCCGAATCTGGCCGCGGTGGAGGTAGAGGATGCGCTCGACGACGAGCGCCAGGCCGAGCAAGCCCAAGCCGGCCAGCACCCAGAGCATTGGGCCGCCCCGGGCGAAAAGCGTGGAATCGATTCCGGGCATCAAACGGTAGAGTTGGCGCGGCGCCACGCGCGCCGCAAACCAGAAAGCGCGGCGCTGCTCCTCATTGTCCTGGGCGCGGCGCCGGCGCGCCGAGCTGCTGGAGCCGCGCGCGCGCGATCGCGGCGCCGTGCGGCAGGTTGTTCTCCAGCACGAGCTGGTAGGCACGCCGGGCCTCGTCGAGCCGGCCGAGCTTTTCGCAGGCCTCGCCGAGATCGTTGAGCGTGCGCGCGACCCAGTATAGTCGCTTCGCCCCCGGCCCGGCCGCCGGCTTCCCGACGAAAAGGTCGTTCACCACATCGCGCCACCACACGAGGACCGCCTCGGCGGGCTTGCCCTCGCGCAGCAGGATCGCACCGAGGTTGTAGCCCGCCTCGACGCGCACGTCGAGCGGCGCGTCGACGCGGTCGCGGAGCTGCTCGAACAAGAGCTGCGCCGCCGCCGTGTGGACGCGATCGGGATCGGAGGCGGACTGCGCGTTGCGGCACTTGGCCAGCGCAAGCTGCGCGAAGACGACGTCGGGGCGGCGCGCGAAGTTGGCCACGAGGTATTCAAACGCCCGCTGCGCCGCCGGCAGATCGTTTCGCGCCATGAAAATCTCGCCCTGCTTGAGCCGCGCCGCGAACAGCAACTCATGATCCGCGCCCGCCTTGTCGATGAGTTCCTCGATGCGGCGGTTGGCTTCGCGCAGATTTTCCTCGCTGCCGAGGCGCTCGGAGAGCAGCGCAAGGCGGTAAAGCGCGTAGGGGAAATAGGGGTTCGCGCGGTAGTCGTCGTTGTCGGTGAGGCCGATGAGCGCGCGACGCGCCTCGACGATCTTGTCCTGGGCGGCGTAGTGCTCGGCCTCGCTGAGGTAGGAGGCGACCGCCGCGTCGGTGCGCGAGTGTTCGGCGCGCAGACGGCGCAGCGTCTCAAGCGCCGCGGCCTCGCGGCCAAGGCCGAGCTCGGCCCGGGCCTTGAGGTGGAGCGCGATGCCACCGATCCCACCCTGGAGCGCGCCCGAAACCTCGAGCGGCGCAGCGAGCAGCGCGTCGGCGAGCCGCACCGTTTCCTCGGGCTGGCCATTGTCGAAGGCGAGTTGCGCGCTCAGCCACATCATGCGCGCACGCAAATCGGCCGGCAGCGCCGCCGGATCCGGCCCGGCGAGGAGCGCCTGGACGCGCGCCTGCGCCTCGGCCGCCCGCGCGCCGCCCTGCAACTGAAGCGCCCGCGCGAGGTCCCACTCGGCCTGCCAACGGCTCACCGTGTCGAACGCCGGATCCGGCGCCAGTTCGTCGAGCACACGCGCCGCCTCGCCCGAACCGGAACGGATTTCGGCAAGCACGCGCATAAACATCAGCTCCGCGAGCCTCCGCGGCTCGAGCTCGGCGCGCAGGTCGCGAAGCACCGCGGCGATCGCGTCGGCGGCGTTGCGGAAATCCTCCGCCCGGAAAGAGGCCTCCGCCTCCAACACACCCAGATCAGTGCGGAGCCGGCCGGGCGCGGCCGAGCCCGCGCCGCCGCTATCGAAGCGCGCGCGCCGCGCGTAGTCGGCCGCGAGCCGGAACCGGTGCTGCTCCCACGCCGATTGCGTGAGCACGACGAGGGCGTGCACGCGAAGCGGCGAGAGCGGGAACTGGCGGAGCATGGCGCTGGCGTCCGCCTCGGCACGGGCGTAGTCCTTGTCCGCAAGCGCGAATTGCGCCCGAGTGAATAGGAGATTTTCCAAAATCGGATGCGGCGGCCGCGCGGCCACGAGTCGATCCAGCTCCGCGACGAAGGCCCTCCGCTCGGGCTCCGCGCGCGAGGCCTCGGCGAGCAACTGCAGGGCCTGCCGCTGGCGCTCCGGCTTTTGCCCGCCCTCAAGCACCTGCCCGAGCGCATTGCGCCCCACCCCGGCGCGCCCGCGGTCGCCGATCAGGCCGAGCATGAAGCGCAGCTCGTCGCGCGCCGCCCGCTCCTGCGCCGGGATGGCGACGAGCACGCCCTGCAGCCGTGTGACCGCCTCCGCCTCGCGGCCCGCCAAGGCGAGCATCACTGCGTAGGAGAGTTCGAACTGATAGCCGATGGCGCGGCCGGCGTAGTTCTGGGCGTTCTCCTTGGTATTTTTCAGCTCGGCGTCGGTGGGCCGGTGGCCGAGTCGCAGCCGCACCTGCTCACCCGCGAGTTGGAAGCGTGCCCGCGCGATTTCGGTCGCCGCGGTCGTCTCGGCCTGCCGGTAGAACTGGTTCGCGCGCGTCATGTCGCGCGGCGTCGCCGTGTCCCATAATGCGCCAGTGAGAAAAGCGTGCCACGGTCGGTCAGCTTCGGGGAGCTCATCGGCCTTCAGCGCATCCCACTGCGCCTGCGCCTCGGCCCGCTTGCGAAGATAGAGCGCCGCCAGGCCCGCCCGGAGCCGCCACGGTGCGCCGCGCGGCTCCGGCACGGCGGCGAGCGCGGCCTCGGCTTCCGCCGCGCGTCCTGCGTCCAGCAGCGCCGTCGCGAGGGCCAGCCCCAGCACCGTGCGATCCGCGCCGGGCGCGGCGAGCAGATCGCGATAGCCGTCCGCCGCGATCGAGGGAAACCCAAGATCGTGCGCGCGCTCCGCCGCGGCGCGATCGAGCACGCGCGCGCCGGCCGCCGCCATCACGGGCTCGCCGCCGAGTGGCGCGGGCAGCGTCAGCGGCGGCAGCGGCGCATCCGCGGCGCGCGCCGCGATGAGCAGCCCCACCCCGATCAGCCAACGGAATTTTCCACGACACCTCGCCACGCGCGCACCTTGCGCGCGCCGCTGGAAACAATCAACCGCGTTGTAAGCAATTCCGGCTCGCGCGGACTCCCGCGCCCGGCACACTGCACCCGTCTCGCATCCGAGACCCAACCAACAACCCACCATGAGCACTGCCCTCATCGTTCTCATCGCGCTCGGCGCCCTTGCCCTGATCCTGGTCCTGTGGATCGCGGGCATCTACAACAAGCTCGTCGAGCTCCGGAACCGCTTCAAGAATGCCTTCGCCCAGATCGACGTGCAGCTCAAGCGCCGCTACGATTTGATTCCCAACCTCGTCGAGGTCGCCAAGGGCTACATGAAGCACGAGAGCACCACGCTCGAGGCCGTCATCAAGGCCCGCAACATCGCCCTCGCCGCCTCGCAGACCGCCGCGGCCAATCCCGCCGACGCCAACGCCATGAAGGGTCTGCTCTCCGCCGAGGCCGGCCTCGGCGGCGCGCTCTCGCGCCTGATGGTCGTCTCCGAGCAGTATCCGGATCTCAAGGCCAACCAGAACATGATGCAGCTCACCGAGGAGCTGACCTCGACCGAGAACAAGGTCTCCTTCGCCCGTCAGGCCTACAACGACGTCGTCATGGCCTACAACACCGCGCGCGAGACCTTTCCGAACGTGATCTTCGCCGGCATGTTCGGCTTCCTGCCCGCCGAGCTCTTCAAGATCGAGGACCCCTCCGAGCGCAACGCGCCCAAGGTGAGCTTCGCCTGACCCGGCAAACCGAATCCATCGCGTGAAAATCGAAGTTCTCGCCCTGTGCGACTTTGCCGCCGACTACGGCGGGAAACTCAGCGTCGTCGGCCTGTTCGACTCCATCTTCGCCCGGCAGGTGCCGGCCGTGCACCCGCACTGCTGCCTCGCCGTGAAGCTGCGGTTCGACAAGGCCGAAGCCGGCCAGCACGCGCTGCGCCTCACCATCTGCGACGATGACGGCAAGGCCGTGCTCGCGCCGATGGAGCTGACCGTCAACGTCGCCATGCCACCCGACGCGCTCACCAACACCATCCAGGTCGTGGCCAACATCGCCGGGCTCAAGCTCGACACCTTTGGCGAATACGCCATCGACCTCGCGCTCGACGGCCGGCACGAGGGGAGCACGCCGCTTTTCGTGCGGCAGGCCAAGTAGCGGCGCGGCCGCGCGCCGCCGGCAACGCCACGCCCGGCATGGATTTCTTCGAGGCCCAGGCCCGCGCCAGGCAGCGCACGTCGCGGCTGATCCTGTTCTTCGCGCTCGCGGTCGCCGGCATGATTGCGGCGGGATATTTCGCCGCGATCTTCCTCCTGCACCACGCGGGCGGGCACGAGGCGGCGCAGGCGCTGCTCGGTCGCCTCGATCCGCACGCCGACTCCATCGTGCTCTGGCAGCCGGACGTGCTGGGCGTCGTCGCCGCCGGCACGCTGTTCGTCGTGGGCGCGGGCTCGCTGTTCAAGTGGCTGCAATTTTCCGGCGGAGGCGGCGCGGTGGCCGAGAGCGTCGGCGGCCGGCGCGTCGATCCGCACACGACTGAGTTCAAGGAGCGCCGCCTGCTCAATGTCGTCGAGGAGATGGCCATCGCCTCCGGCGTGCCGATGCCCGCGGTTTACGTGCTCGACGACGAACCCGCGATCAACGCGTTCGCCGCCGGGCTCACGACGAAGGACGCGGTCGTCGCGGTCACGCGCGGCACGCTGGAAAAACTCACCCGCGAGGAACTGCAGGGCGTGGTGGGCCACGAGTTCAGCCACATCCTCAACGGCGACATGCGGCTCAACCTCCGGCTCGCCGCCACGATCTTTGGCATCCTCGTGATCGGACTCGCGGGCCGCGGGCTGCTCTGGGGCTTGCGCCACGCACGCGTGCGAACCGACCGCGACAAGAACGGCGGCGGCCTTGTGCTCATCCTGATCGGCGTCGGCCTTGCGCTGCTCATCATTGGCTACGTCGGCTACTTCTTCGGCCGGCTGATCCAAGCCGCGGTCTCGCGCCAGCGGGAATTTCTGGCGGATGCGTCCGCCGTGCAATTCACGCGCAACCCCGCCGGCCTCGGCGGCGCGCTGAAAAAAATCGGCGGCTACGCGCTCGGCTCGAGCATGCAATCGTCCAAGAGCGCGGCAATCGGCCACTTCTTTTTCGCGCAGGGCTTCCGTTCCCATTTTGGCGGCCTCTGGGCGACGCACCCGCCCCTCGGCGAGCGCATCCGCGCGATCGAGCCGCGCTTCGACGGCAAGTTCTTCGATCCCCCCGAGGTCGTCGATGTCGGGCGGCAGTCGTTTGTCTCCGCCGGCCTTGCGCCCGCGCGGCCCGCCCCGCCGGTGCTCGCGCCAGCCGCGGCTCTCGCCGGCCTCGCTGCCGCCGGCTCACTCCCTCCCGCCGCCATCGACGCCGCGCACGACCTGCTCGAGAGCACGCCCGACCGCCTGCGCCTCGCCGCGCAGACGACCGGCGAGGCCCGGCTGCTCGTGTGCGGCCTGCTCCTCGCCGACGATCCGGCGGTGCGTGCCGGGCAGCGCAACATCGTTGGCGCCCACTACGGCGGGGAGTCCCTCCGCCAGCTCGACCAGCTCGAGTCATCGCTGCAGAGGCTCCGCCCGGAGCACAAGCTGCCGTTGCTGCAAATCGCGCTCCCCGCGCTGCGCTCGCTGCCCGCCCCCGCGCTCGGCACGTTTCTCGGCACGCTCGACGCGCTCGTGCATGCGGACGAGCACGTCTCCGCCTTTGAGTTTGCGCTGCAAAAGACCATCGCCCGCGCGCTGGCGCTCGGCCGCCCCGGCGGTGAGGTTGTGCAGATTCACTCGTTCAACGCCGTGACCGCCGAGCTCTCCGCCGTGCTGAGCTTGCTGGCGCGCGCGGCCACGGCCGAGCCGGAGCGCGCCGCGCAGTCGTTCGCGGCCGGCGCCGCGCAGCTCCCGCTCGTCGCCGCGCAGCTGCAGTTCCTGCCCGAAAGCACCGCGACGCTCGCGCAACTCGACGGCGCGCTGGACAAGCTCGCGACCGCGAGCCCCGCCATCAAGCAACGCACGCTCGTGGCCGCCGCGCACACCGTGACCGCCGACGGCCGCCTGCTTGTCGCCGAGGGCGAGCTGCTCCGCGCCATCGCCGCCGCGCTCGATGTGCCCGTGCCGCCGCTCGGAGCGGTGGCCGCCTGATCTAGGGCACCTCTTCTGCGATCGCCCAATCCGGCCAGGTCGCGCGCGAGTAGCGCTGGATTTCGGCGACCGCTGAGCGCACCGGCTCGCTGGGCTCGCCGCGCCAGAGGAGGCCCATCGTCATCGGGTCGAAACCCTCCAGCGGCAGCACCCGCACATCACGGTGCTCGATCGCGCCGGGAATCGCGAGGTTCACGCCGTGGCCCTCGCCGTTGGCGACATAGCACGTCACGAGCTCGATTGAGGTGGCCTCGACCGCCTGCGGCCACTGGACGCCAAGTCTCTTCAGGCCGCGCTGGAAGTTTTTCATCACCGTTGTGGTCGCCGGCAGGCCTACAAGCGGCTCGCGGACCTGCTTTTGCGCCCAGAGATCGCGCGCATCCTTGAGCGGCCACTGGCGGTGGACGAGCAGGACCAGCGGCACCCACGCAAGGCGCAGCTGCCGCAGCCGCGCCGGCGCGCGCGCGTCCACGGGCCCGATCGCAAGGTCGATCAGGCCGTCGCGGAGCCACGCCTCAAGCTGGGTCTGGTAGCCAGAGCGCATGGTCAGGCGCAGCTTCGGGTGCCGCGCCCGCACGCGTTGCATGACGGTGGGCACATGATCGCGCAGCACGAGCTCGGAGGCGCCGATGCGCAGCTCGGGCTTGGAACCGTCGCGCAGCTCTGCGGCGAGCGCATCGAGACCCGCAAAGAACGGCTGCACATGCGCGAACAACTTCTCCCCCGCGGGCGTGAGTCGGAAGGGGCTGCGCACGAAAAGCGGGCCGCCGGCGTTTTCCTCGAGCGCTCGCATCTGGCCGCTGACCGCCGGCTGCTGGATGCCATAGGGGATATGCCGCACGGCGGCGCTGATGCCGCCGTGCTTCGCCACGTAGTAGAACAGCTCGAGATGGTGGACGTTCATCGCGCCCCCAGCAGAGGCAGAGGCGCAATCGAGGCAACGCTCTTCCCGCGGCCGACCATCGGTTATTCCGATTGGGCGCATCAGTTTTATCAACTCACGCCCCGCCGAGCCCGCTGATATTCTTTGGGCACCGCCGCAGGCCGCGGCGGCAAATCCATCCCACATGAAAAACCTCCTTCTTCAACTCGCCCAGGTTTGCGGCATCGTGGTCCTCGCCGACTTCGTCGCCGGCGTCATCCACTGGCTCGAGGATGCCTACGGCACCGAAGATACCCCGGTCGTCGGCCCGCTCCTCATCCGGCCCAATATCGTGCACCACCATTTCCCTCGTTTCTTTACCCGTTTGTCTTGGTGGCAAAGCTCGTGGGACCTCGTGCTGCTCGGCGCTGTGCTCCTCGGTGCCGCCGCTTGGTGGGGACTGCTCTCGTGGCAGCTTTGGCTCTTCGTTGCGATCAGCATCAACGCGAACCAAGTCCACAAGTGGTCGCACCGCACGCGCGCGGAGAACGGGAAGATCATTTCGTTCCTGCAGGACATCCGGCTGCTCCAAACGCCGCACCAGCACGCCCTGCATCACACCGATCCGAAAAACACCTACTACTGCCCGATCACCAATGTGGTGAACCCCGTGCTCGAGTGGCTGCGCTTCTGGGACCGCGCCGAGTGGCTCATCGAACGCGCGACGGGCATCGCGCACCGCAAGGACACCTCCAACCGCGGCGCCGGCCCCGGCCCGGCGTGGCTCGCCGAATACCGTCCGCTGCGAGCGGCGCCCGAGCCCGCTGCGACCGCCAAGATCGCCCCATGCAGTTGCGCCACGTGCCCCGCGCAGCGAAAGTGCGCGGCCCATCGCGTGTTGGCTCGGCCTCTGGCCGAGGCGGCGTAGCCCAAGAACTCGCTCACTCCTTCCTGACCGCGATGTCCCCCAGCTGCGACTCGTCGATCGCGCCCTCCCACTTTGCGATTACGAGGGTCGCGACGGCGTTGCCGATCAAGTTGGTGAGCCCGCGGATTTCCGACATGAACCGATCGATGCCGAAAATCACCGCGAGCGCCGCCGGCGGGATGTTGCCCGTGGTCGAGATCGTCGCGGCGAGCACGATGAAGCCGCTGCCGGTGATGCCCGCCGCGCCCTTGGAGGTCAGCAGCATCACCGCGAGCAGGCCGATTTGATCCCACAGGCCCATCGGCGTGTCGGTCGCCTGCGCGAGGAACAGCGCGGCGCACGTGAGGTAGATGCACGTGCCGTCGAGGTTGAACGAGTAGCCGGACGGAACCACGACGCCCACGACGGGCTTGGCGCAGCCGACGCGCTCCAGCTTGTGCATGAGGCCCGGCAACGCCGCCTCGGAGGACGAAGTGCCAAGCTGGATGAAAATCTCCTCCTTGATGTGGCGAATCAGTTTCCAGAACCGGAAGCCCGCCGCGCGCGCGATCCCGCCGAGCACGAGCACGATGAAAAGCGCGCACGTGATGTAAACCGTGAGAAGCAGCTGCCCGAGCGACACGAGCGAGCCGATGCCAAATTTGCCAATGGTGAACGCCATCGCGCCAAACGCCCCGACGGGCGCGAGCCGCGTGACGATCCACACGATGCCGAACAGCACGCGCGCGACCTGATTGAGGATTTCCATGACGGGGTGCCCGTGCTCGCCGACGCGCGCGAGCGCGAAGCCAAACAGCAGCGCGAGCAGCAGCACTTGCAGAACCTCGCCCTCGGAAAACGCACTCAGGAAGGTCTTCGGAATCACGTTGAGCAGGAAGGCCACCGTGCTCTGCGCCTTCCCCTGCGTGATGTAAGTGTCGACCTGCTTGGTATCGAGCTTGCTCGCGTCGATGTGCATGCCCTCGCCGGGCCGCACCACGTTGGCCACGACGAGGCCGATGACCAACGCGACCGTCGTGAGCGCGACGAAATAGCCGAGCGCCCGCAGGCCGACGCTGCCGAGGCGCTTGAGGTCGCCCATCCCCGCGATGCCCGCGACGACCGTGCAAAAAATGATCGGCGCGATCAGCATCTTGATCAGCTTGATGAAGCCGTCGCCGAGCGGCTGCAGTGCGATGCCCCATTCCGGCTTCAACCAACCGATGAAGATGCCGAGCGCGATCGCCGCCAGGACCTGCAGGTAGAGAGTATCGCGCTTTTTTGACGGGGCGGAAGTTTCCGGAGCGGGGTGCATTTGGGGCCGCGAAGTTGCGGCCGAGCCACACGGGCGTCAAAGCCTGTTAATTCAACGGCATTGCGTCCCGATGGACACGCTGCCTAGTAGACTGCCTTTCACCCCCCAGAAAAACCCCTGAAACCGCCCCGCGCGCCCAGCGTCTCTCGGCCTGAAATTACCCCGGCGTCGATTTAACCCGAAATTTCTCAATCCCATGTCATCCCACCACGATTCCCACGGCCTGACCCACCCCGATTTTCCCTGCTGCGGCGTTTCGACCGACCTGGCCGACTATTTCCTCACGCGACGCCAGATGCTGAGCCGGATGGGCATGGGCCTCGGCGCCCTCTCGCTGGCCAACCTGCTCGACCCCCGCGACCTCGTCGCCGCGCCCGCCCCGAAAGGCGTGCCCGCCGGCCCGCTCACGCCGCGTCCGTCGCACTTCCCCGGCAAAGCCAAGGCCGTCATCCACATCTTCGCGCAGGGCGCGCCCTCGCACATCGACACCTGGGATCCGAAGCCGACGCTCGTGAAGATGAACGGCAAGAGCATCCCCGGCGGTGAGATTGCGCTGGGTTCGACGTTCAACTTCTCGAAGAACGGCCAGAGCGGCCTCGAAGTCAGCGAGGTGTTCGGCAAGACCGCCGCGCACGCCGACGACCTCGCGGTCATCCGCTCGATGTGGACGGACATCCCCGCGCACGAGGTCGCGACGGTGTTCATGAACACGGGTTCGCTCCGCCTCGCCAAGCCCAGCATGGGCTCGTGGCTCGTCTATGGCCTCGGCTCGGTGAACCAAAATCTCCCGGGCTTCATCGCGCTGCGCAGCGGCGGCCTCCCGCCCGGCGGCGCGACCAACTACCAGTCGGCGTTCCTCCCCGGTGTCTTCCAAGGCACGAGCATCAACACGCAGGCCCCCTCGGTGCCCGCGATGATCCAGAACATCCGCAACACCTACGTGAACAAGACCGAGCAGCGCCGGCAGCTCGACTTCGTGCATCAGCTCAATGAACTTCACGCCCAGAACCTCCAGCGCGACGCCGCGCTCGAGACCCGCCTGGAGAGCTACGAGATCGCCTTCCGCATGCAGGCCGAGTCGCTCGACGCCTTCGACATCATGAAGGAGCCCGAGGCCGTGCGCGCGGCTTATGGTGTCACCACCGGCGCAGGCCGTGGCGGGGAACAGGGCAAGCAGCTCCTGATCGCCCGCCGCCTCATCGAGCGCGGCGTGCGCTGCGTGCAGGTCTGGCATACCGGCTGGGATCACCACCAGGACATCGACGGCCGCATGCGCACCAAGGCCGGCGAGATTGATGGCCCGCTCGCCGCCCTCCTCGCGGACCTCAAGCAGCGTGGCTTGCTCGACTCGACCCTTGTCATTTGGGGCGGTGAGTTCGGCCGCAAGCCCACCCGCGACCGCAACAGCACCGACAACGACAAGGCCGGCCGTGATCACAACGCCAAGGCCTTCTCCGTCGTCATGGCCGGCGGCGGCGTGAAGGGCGGCACCGTTTACGGCGCGACCGACGAGTTCGGCGGTGCCGCGGTGAAGGACAAGGTCCACCCGCACGACCTCCATGCCACGATTCTGCAATGCATGGGCCTCGATCACACGAAGCTCACGTATCGTTTCAACGGCCGCGACTTCCGGCTCACCGATGTCGCGGGCAATGTGATCAAGCCCATCCTCGCCTGAACATGCACTCCGTCTTGAATCGCCGGATTTCGGCGGCGCTCCTCGCCGCATCGCTCGCGGCCGGGCTGCCCGCCGCAGACATGCCGGCCAATCATCCGCCGATGGCCAAACTCTCGGCCTCAGACCTCCAGTTCTTCGAGACCAAGATTCGCCCAATCCTCGCGGACAAGTGCTACAACTGCCACAGCAAGGCCGGCGACAAGGTCCGCGGCGGCCTCCTGCTCGACAGCCGCGAGGCCCTGCTCCACGGCGGCAACACCGGCCCCGCCATCGTGCCCGGTAACCCCGACAAATCGCTCCTGATTCAGGCCGTCCGCTACAAGGACGAGGATCTCCAGATGCCGCCGAAGGGCGAAAAACTTTCCGATCAGCAGATCGCCGATCTCACGGAATGGGTGCGCCGCGGTGCGCCCGACCCGCGGGTGCCCGCCGTCGGCGCCAGCGGCAAATCCTACGCCGGCGTCGGCAAGAACCACTGGGCGTTCCAGCCCGTCAAGAAGCCCGCGCTGCCCGAGGTGCAGAACAAGTCGTGGTTAAAGAATCCCATCGACAATTTCGTCCTTGGGAAGCTTGAGGCCAACGGCATGACGCCCAACGCGCAGGCCGACAAAGCCACGCTCATTCGTCGCCTCTATCTCGACCTCATCGGGTTGCCGCCCCACCCAGCCGAGGTGCAGGCCTTTGCGAAGGACACTTCTCCCGACGCCTACGCCAAGGTTGTGGACAAGCTGCTCGCCTCGCCGCAATACGGCGAGCACTGGGCGCGCTACTGGCTTGATGTCGCCCGCTACTCCGACACCAAGGGCGACGCCCGCGGCCAGGAGGACAACCGCTACCCGCACGCTTGGACCTACCGCGACTGGGTAATCAACGCGTTCAACGCCGACCTGCCCTACGACTCCTTCATCATCGCCCAGCTCGCCGGCGATTACCTCTCCGCGCACCTCGAGCAGCAGGCGCAGTCCAAGTCGAAGACCAAGACGCCCGCCGCCAAGCCCCCCGTTGCCGGCAAACCCGCCGCGGCCTCGGACGCCGCCGTGCAAATGCCCACCGTCGAGGTCACGGCCAACCGCGCCATCGACACCCGGTGGCCCCTCGCCGCCCAGGGTTTCCTCACCCTCGGCAACCAGTTCAACGGCCGCCGCGACGACATCATCGGCGACCAAATCGACGTCACCACCAAAGCCTTCCTCGGCCTCACCGTATCGTGCGCTCGCTGCCACGATCACAAGTTTGATCCCATCCCGACCAAGGACTACTACTCGCTCTACGGCGTCTTCGCCAACAGCGTCCAACCCGCCGAACTGCCAACGCTCAATGCCAAGCTCCCGCAGACACCCGAGCTGCTCGAATACGCCGCCAAATCCGCCGAGCTCGAAAAGAAACGCGTCGAGCTGACCAAGGAGCAGCAGGAGTTCCGCCGCATGATCGGCGGCAAGGGCAAGGCCAAGGCGGCCACCATGGACGTAAATCGCCGCGACAAGCAGCGCGAGCTCCAGCGCCGTGAGCGCGAGCTCTCCCGCGACATGGCCGATTTGGAGCTCACGCATCCAGGCGCGCCATCACGCGGCAACGCCCTCTACGACGTCCACCGCGTCCAACCCGGGGCCAGGTCCCGCGACTACCCTGTGCTTATCCGTGGCGAAGTCGGCAATCGCGGCGACATCGTCCCGCGCCGTTTCCTCGAAATCCTCTCGCCCGATCCCAAAAAGCGCCCCGAGTGGCACGCGGGCTCAGGCCGCCTCGAGCTCGCCAAGGCCATCGCCGATCCCAAGAACCCGCTGACCGCCCGCGTCATGGTCAACCGCATGTGGCAGCAGCACTGGGGCGCTGGCTTCGTCGAGACGCCCGACGACCTCGGGAACATGTCTTCCGCGCCGACGCATCCCGAGCTGCTCGACTGGCTCGCCGCGACGTTCGTCGAGAACAAGTGGTCCCTGAAGTCGCTCCATCGCCTCATCGTGACAAGCGCCGCCTACCAGCAGAGCAGCCTAAACAATCCGAAGTTCGCCGAGCTCGATCCCAACAACAAGCTGCTCTGGCGCTACAACCTTCGCCGGATGGACTTTGAGGAGGTCCACGACTCACTCCTGGCCATCACGGGCAACCTCGATTTGACCTACGGCGGCCGTCCCGTCGCGATCGGCAGCGAGGGCTTCGCCCACCGTCGCGCGGTCTACACGATGATCGATCGCACCAATCCGCCGGAGCTGCTCACCCAGTTTGACTTCCCAAGCCCCGACGTGCCGTCCGGGCGCCGCTACGAAACGCTCGTGCCGCAGCAGGCGCTGTTTCTCATGAACAGCCCGATGGTCATCGAGACGGCGCGCAAACTCGTCGACCGCCCCGCCTTCGCTGAACTCACCAACGATCAGGACCGCGTCGTCCTGCTCTACCTCGCCATCTTCCAACGCTGGCCGACCCGGCAGGAAGTCGATCTTGGCCTCAAATACGTCAAGTCCAACCCCGGCGGCACCGCCGTGGATCTCGCCCCGAACGAACCCGCTGCGCCCCAGAATCCCCGCGAAATGGCGCGCAACGCCGCCAAGAAGAAGGCCGTCGACATGGCGGCTCGCAAGCAGCAGGGCCGCTTCAGCACGCAGGTCGGCGGCGTCTACGAGACTTCCAAGCCCCTCGACGCGTGGACCAAGCTCGCCCACGCGCTCTTCCAATCCAACGAGGCGATCTTCTACAACTGAACCGGTTGTCGGCTGGTCCGGAAATGCCAAGGCCGGCCTCGTCCATGAGGCCGGCCTTGTATTTTAGCCTGGTGAAGAATTTTTCGGCCGTGGCCGCGCGTGGCTCAGGGCCCCGCGAGCTTGGAGGCCTCGGCGTCGTCCAGCCCGCTCGTCACCGGGTCGAGCGACTCGATGAAGCGCAGTCCGTCGCGAAAGGTCCACAGCCAGCACGCACCGTCGCGCCGATCATGCACGAGCACGAAATCGGGCGTCTTTTCCATGCCCGGGCTCACGATGCTGTATTTGCCTTGGGTGAGCGGCTCAAGCAGGCCGGGCAGGAGCGAGATCGGACGCCGGTTGTCGAGCGTCACGGTCCAGCTCCCGGCCACACCCACCGGCGTCGCGCCTTGGAAATAGTATCCGAAGAAGCGCGGCGGCGAGTAGTGGCCCGTCGCGCGGAGGCGGCGCAATTGCAGGTCCACGGCTTCGACCAGCCCCACACGCCACGGATAATCTTCCGGCAACCGGAAACCTGGCAGGGGTATCAGAACATTCTCGCGCATGATTAAAGTCGCTCCTCCTAACGGCTAGTTTCCCCCGCGCTGAACCACCCGGCAGGGGGGACTTGCCGCACCTGCGCGCGTGCGCATTTTCCCCCTGTGCCGCTCACGGAAAAACTGGAACTCCTCGCTAGCGACCTGGCCCTCCTGCCGGACGCTCAGGAACGCCTCGCGGCAATTGTGGACCGCGCGCGCCGGCAGGCCCCCCTGCCCGCGGCCGACCGCAGTGATGCCCGCCGCGTGGCCGGGTGCGTCTCGGTCGTCTGGCTGGTGGGGGAACTACGCAGTGGCCGCTGCTATTTCCGCAGCGACGCCGAGTCTCCACTCGTGCGCGGTCTCGTCGCATTCGTTTGCGAATTTTTCACCGGCGCGACGCCCGCCGAGATCCTCGCGCAAGATCTCGATCCGCTCGAGGCGGTGGGGATTGCGCGTCACCTCTCGCCCACCCGCAAGAACGGCCTCGCCGCGGTGCGCACGGCCATCAGCGCCTTTGCCCGGGACGCAGGCTCCGCGTAACCGTGCTTTTCGACGCCCACAACCACCTGCATTTCGCCGCGCTCGCGCCGCACCTTGGCCGCGTTTTCGTCGATCTGCGCGCAATCGATCTTCGGGGCGCGGTCGTGAACGGCACCTGCGAGGAAGAGTGGCCCGCCGTCTCTGCGCTCGCGCGCGAGCAAGCGTGGATCGTGCCGAGCTACGGCGTCCATCCGTGGGACGCGGGCAACCGCTCGCACGGTTGGCAGGCGACGCTGCGCTCCCGGCTCGTTGCGGAATCTGCCAGCCACGTCGGCGAAATCGGCCTTGATCGCCGGATCATTGACGACCTTTCGCCAGACGATCCACGGATCGCGGGGCTGCGCGTGGCGCCGCTCGCGGAGCAGGCGGAGGTCTTTTCGTGGCAGCTCGCGCTCGCCGCCGAGCTGAACCGGGCCGCTTCCATCCACTGCCTGCGGGCCATCGGTCCGCTGCACGAGATTCTGCGCGCCTCGCCGCGACCGGCACGGGGCTTCCTGCTCCACGCCTACAACGGCCCACGTGAGCTGGTGGAACCGCTGGCCGCACTCGGCGCATATTTCTCCTACAACGGCCGCTACCTTCATGCTCGGCACGAGGCGAAGAACCGCGCCTTTCTGGCAGTGCCGCTTGATCGCCTGCTCGTCGAGACCGATGCCCCCGCGATGGAGCTGACCGCGGCGCACGAGCGCTTCAAGCTGCCCGCCTCGGCCGAAGGCCAGCGGGTCAACCACCCCGCCAACCTCGTTGCGGCCTACGCCGGCCTCGCCGCGCTGCGCCGCCTGCCGCTGGAGGAACTCATCACGCAGGTCGCGCGGAATTTTGCGCGTTTGTTCGGCGAGGCACGCGGGTAGCTCTGCTCAAAACAACTCGCGTTGCTGCAGCGCCGCGCGCTTCTCCGGATCGAGCGTGCTCAGTGCGAGGAGCTGCATGGTCGAAAGCCCGGCGATCTGCGCATCGCGGGCCAGCGCGGCGAGCAGGAGCGCCCCGGCCAAGGCGTCGTAGAGCGCGGCGTGGTAACGGCGGCGGTCGGGCGGGCAGTGGCCCGCGGCGAGTCCGTCGAGTTCCACCTGCACACCCGCGGCTGCGACAAGCGACTCCAGCCGGCCCGAGTCGAACCGCGGCAGCAGCTGCGCGTAGAGCCGGGCCGTGTCGATCCACGGGCCCCAATCCGCAGTGCGCGCGCCCGGCCGCGCGAAATCCGGCACGCTGCGCGGGTAGGGCCACACGGATTTCAGCAGCGCATTCTCCACCCCCGCGTAGTGCGCCGCGAGGGGGCCCAGCTCGCGCAGGCTTGAGAAATAGGTCCACTCCTCCGCAAACGGCGCGTGTCCCGCCAGTGCCTCGGCCCGCAGCCCGTGCACCGCCGCATCCTCCTCCCGCACGCCGCCCGTCGCCCGGCAGAGCCGCGTCCGCGCCGACACAATCGCGCCGCGGAGCACCTCGACGACGCCAAACTCAAGTATGCCCGACGCGCGGCTCCCCTCGAAATCGACGAAGAAGATCGGCTGCTCGGTCCAGGACATTTGAAACCACGAAACACACGAAACACACGAAAACCAAACCCGCTTTTCCCGGGGCCGGGAATTTTTCGTGTGTTTCGTGTGTTTCGTGGTTTCAACCCCTCCGTGGATTTGTCCCCCTACCGCACCTTCATGGTCACGCTCGCCGAGGAGAGCGGCGCGTTCATCCGGCCGCACTACCGCCGGCCGGGCCTCGCCGTCGACACGAAGGCCGACGCCTCCCCCGTCACCGTGGCCGATCGGGGCGCCGAGGAACTGATGCGTGCGCGCATCACCCGGCAATTTCCCGCGCACGGCATCGTGGGCGAGGAGTTCGGCAACGACCGCGCGGACGCCGAGTGGGTCTGGGTGCTCGATCCGATCGACGGCACCAAGGCCTTCGTCACCGGCGTGCCGCTGTGGGGCACGCTCATCGCCCTGCTGCACCGCGGGCAGCCCGTGCTCGGGTGCATCCACCAACCCGTGCTCCGCCAGCTCATGATCGGCGACGGCACGACGACCACGCTCGACGGCCAGCGCGTGCGCTGCCGCGCGACTTCGCGCGTCGAGGCTTCCACGCTGCTCACGAGCGACACGCTCAATCTCGCGAAATATCAAAACGGCCCCGCCTGCGACCGCCTGCTGGCACGGGCTCGACTGGTGCGGACCTGGGCGGATTGCTACGGCTACTTTCTCCTCGCGAGCGGCTACGCCGACATCTGCCTCGACCCCATCATGAACCCGTGGGACATCGCCGCCCTCGTGCCCATCGTGCGCGGCGCGGGCGGGACCATCACCGACTGGCACGGCGGCGCCGCCTACCCGGCCGAGGCGACCATCGCTTGCGGCACGCCCGCGCTGCACGCGGAGGTCGTCGCGACCCTGCGCCATGGCTGAACGCATCCCGGCCGACGCCGCCGGCGCGCGCCAACGCTCGCGGCAGCTGCGCGACCGCGCGTTGCGCGCCGTAGGCATCCCTCTCCTCGGAATCGGTCTCCCGCGGCTGCTGGGCACCCTCGCCCCGCTCGGGCCCGACGACGCACGCTACTGGCTCGGCACCGCTTGGTTTCTCCTGCTCTCGCTTGCGCTCTGGATGGGCAACCGCTGGCTCCTCCTCCGCCTGAGCGCCCGCGCCGCCTGGACGGAGCAGCCCCGCCGCCGCCTCCTCGCGATCGCGGGGAGCATCGTGGCCTTTACACTGCCGGTCGCGGCGGCCTTCACCCTCGCGTGGTTCGCAGTGGACGCGCGGCCGGGCCTCGACTGGCCGGCTCTGGCGCTCACCCTGGCAGTGATCACACCGGCGGCCCTGCTGGTCTCGCACCTCTACGTCACCCTTTTCCTGATTCAAGATGGCCTCGAGGATCGCCTCGAACGGGAGCAGGCGGAACGGGCGAGGCTGGAGGCCGAACTCTCCACGCTGAAGAGCCAGCTCGCGCCGCACCTGATGTTTAACTCGCTGCACACCCTCGGCGTGATGATTCGCGAGGACCCGGCGGCGGCGCGCCAGTTCAACCAGCGCCTTGCCGAGATCTGCCGCTACCTGCTCGCTCAGATCGATCGCGAGCTCGTGCCGTTGGCCGAGGAGCTGGCGTTCCTGCGCGAATATCTCGAGTTCGTGCGGCTGCGCTTTCCCGGCAGCGTGCGCGTGACCCTGCGCGGCTTTGCCGATCCCGCCGGCACGAGCGTGCCGCCCGCGGCGCTGCAGATGCTCCTCGAAAACGCGCTCAAGCACAACGCCCACGACGAGGGCGATCCCCTCGACATCACGGTCGACTTCGCGGGCGACACGATTCGCTTCGCCAACCCGCGGCGGCCCAGGGCGGCGGCCCCGGTGTCGACCGGCGTGGGCCTGCGCAACCTGCAAGGGCGCTGCCAGCGCACCGTGGGCCGCGCTCTCGTGGTGCACGAGAGCGAGCGGGAATTTGTCGTGCTGCTGCCGGTGCGGCGGGAAGCGAGCGCGATGGTCCGAGCCTCGTAGCGGCCGGTAGGGCGCGGCCTCCCCTCCGCGCCATTTGTGGCGGCGATCGGATTCGCCGCCCTACCCTAAAAACTCACGGTCGCCGTCACGCGCGAGTTGAGCCCCGGCTGCGCGAAGCGCTGCAGGTCCGCACGGCCGCGGTCGAGTTCGCGCACGTCCTGCCAGTGCCAGTATTGGCGGTCGGTGAGGTTGAACAGGCCGGCACTGAGGCGAACATGCTCCGAAACGTGCCAATAGCCCGAGAAGTCGAACAGCGTCACGCCGCCAGGCACGAATTGCGCCGGCGTCGGCGGCCGGCCGTCCCACAGCGCGAGGATCGCGGATTTGTCGGCACGGCGCTGCGGCGCATGCGTGGTGCCGTTGAGGCGCACGCCCCACTTGTTCGCCGAGGTGTAGCTGAGCGCGCTCACCCATTTCGGCGGCTCGATTGAGTTGAGCGGCTTGTTGTCGGTGCGGTTGTCGCCCCGCGACCACGCGAAGGAGTTGGACCACGCGAAGCCGGCGAGCGCCTTTTCATAGTGGCCGAGGGGCAGCTCGACCGTCGCCTCGGCGCCGTGCACCCGCGCGCGGCGGATGTTCTTCGACTGGTAGATCACGGGATCGCCGGGCGTGCTCGGAAGCTGGGGATCGCGCGTGGGGCTGAAGGTCTCGATGAAGTTCGCGTAGTCATTGAAGAAAACGCTGACCACGTAGGTGGCGCCGGCGCGGCGCGCGCGCATGCCGACGTCGAAGCTGTCGCTCGTTTCCTCCTTGAGCGCAGGATTCGGCCGCGTGCGGTAGAAGACGGGCGGCGTGGTGAGATTCACAATCGAGCCGTTGAGGTCCTCGTTGGTGGGGTTGCGGAAGCCGCGATGGTAACGGGCAAAAAACGACTCCTGCGCGCTCACGCGCCAGAGCAGACCCAGCTTCGGCGCCAGCGACCACTCGTCGAAGCCCACGGGCGCGGTGCCCTTGGCGAGGTTCTGGTAGAGCCCGTCGTTCGTCACGCTGAGCTTGTAGTGATCGGCGCGCAGGCCCCAGGTGCCGACGAAGCGCTGCGCGGCATCGAGCGTGATTTCGTCCTGCGCGAAGAAGGCGTAGCGGTCGACCTTGCCGTCGGGGATGCGCTTGAGCGGGAAATTCTCGCCGACGAAAATCTTGTTCAGGAACGCGCCCGTCACGCCGTCGAACTGCGAGAAGTCCTCGTTGCGCTTCTGCTTGGTGCGCGAGCCGTCGAAGCCCCAGAGGATGCGGTGCGCGCGGTCCGCGATGCGCGTGCCGCTCTCCACCTGCACGGAGGCGGACACGCCGCGGTTGCGGAAATCGGAATCACGCAGCCGCAGACGCGGCGCGAACACCTGCGGCGCAGGCGGCGGCGCGCCCACGGGGACGGACTGGCGTGTCTCGTAGGTCTCGCGGACCTTGGCGCCCTGCCAGGAGAGTCGCGCCTGCACGTTACGGAAATAGCCGGAACCACTCGTGAAATCGTAGCCGAGCGTCGCGCGGTCGCGCGTGATGCGCTGGCGGCCCGTCTGGCCGGCGAAGGTGGTGGTCACGAGGCTGGGAAACGAGGCATTCGTGGTCTTCGTAAAGGTCTCGGCCGTGAGGAAAAGCAGGTTGTCCTTTGTCGGCGCGAAGTCCGCGCGCACGAGCGCCGCGTCGATCTTGAAGCTCGAGGGATCGGCGGGATACGCGCCGTTGGGCTCGGCCTCGTGGCCTCGGCGGTGCGTGACGGTCGCGAGCGCCGAGACGCCGCCGGCACGCGCGGCGCCGCTGGCCGTGTGGGTCCACTCGCGAGTGGCCGAAGCGTAGGTAGAGGAGACGCCCGCGAGGGCGTCGCGCTTCGCGCCCGCAAACAGCGCCGCCGGCGCGGGACTGATGAAAGAAAGCACGCCGCCCACGGCATCCGAGCCGTAGAGCGCGGAGGCGGAGCCCTTAAGGATTTCCGCCGTGCGATAGAGCGAGGGCTCGAAATAGTCGCGGCCGATGAGCTGCGCGTTGCCAAACGTGAACTGCTCCGGCTGCCGCACGCCGTCGATTTGGATGAGCACGCGGTTGCCATCGAGGCCGCGGATGTTGACGGAGCGCGCCGCGGGGAAATTGCGCGGGGCATTGCCCGTCGCCCCAAACGCCGCCGGCACGGAGACGCCCGGCTCGCTGCGCGCGAGGTCGCGCAGGTTGGCGACGGGGTTGAGCAGGTCATTGAGCCGGAGCACCGACACGCTCGCCGGCACATCAGCCACCGGCTGCGCGATACGCGTGGCGGAGACCGTAATCTCGTCGAGCTGGATGGCGGGATCAGCCGCGGTCTGCGCGCGGACGGAAAACGCCGTGGCAAACGTTGCGAGGATGAGGGTCAGTCGCGCAGGGAGGGTCTTCATGAGTGCAGGCGGTAGGTCACCCTCCACGATGCCAACCTGCGGCGCAGGGCAATACCTGATTGCTGACGGAATGGAAAGATGCACGAGCTGGCCAACTTGACGCTCGTTATCACGCGAGGCAGCCTTGCCTGAATGGGCGAGGTCTACATCGAGCTGCCGACCGCGTTTACAACAGCCGATACTGTCGGCCCGATCCTGATGTCGTTCTCCGGTGACAAGCTAACGGTGACTTTCGCCAACTTCCGCACCCCGCTTCACACGGTTATTTTCCGCAATGTTCGCGCGTTCTATTGGTATGGATGGGAAAGCACGTCGCCCGAGGCACGTCCAGATCGTGTCTATGAAGTCAGAGACTCTGAATTTCTCGCCCCGTGGACTCGTTTCTGCGTCGAACGAACTCCCTTTCGGCATTTCAAATTGGGATTCAACGCAGAAGGGAAATTCCTCGATGTGGTCGCAACGCACCTGGACCACGTGCCACCCGCGCCGCAAGCATGAGAGGAGACAAACGGGGCGGCCTCACCGCCGCTTGTTCGCCGACCACTCGCACGTCACGCGGGACGTGAACCCGCCGCGGGCTTTCCAGTCGGCGATGATCGAGAGCGAACGCGGTTTCAGCGCGGCGCCGAGATCGTCGCAGATTTTGTTCGTCGCGGCCTCGAAGAAAATCCCCTCGTTGCGGAAGGCGTGGAAGTAGAGCTTGAGCGACTTGAGCTCGACGCACGCCTTGTCGGCCACGTAGCGCACGGTGATGTGCGCGAAGTCCGGGTGCCCCGTCATCGGGCAGAGCGACGTGAACTCGTGGTGCGTGTGCTCGATCAGGTAGTCGCGCTGCGGCGCGGGATTGGGAAATGTCTCGAGGATTTTCTTGTCGGCCATGATGGGCCCACGGAACACACGGAACACACGGAAAGAAAGCCGATTCTCTCCATGGTCATTCTGAGCGGAGCGAAGAGTCCGGCACGAGTTGCGAAGCCCTCATGCTCCGCGCCCGCCCAGGTGGATTCTTCGCTGCGCTCAGGATGACAAACTCTCCAACCTACACTCCCTGCCACCAACCATCCGCGGGTTTGGTTTGTTTCGCGGGCTCTTCTACGTCGCGGTCTCAGTGAAGCGGCTTTCGCGGATGACGGTGATCTTAATCGTGCTGGGGTATTGCAGCTCGGCTTCGATGCGCTTGCGGAGTTCCTTGGCGATTTCGCGGGCGCGGTCGTCGGTCACCTCCATCGGCGAGACGACGACGCGGATTTCGCGGCCGGCTTGGATCGCGAAGGCTTGCTGCACGCCCGCGAGCGAGAGCGCGAGGCTCTCGAGGCGGCCGAGGCGCTGGATGTAGCCGGTCATTGACTCGGCGCGCGCGCCGGGGCGGACCGCGGAGATGGTGTCGGCGAGGATGACGAGGCCGGCGTAGACGGTCTCGGGCTTCACCTCCTCGTGGTGCGCGGCGACGGCGTTCACGACAATGGGGGTCTCGCCGTAGCGCTTGATGAACTCGGCGCCAATCACGGCGTGGCTGCCCTCGAGCTCGCCGGGCACGCCCTTGCCAATGTCGTGGAGCAGGCCGGCGCGCTTGGCGACGTTGGGATCGAGGCCGACCTCGCTGGCGATCACGGACGCGAGGAACGCGGTCTCGACCGAGTGATCGAGCACGTTTTGGTTGTAGGAAAAGCGGTATTTGAGCCGGCCGAGCAGCTTGATGATCTCGGGGTGGAGGCCGTTGATGTTGAGCTTGGACACCGCGTCCTCGCCGGCCTGCGTCGTCACGAGCTCGATCTCCTCCTGGGCGCGCTTCACGAATTCCTCGATGCTGGCGGGGTGGATGCGGCCGTCCTTCACGAGGCCGTCGAGCGCGACGCGCGCGACCTCGCGGCGCACGGGATCGAAGGACGAGACAAGCACCATCTGCGGCGACTCGTCGATGAGGAGCGTGACGCCGGTGGCGGCCTCGAAGGATTTGATGTTGCGGCCCTCGCGGCCGATGATGCGGCCCTTCATCTCCTCGCTCGGGAGCGCGATGATGGTCGCGGTGAGATCGTTGTTGGGCTTGCTGGCGATCCGCTGCATCGCGGCGATCAGGATGCGGCGGGAGTCATTCTGGAGCTCCTGCTCGGATTTCTCGAGCGTGGCGCGGCGGAGGGCACGGAGTTCGTCCTGGCACTCCAGCATGACCTCGTCACGGAGCGCGGCCCGGACCTGATCGGCATCGAGCTGGGAGACGCCCTCGAGGCGCTTGCGCACATTCTTGGAGAGATCGCGGATGGCGTCACGCGCGGTCTTGATGGCGGCGCCCTCGCGATTCAGGCGCTCCTGGCGCTGCTCGAGCTGGTAGTCGAGGAGCGCGAGGGACTCCTCGTGCGCGCGGATCTCGCGGAGGCGGACATCGCTCTCGATCTCGCGGCGGTCGAGCTCGCGGTTCAGCTCGGCGCGCTTCTCGGCGATCTCGGCCTCGGCCTTTTGCTTCAGCTCCTCCGCGGCGACGGCGGCCTCGCGGCGCGCGACCTCGACGAGCTCGGCGGCCTGCTCGCGGGCGTTGCGGCGCATCTGGCGGGTCAGCTTCCAGGCGATGAAGAAACCGACGCCGCTGCCGACCACGACAAACACCGCCGCGAGCGCCCAATCGTAGAGCGGATCGCTTTCGGAGAACACGGAGGCCAGCACGGTTGTGCGCGCGAAAATCAAGGGAGGCGCACGGTAGGCCGGGAGGGGAGAACCTCAAGTCTTCTTCCGGCCTTGCGCCGCGCGGGCGCGCGGCGTGGAGTCGCCGCGACGCCACGTGCAAAGCCTCCTCCGCCTCGATTTCCGTCGCCTCTTCCAGCCCACCACCCGGGCCAACTGGGACTGGCTGACGCCGCTCGCGCTCATCGGGCTGAGCCTGATCGGCGTGGCGTTCATCTACTCGGCGGGCCTGGAGTCGACGCAGCACCGCAACGACTGGATGAAGCAGGTCGTGTTTCTCGGGCTCGGAGCGGGGCTCTACGCCGGCGTGTCGCTGGTGGACTACCGGTTCTGGTTCAGCCTCGCGCACTGGATCTACGCAGCGTTCATGGTGCCGCTGCTGATTGTGCTCATCCCGGGCGTGGGCGGCGGGGCGGTGGAACAATGGAACGCGACCCGCTGGATCAACCTCGGTTATTTTTCCTACCAGCCGTCCGAGACCGCCAAGATCGCCGTGCTCCTGATCACGGCCAGTGTGCTCGTCCACGCCAAGATCGGCACGATGCGGCAGTCACTGGGCACGCTGGGGAAATTGGCCCTTGCGGTGGGAGCGCCCATGTTCCTTATCCTGATTCAGCCCGACCTCAAGTCGGCCATCGTCCTGCCCCCCATGGTTTTTTCCATGCTCTACGTCTCGAAGCTGTCGCCGCGTTTCTTCGCCGGCGCGCTGGGGGTCTTCCTGCTCCTCATGGGCCTCGTGGCCTGGGACGCGGCGCGCTACGTGAAGTTCATGGACGCGCACGGCTACACCTACGGGCGCGACAACAAGAAGTTCGAGCAGGAGGGAAACCCCATCCTGCCGTTTCACGACTACCAGCGGAACCGGATCCTGACATTTGCGTGGCCCGACAAGATCGATCCGCGGGGCGTGGGCGCTTCCTACAATCTCCAGCAATCCCTGATCTCCGTCGGCAGCGGCGGCTTGGTCGGCAAGGGCTGGACGGACGGGACGCAAGCGCAGCTCGGCTACCTGCCGCGCACGGTCGCGCACAACGATTTCATTTTCTCGGTCATCGCCGAGGAGAAAGGTTTTCTGGGAAGCCTCACGGTTCTCAGCCTGTTTGCAGTGGTGCTGTTCAACGGCATTCGCACCGCCGGTTCCGCCCGGGACCGGCTCGGCACCCTCATCGCCATCGGCGTGACGGTGCTGTTTCTGGTGCATGTGTTCGTGAACATCGCCATGACCATCGGGCTGGTGCCCATCACGGGCATACCGCTTCCCTTCATCAGCTACGGTGGCTCCTTTGTGCTCAGTTGCTGCTTGCTGCAAGGACTGGTCCAGAGTGTCTGGCGCTTCAGGAGGGATTTCACATGAGATCCCCTCTTCGCGCCCACGACCGCTCTGCCGGGATTTCCTGCGCCGCAACCGATTCACCGGGGGTCGCCGGCTTCAACCCACACGACACCCGCCATGAGCGAACGATCCCAACCCACCGGCGTCCCACCCGACGCCGCGCAAAAGTATGACGAGGAACTCGTCAACCCACCCGCCCCCACCGAATCTGCGCCCGTCAGCGCCGAGGAGCTGAAAGCCGGCGCCGACGAGCGCGCGAAAAACCGCCCGTTCCTCCAGAAGATCCTCGCGATCTTCCAGAAGGACAAGGGCGCCTATCGCGAGCTTATCATCAACTCCGAGCCGCTCGAGAAGCGCGTCGCGCTCCTCATCGACGGCCGCCTCGAGAAATTCGAAATCGAGCGCGAATCCGACAACCGGATGGTCGGCGGCATCTACAAGGGCCGCATCAAGAACCTCGACCCCGGCCTCAAGGCCGCCTTCGTCGACATCGGCTACACCAAGAACGCGTTTCTCCACTACTGGGACATGATCCCAGCCGCGGCGGACAACTCCGTCGAGGTCGTCCGCGTCAACCGCCGCAAAGGCGCGCCCGAAAAGCCCGCCGAGCCCACGACCAAGGACATCCCGAACCTCTACCCCCCCGGGTCCGAGATTGTAATCCAAGTGACGAAGGGCCCCATCGGCACCAAGGGCCCGCGCACCACGACCAACCTCTCGATCCCTGGCCGCTACCTCATCCTCACGCCGTTCTCCGATGGCTGCGGCATCTCCCGCAAGATCGAGGATCCCGCCGAGCGCAAGCGCCTCAAGACCCTCATCAACGAGCTCACCATCCCCGAAGGCGTGGGCGTGATCGTCCGCACCGCCGGCGAGGGGAAAAAGGCGCGCTACTTCGTGCGCGACCTCCACATCCTCCTCAAGACATGGGAAGGCATCCAGGCCAAGATCAAGAGCGACCGCCCGCCCGCGTGCCTCTACCAGGAACCCGATCTCGTCGAGCGCACCGTGCGGGACTTCCTCACCGAGGAAGTCGACCGCGTGCTCATCGACCGCGCGGATGATCACGAGCGCACCCAGAAGCTCGTCGGCCAGATCTCCAAGCGCAGCGCCGCCAAGATCGCGCTCTACAAGGACAGCATCCCGATCTTCGAGCGCTTCAACATCGAGCGCCAAATCGAGCAGACCGGCCAGCGCAAGGTCCCGCTCCCCTCCGGCGGCGAGATCATCATCGACGAGACCGAGGCGCTCATCGCCATCGACGTGAACACCGGCTCCCACAAGAACCGCGGCGGCGACGAGAAGAACGTCATTTACGCCGTGAACCTCGAGGCCGCCGCCGAGATCGCCCGCCAGATCCGCCTGCGGAACCTGGGTGGTTTGATCATCATGGACTTCATCGACATGAAGGAGCGGCGCCACCGCAACGCCGTCTACGAGAAGATGGTCGAGCTGATGGCGTCCGACAAAGCCAAGAACCACATCCTCCCGATCTCGTCGCTCGGCATCATGCAGATGACCCGCCAGCGCCAGCAGGAGTCGCTCTCGAGCAATCTCTACAACGACTGCCCCTACTGCCGCGGCCGCGGCATCGTGAAGAGCGCGACGACCATGAGCGTCGAGTTGCAGCGCAAGCTCTCCTCCGTGGTCCGCCGGTTACAACTGCGCAACGACGGCAAGGAGTATTCGCTGCGCGTGCTCGTGCACCCGAGCATCCTCGAGCGCCTGCGCAGCGAGGACGCCGACCTGCTCGTGCGCATGGAGAAGCTCTTCAAGGTCAAGTTGGCCTTCCGCGCGGACCTCAACTACCACGTCGAAAACTTCAAGATTCTCAACGCGGAGACCGGCGAGGAATACCGGTAGGCACCGCGAATCCGTCACGCTTCCAACAAGCAGGCCGCTCCTCACCGAGCGGCCTGTATTTTTCCGGGGATTCCTCCGCGAGCGAATCGCGCCGGCCAAATCCGCGGCTCAATCACCAAGGCCCGGCTACTTCTTGTCGGCCGGGAGTTCCTCGGCGGCCTGCACCCCTTTGTGAAAAGTGGTGTAGAGGAAGACAGGAATTGAAAGGTCGCCCAGTTGGTTGCGAACGAAAGGCTGCACCTCCTCCCACTTCAGGCCGCCCACCCCCGTCGCCAGTTTGGGCAGGGCGAGACTCGTGAGCTTCTCACTCAGGGCATGATTCCGCAGCGCATGCAGGGCGTGGTTCACGTTGGCCAAGGTCGCGCGCCCGGGATGCCCGCCACCCTCGGGCACCGGTTGCTGCGTGAACAGGCAGAGAACACGCCGGCCCCCGACGCCCGCCCACGCCCAGAGCGTTCCCGTCGCGGGGTTCGACTGGTGGCAGTAGTGCCGGAAGTCTTTATACATCGCCGGCCAGTCCTGCCTGAGGCTCAGCGCGAGCCCGCGGTCGAAATGGTCGTGCGGCGCGACGCCATGAGCGATCGCCTGCGCTCGGGTTAGGAGAATATCACCCGTTACTTCGTGGATCATGGCCAGAGTCTAAACCAGTTTCTCGCGCCCGGCTCCGCGTCCGCTGGCAATCACCACGCGGAATTTGTCCTGCCCCGGAAAATCACTCGAAACCCATGCATTGCTGCGTGAGAACCACCCGCGGGCGCCTGACCGTGGTGTCCGGACAAAACAAAGGGGCCGGCGATAACCCCTTAACGCCGGCCCCAGTGTTTTTCTGTTTCCGACCTTGCGGCCGGATCCATGCTACCCAAACCCTGCTTGGGTAGACGCGCCTTTTTAGCAGCACCTATGCCAGCAACGGCCGGTGCGCGGAAGATTCCGGTCTCATGAGAAAGATTCACGCTGCGCTCGCCTCGCTTGCGCTACGGCTGCAGCTCGGCTCTCGTCGATGCCCATGCCGCTGCCGCCGATCCTCTACGAAGACGACGCGCTGATCGCGTTCGACAAGCCCAGCGGGCTCCTCGTCGCCCCGGATCGCTGGGACAAGGAGCGCGAAAACCTCATGGGCCTCGTGCATGCCCACCCGCGCTTCGGGCATTCCGTAGCCAACGTCCATCGGCTCGATGCCGACACCAGCGGGCTCTTGCTCTGCGCCAAGACCAAGCCCGCGCTCGATTTCCTCAGCGGCCAGTTCCAGTCGAAGACCGTCGGGAAGAAATACCACGCCCTCGTCGCCGTGCTCCCACCCGATCGCACGATGAAGGTCGTCGCGCCGGTGCGCGACGCCGCGGGCGCGCTGCCCGACACGTTTGCCATCGACCTCGCCCTCGGCGAGGATCCGCGGCAGCCCGGGCGCATGCGGATTTTCCGCGGGCGCGGCGGCAAGGAGTCCACGAGCGAGTTTCGCACGCTCGAGCGATTCCGCGGCTCCGCGCGGCGCGACGCGCCCGGCGCGAGCTTTGCGTTCGTCGCGTGCCACCCGCTCACCGGCCGCACGCACCAGCTCCGCCTCCATCTCGCCGCCGCCGGCGCCCCCGTCCTCAACGACAAGTTCTACGGCGACCCCGAAATCGTGCTGAAGCTCTCCGACCTGAAGCGCGGCTACAAGGGCCGCGAAGAAGAGAAGCCTCTCCTCGACCGTCTCGCGCTTCACGCGACCGAGCTGACCATCACCCACCCGGTGACTCGCGAGCCCCTCACCCTCACGGCACCGATTCCGCACGAGTTCGAGGTCGCCCTCAAATATCTGCGCAAGTTCGCCGCCGCACGGCCACCCGCCGCCACTCCACCCTTCCCAACCGCCGTCCCACCCGCTACCAGTCTACCCATATGAACCCCGCCCACCTCTCCCGCCGTAATCTCCTGAAATCCGCCGCGCTCGGCGCCCTCGCGTTGCCCACCCTCGCTTCGCGCGCCACCGCAGCCGCCGCCCCGGCTCCCGCCGCGCCCGCGAAGCAGGAGTCGCTCCGCCTCGGCGTCGCCTCCTACTCACTGCGCAATCTCCCGCTCGACGAGGCCATCGCCGCCGTGAAGACGCTGCGCATCGCCAACATCGCGTTGTTCCGCCTTCACTGCAATTGGGAGGCCGCCTCCGTCGACGAGTGCAGCGCCGTCGGCGCCAAGCTCAAGGCCGCCGGCCTCGCGCTCTCCGGCTCCGGCGTCGTCAACCTGCCCAACGACGAGGCCAAGTGCCGCAAGGCCTTCGAGAATGTCCGCGCCGCCGGCATGGCCACCATGGTTTGCAAGCCCGACCTCGCCGCGCTCCCGCTCGTCGAAAAGCTCGCCAAGGAATTCGACCAGAAGCTCGCCATCCACAACCACGGCCCCGAGGACAAAGTCTACCCCACGCCCGAGGTGATTTGGAACGCCGTGAAGAACCTCGATGCGCGCATCGGCCTTTGCATCGACGTCGGCCACACCGAGCGCTTCGGCGACGGCGCCGCCGCTGCGATCAGGAAATACGCGGCCCGCCTCTACGACGTGCACCTCAAGGACAGCATCGCCGTCGTCGGCGCTCAGCGCGACGTCCCGATCGAGGTCGGCGCCGGCCGCCTCGACATCCCCGGGATGTTGCGCGCACTCGTCGACGTGAAATACAAGGGCGTCGTCGCCTTCGAATATGAGAAAGCCGCCGGCAACCCCGTCACCGGTCTCGCGGAGTCCGTCGGCTACGTCCGCGGCCTGCTGGCCGCGATGGCGAAATCCTGATTCCTGTTCGTAGCAGGTGCCGGATGTAGCCGGGGTGCCCTCACCCCGCGGGATTGAGGAGTCTCATGGCAACAAAAGCGGGGTGAGGGCACCCCGCCTACACCCAATCCATCATGAAGTTCCCCCACCTCGCCCTCGCCGCCGCTCTTGCGTCCGCGTTCCTGTTTTCCTCCTCCGCCGCGCAGGCGCCAGCGCCTGCGAAAAAGGCCACCACCAAAGGTGAGGTCACCGGCGGCCTCCCGCCCGACGCCCGCACGCTCCAGCTCGGCGACGCCGCACCCGACTTCAAGCTCCTCGGCATCGACGGCCGCACGCACACGCTCGCCGACTACAAGGCCGC
The DNA here is from genome assembly GCA_016794665.1 of Opitutaceae bacterium. Taxonomy (GTDB): domain Bacteria; phylum Verrucomicrobiota; class Verrucomicrobiia; order Opitutales; family Opitutaceae; genus ER46. Next base: position 74,771 of record JAEUHB010000162.1, read on the forward strand.
GAAGCTCCTCATGGTTGTCTTCCTGTCCAACCATTGCCCCTACTCGCACGCCTCCGAGACGCGCCTCATCCCGCTCGCCAAGGAGTTCAAGCCACAGGGCCTCGAGGTCGTCTCCATCAACCCCAACAGCCCCGACAGCGTGCGCCTCGACGAGCTCGGCTACTCGAAATACAACGACAGCTACGAGGAGATGAAGCTTTACGCGCGGGACGCCGGCTTCCCCTTCCCCTACCTCTACGACGGCGATCACCAGGTCGCCGCCAAGGCCTACGGCTGCCTCGCCACGCCGCACGTCTTCCTCTTCGACCAGCAGCGCAAGCTCCGCTACGTCGGCCGCGTCGACGACTCGCGCTTCGAGGACCTCGCGAGCGTGACCAAGCACGACCTCCGCATTGCCGTCACCGAACTCCTCGCCGGCAAACCCGTCAGCGTCCCGCGCACGCCCGTCGTCGGCTGCTCCACCAAGTGGAACCACAAGCGCGACGACGTCGCCAAGGCCGACGCCAAATGGAAATCCGAGCCGGTCGCCCTCGAGACCATCGACGCCGCCGGCGTGGCTGTCCTCGCGAAAAACACCTCCAACCGCCTCCGCCTGATCAACGTGTGGGCCACGTGGTGCGCGCCCTGCGTGCAGGAATTCCCCGGCTTCGTCTCGCTCGCCCGCCGCATGAGCACGCGCGAATTCGAGCTCGTCACAATCTCAATGGACGATCCCAAGATGCTCCCGCAGGCGAAAAAATTCCTCGAGCAACAGCACGCCGTCCCCTCCGCGCGCCTGAAAGGCCTGCTCAAGGCCGAGGGCCGCACCGCCACCAACTTTCTCTACACCGGCGCCAGCACCGACGCCCTCATCGCCGCGCTCGATCCGCAGTGGCCCGGCCCGCTCCCGCACACCGTGCTCGTCGCCCCCGGTGGCAAAGTCCTCTGGCGCCACAACGGCGCCGTCGACGCCGAGACGCTCAAGGACGAAGTGCTGAAACACATGGGAGCATTCTACCTGCCGGATGCGAAACGGTGAATGAAGAATTTCGCCGTTATTTTGATTCTGCTCGTGGGTAGTTCATTCGCTGCAGAGTCTCCAAAGCTCGAGGCCGGAACGCTCATCATCTTTCGACTTACAGTCGAAAGCAGTTACGCGCAGGGGATAGAGCGCCCCGCAAGCAAACGCTTCGATACCGTGCAGTGGTGGATTGGACCGAATGGGGCATGGCGCATCAAAACATATGCGATCGATTCGGATATCCATCCGTATCGCCTTGAAACAAAAGCGCCTGCTGAAGAACTCCAGCAGCTTGCCCTCACGAATACTCAGAAAACTTACGGCGATGTGGTCGGGAAAAAGCACATCGTCAAAATTCCTCCAGACGCATCATTGGAAACGGTTCGACGATTGCTGCGCGATGAAGGACTTCGCGATTCGGCTGAGTGGGTAACACCGGGCTATCTGCTCTGGTTGCCCGACGACTCACGCTACACGACAAGGACGAAGCCCAAAAAACCCTAGCAAGTCGCCGCCGCAATGCGACCTTACGGTGCAGCCAGTTTGGCGCTTTTGATAAGGCGCGAGGCTCCGGCATCATCGGCGTCAGCCTGATTTCGGACTTCCACGCCAAGATGCATCTGGCGGTCCCATTGACCGCAACCACCACAGCTGGGACAATTGACGCCAGTAGCTTCACCCGCATCCTTTCCGCCATGAAAGCCGAGTTCACCGCAATCATCGAGGAAGCCCCGGAAGGTGGTTATTGGGCGATTTGCCCCGAGGTGCCGGGCGCCAACGGCCAAGGCGAGACGATCGACGAGGCCAAGACGAACCTGCGCGATGCCATCCGGCTCATCTTCGAGGATCGGATCTCGGATGCGCGGCGCGGATTACCCGAGGATGCCATCCAGACCGTGATCGCCGTCTGATGAAGCGGCGCGAGCTGGAGAAGCGGCTGCGCCACGCGGGGTGCTACCTGAAGCGAGAGGGCGGCTCGCACTCCCTCTGGATCAATCCCCGGTCGGGCGTGGTCGAGGCCATCCCCAGGCACTCCGAGATCAAGGAACCGCTGGCCTGGAAAATCTTGAAGTCGCTCGGCGCCGGCTGACCCTTGGCGACGCGCCGTCGAAAATGAGGCGCAAGCTTTGTGGCCCCGGCGCACTTTCGTGTAGCCGCCGCGCGTCGGGTCGCTACGCCTCTTCGCCTTCATGGCCCTCGCGTCCGCTCCCTCCCCCCTCGGCTTCGGCATCGTCGGCGTCGGCCTTATCGCCGATTTCCACGCGCAGGCGATCGCGGCCTCGCGCGGCGGGAAGCTCATCGGCGTCGCCACGCGCAACGCCGCCAACGCGCAGGCCTTCGCGCAAAAGCACGGCGCCGCCTTCGCCACCACCGAGGTCGCCGCGCTCGTCGCCCGCCCCGATGTCCACGTCGTCTGCATCACCACACCCAGCGGCGCGCACCTCGAGCCCGCGCTCGCCGCCATCCGCGCCGGCAAGCACCTCGTCGTCGAGAAGCCCATCGAGATCACCACGGAGCGCGCCGACGAGTTGCTCCGCGCCGCCGACGCCGCCGGCGTGAAGGTCTCGCCCATCTTCCAGGCCCGTTTCGGCGACGGCGCGCGCACGCTCAAGGCCGCGCTCGACGCCGGCCGCTTCGGCCGCCTCGTGCTCGCGAGCGCCTACGTGAAGTGGCACCGCAGCCGCGAATACTACACCGGCTGGAAAGGCACCCTGGCCCTCGACGGCGGCGGCGCGCTGATCAACCAAGCCATCCACGCCATCGATCTCCTCCAGTGGTTCGCCGGGCTGCCGGGCGAGGTTTTCTGCCGCACCACGCGCCGTGTCTACGGCCACATCGAGGCCGAGGACACCGCGAGCGCCGCGCTGCGATTCCCCAGCGGCGCCCTCGGCTCCATCGAGGCCTGCACCGCCGGCTGGCCCGGCTGGGGCCGCCGCATCGAGATCATCGGCGAAAACGGCTCCGCCCGCCTCGAGGACGACCGCCTCGACAAATGGGAATTCCGCGATGCCCGTCCCGAGGACGACGCCATCCGCCACGCCAAGATCGATCCCAATCTGGGCGGCGGCGCCGGCGCCCCCGGCGCGATCACGCACCACGGCCACCTGCGCCAGATCCAGGACCTCATTGACGCGCTGCGCGACAACCGCCCCGTCGCCATCGACGGCCACGAGGCCCGCAAGGCGGTGGCGCTGATCCGTGCGCTCTACGCCTCCGCCGAGCGCGGCGTGCCGGTCGCGCCGCAGTAAGCGGACATCCAAAGGCCCTGACATTCTGGGAATGGAAACCAACGCGGCGAATTGGGTGACGCCGCCGATGAAATCCAAAAAAATCGCTCTCGGGAATCACGCGAATAGACCGAGCAGCTTCGTGACCGCGGATTACGCGGATTTCGCTGATAGATGGCGGTGTTCCTGCCTCTATCCGCGATATCCGCGTAATCCGCGGTAAAAACAGAACCGTTCATCAGCCGCAGAGCGAAGAATCCACTTCGATCGGCGCGACGCCTTCAAGGGTGCGAACATCCCGCTGGATTCTTCGCTCCATGTAGAATGACCAACGGTGAGCCCTTTAGTTAGCCCGGAAAACTAAACCCGCCTGACCGGCCCACAACCCACGCAACCCCGCGGATTTTCTCTCGTCCTCCGCTCCATTCGCGTCCTTGGTCTTCGGTCCCGGTCCGCTCCGTCCCCGCCGGTTCTCATCTCCGGCTCTCACTCCCTTCCCTTTCCCTCTCCTCCTCAGCCGCCCCCCCTTTCCTCCAGGTCCCCCGAATCCCCCGCCCAGCCGTGGTATCGCACGCTTTCGAGCAACCACTGGTTTGTCTTCACCGTCGCCTCGCTCGCGTGGCTCTTCGACTGCCTTGACCAACAACTGTTCATCCTGGCGCGCGACAACGCCATCAAGGCCCTCGCCGCCCCCGGCACCGATGCGCTCACGCTGCGCCAGCTGAGCGGCTGGGCGCAGAGCATCTTCGTCGCGGGCTGGGCGATGGGCGGGCTCATCTTCGGCTCCGTCGGCGATCGGATCGGCCGCGCGAAGACCCTCTCGCTCACCGTCCTCATCTACTCGCTTTGCACCGGCCTCTCGGCCTTCGCGCAGGACATCACACAGTTCATGATCTACCGCGCGATCACCGGCCTCGGCGTCGGTGGCGTCTTCGGCCTCGCGGTGGCGCTCGTCGCCGATTCGCTGCCGGATCACGCACGGCCCAAGGCCCTCGGTCTCCTGCAGGCCCTCTCCGCCGTGGGCAACGTGACCGCCGGCGCCTGCGCGATGGCACTCTCGAGCGCGGATCCGATGGTTTCGTGGAAATACCTTTTCCTCATCGGCGCGGCGCCCGCCTTCCTCTGCATCTTCATCATGGTCCGGCTCAAGGAGCCGGCAAAGTGGATCGCGGCCCGCGAGGCCAGCCGCGCCGTCGGTGGCAAGGCCATGGGCAGCTATGGCAGCCTTTTTGGCGAAGCCCGCTGGCGCCGCCCTGCGCTCCTCGGCATGATTCTGTGCGTGGCCGGTGTCGTCGGCCTTTGGGGCGTGGGCTTCTTCAGCGGCGCGCTCATCGGCCCCGCGATCGAGAAGGCGCTCAAGGCCGCCAACCCCGCCATCTCCGCGGCCGAGCTCAACGCCGGCAAGCAGTGGTGGACCGCCGCCAACCTGATCGTGCAGAACATCGGCGCGTTCTTCGGCATGGTGGTCTTCTCCAAGCTCGCCGCCATCTACGGCCGCCGGGTGATCTTTGCCTGCGGTTTCCTCGCCGCCTTTGCGGTCACGATTTTCTTCTACAAGAATTTCCAGACCAAGTCCGACATCTGGATGACCGGACTCATGGGCTTCTGCCAGCTCGGCATCTTCGCGGGCTTCGCGATTTACCTGCCGGAGCTTTTCCCCACGCGCCTGCGCAGCACCGGCACGAGCTTCTGCTACAACGTCGGCCGTTTCATCGCCGCCACCGGCCCGATCACGCTTGGCAGCCTGCAAAAGCTGATTGGCGACAAAGCCATCGCCGCCCTGCCCGCCACGGCTGACGCGGCCGCCAAGGCCGACGCCCAGCTCAACGCCTTCCGCTCGGCAGCGTGCTGGCTCGCCGGCATCTACTTCCTCGGCCTCATCGTGCTGCCCTTCCTTCCCGAGACCAAGGGCCGCCCGCTCCCCGAGGAATAAGCCGGCCTCCCTTCCCCCGGGGGACGCGGCGCCTCCACCGCGCCTTCTTTTCCCCATGAAGAAACAATCCGTCTTCCTCGCCGATCTCTCCAACCCCGAGATCGAGGCCTTCCTCCGCACGCATGGCACCCTCTACGTGCCGGTCGGCGCGATGGAGCAGCACGGTCCGCACGCCCCGGTCGGCACCGATGTCTTCCTGCCGCAGGAAATCGCCCGCCGGGTCGCCACCCGGCAGGGCAACGCGCTCGTCGCCCCGCCGCTCTCCTACACGCTCTCTTATCCGCACCGCGGCTTCACGGCCGAGTTCAGCCTCTCGATCGAGACCTTCATGGCCGTCATCCGCGATCTCGCACAGTCGTTCGCCAAGGCCGGCTTCAAGCGGATCGTTTTCCTGAACGGCCACTACGACAATACCTACGCCCTCGCCTACGCCTGCGCGCAGGTGGCGGAGAAGCTGCCCGCCGGCGCGAAGGCGTTTCCCTTCAACTACTGGGACGGGCTCACGCCCGAGCAGTTCGGCGTGATGAGCGAGGGCGGCAAGGGCATGCACGCCGGCGAAGCCGAGACCTCGATGCTCCTCGCCATCGATCCGGCGCGCGTGGACATGACGCAGGCGAACGTGGAATACATGAATTTCCCCGACACCGTCACGAAGTCACCCGCGCTGCACACGGCGTTCTTTTTCTCGTCGCCCGGCAGCGTGTGGCGCGCGACGAAGAGCGGCACCTGGGGCGACGCCCGCAAGGCCACCGCCGCAAAGGGCGAGCAGCTCCTCGAGTGGGGCGCCGCCTCGGTCATCAACCTGATGGCCGACATCGAGAAGACCTTCGCGCAGCTCAACGTGCGCTAAATTCGTAGCCCGCCTCGTGAGAGGCGGGACCGGCGGCAGATTCGGCTCAGGTCGTCCCGCTTCTCACGAAGCGGGCTACCAAGCCAAAGCGACTACTTCACCGCCTCCAAGTAGTCCGCCAGCGTGCGCAGATTCGCGATGAACGCGCCCGTGGTGATCTGCGGGCCCGCGACGCGCCGGCCGCCGGAGCCCACCCAGCGCCCCTGCGCATCGAGCGCGGCGATGACCTCGCGCACGCGCGGCTCCAGCGCCTTGGCGCGCGCGGCGCGGCTTTCCTTGGTCTTCGCCTTTGCCTCCGCGGCGGCGCGTTTCGCGAGGATCGCCGTTCGGCCGGCGGATTTTACCTCGTCGTAGTAGCGGAAAAACTCCGGCACGCCGTAGGCGCCTTTCCACGAGTAGCCGGTTTGCCGCTCGGGCGTCAGGTCCTCGACGCGATACTTAATTTTCCCGTCGCGGTCGCCGTAGATCGGCGTGTTGGTGCCGATCTCATACATGCGGGCCCACACACCGGGCGAGATCTCCGAGCGCTTGAACCAGGCGATCGCGCGCGGCAGCGGCTCCATGTATTTCTGGTCGCCCGTCTCCAGGTAGAGATCAACCAGCAGACGCATCGCGCCGGCGGCCTCGTTGGAGACCACGCACGGCGGCTCGAAGGCCCGCGCCCAGTCTGGCTCGAGCTTGGCGTTGTATTGCTGCGCCCACGAGGGCTGCGGCTCGGGCAGCTGCGCGAGGATCAGGAAATCACCGCCCTTGATCGCGGCGGCCCGAAACACCGGGTTGCCGAGGCGCTTCGCCGCATCGAGCAGCGTCATCACGCAGTCGCGGTGCGTGTTGTCGTTGAGCGTGTAGTAGCCGTTGTAGTTCAGCTTGGGGTGCTCGCGCGGGTAGTCCTTGGGCATGCGCGCGGGCTGCACCGGGTATTCCTTCGCGTCGACCGGCACGCCCGTCCAGCGCTGCGGCCAGCCTCCGTTGGGACGCTGCGCCTCGAGCAGTTTCTTCAGCGCGTAGTCGCGCGCCTCGACGATGCGCGCATCCCGCGGCTCACGCGAACCCTTGGACGCATCGGCCACGGCGAGCAGGAGGCGGAGCGCGCTCTGGGTGTTGTCGTCGTCAAAAGTCGTGACGTTCTTTCGTTTCGCGGCGTCAGCCGCGGAGATCTTGCCGATGTCGGACTTGCGATACCACGCCGCTGCCGCCTTCGGATCGAAATCGACGACGTAGTCCCAGCCACCCGACTCCAGCTGGCCGACCGCCAGCGCGTGCGCGGCGGCCTTGGCGGCGTCGAGGTAGCGCGCATCGCCCGTCGCCTCATGCGCGCGGAGGAATGCCATGCCCATCGACGGCGTGCCCGGCGGCTGCACCCAGATCTGCGTGGGCGTCGCGACGCCTTCGCCGGCGCGTTCCTTGAGATCGAGCGAGTAGCGCCAGAGGTAGCCGCCCTCGGTGGCGATGCCGCGCATGAATGCGGTCGCCCGCTCCATCGCCGCCCGGGCGTCGCGCGCCAGCGCATCGTCGGCTCCGCGCAGCGGCAGCGTAGCCACGATCAACGATCCCAAAAGGCAACGGGTGAGCGAGGTGAGGTGCATGATAGACGGGGTTGAAACGGGATCGAGGATCAGGACGCAGGCGCGCCGGGCGACGGCTTTCGTGGCGGACGCTCCGGCGCGCGGAACGTTGCCTTCATTTTCGCAGGCTCTCCAACGCCGCCGGTCCGAGCCGCTGCGCGAGCTGGGTGAGGTAGAGGCTCCGCGGCGTGACGGGTGCACCTGTGGCCTCCATGATTCCGCGCGGTGCGTTGGGCGAGTAGTCGCCGGCGACAAACTTCCCCACGCACCCGATCGCCCAGTTCTGCGCCGTGGGCGGCTGTTGCACGACGAGGATCGGGCTCGTGCAGTTCCACAGCACCTGCTGGGCGCCCGCCCAGCCGTGACCGCTGCCGGCCCACTGCCGGTCCTGCACGCGGAGCTGACGGTCGTCGGCGATGTTGTCGTAGAGCGTGCCCACGGCCCAGCGGTGGTGCGGGCCGGAGTCCGAATGCGAGCCCGTCGCCGTGCCGTCGAGGAACACATTCGGCCCCGGCACACGCGACCCGGTCACAAACGCGTGCCGCGATCCGCGCGCCGTGCAGCGCAGCACGAGGCCATAATGCCCCTGCAGGTGAAACGAGTAGCGCCGGCTGCCGGTAATCTGCGACACGGGCTCGAGGTGCGCACAGTCCTGCACCGTCGTGAAAATCGCGCCGCGATCGGTCTGCACCGCGTGGCTGAAATGCACCGCCGTCACGTCCCGCACCCACGCGTTTTCCACCGCGCCAAGCTCGATGCCGATCCACGCGTGCTCTTCGTCGGACGTCTCGCGGCCCTTTTCATACTCCGAGACGAGCCGCAGTCGCTCGACGCCGCAGCCGACGATCCGCGGAAACGTGTGCCGGTAAATCGCGCCGCCGCCGAAATTCGCGTCGATGGCTTGCATCACCGGCGCATCGAGCATCACCCGGCTGCCCGCGATGGCCGTGATGGTGCGCTCGAACTCCATCGAAAACCCTGCCGCGCTCCACTGCCGCGTCTCGCCCGCCGGCGCGCCGGGGCGGTTGCGAATGCGGTCCATGCCGAGCTCGCGGATCCACTCGGGCGTCGCCGGCCGGTGCACCACGATGCGATCGCCCGCGCGCAGGCCGTCGGTCGACTGGACGGTAAACACCTTCGCGCTCCACGGCACGTAGACATCCATGATTGCGCGACGCGTGCCAGGCACTTCCTCGCGGCGCGCGCCCTCCGCGCCCACCTCGATGAGCGTGCGCTGCGTCTTCCCCGTCGCGAGGATCACGGTGCCGTCCTCACCCGCGCCCTCGCCCCGAAGGACCACGCCGCTGCCGCGAATTTTGAGCGTGCCAGCGACGCGATACGTGCCGCGTTGGAGCAAGACCGCGCCGCGCCCGCTCGCTTGATCGAGCGCGGCTTGGATGCGCTCGCCGTCGTCTCCCGCGACCTGCGGCGCCAACGTGATCGCGACCGCCGCCGCCGGCAGCCGCACCCCACCCCCGCCGTAGCCGGCACGGGAAAAATCCGGAATCGTGTTGCCCCGCTCGTCGCCGCGATACGTCAGCCGGCCGTCCGCCCCCACCCGGACCCACGCGCTCTCCGCCGCGGCGAGTGCCGAGATCAGGCACAGCCACACCGCGGCGCGACGAAGGGGGCGAATCATGCCGCGGAGCGTTCGCTTGCGTCGCGCGGTCGGCAACCCTTCTCTCCGGCCGTGCGCCGTGCTGGCGACGCCCCGTCAGCCCCCGCCAATCCCACCCCCACCATGATGAAACGTCTGCTCCTTCCTCTCCTCGCGCTTGCGTTTGCCGGCGCGACCCAGGCCCAGGACTGGGCCAAGTCCCGCCTCGAAAAATCCCCGCGCCACCTCGAGTGGGTCACGCTCAAGCACGGCAACCGCGAGGTGAAGGCCTTCGTCGGCTACCCCGAGGTCAAGACCAAGGCCCCGGTCGTGATCCTCATCCACGAGATCTTCGGCCTCTCCGACTGGATGCGCGGCATGGTCGATCAGTTCGCCGAGGCGGGCTACATCGCGATCGCGCCTGATTTCCTCTCCGGCGCCGGCCCCAACGGCGGCGGCACCGAGTCCTTCGCCGGCGGCGACGGCGTGCGCGGCAAGATCCAGGGCCTCGATCAAAAGCAGATCGACGCCGACCTCGACGCGGCGGTCGCCTACGCGAAGAAGCTCCCCGCCGCCAACGGCAAGATTGTCGTCGGCGGCTTCTGCTGGGGCGGCGGCAAGACTTTCCTCTACGCCGGCCACAACCCCAACATCCAGGCCGGCCTCGTCTTCTACGGCTCGTCCGCGCCCGCGGATCTGATGCCCAAGATCAAGGCGCCGATCCACGGCTTCTACGCCGAGAACGACGCCCGCATCAACGCCGGCCTGCCCGCCGCCGCCGAGGCGATGAAGGCCGCCGGCAAGAAATTCGATCCCGTCACCTACGCCGGCGCCGGCCACGGCTTCATGCGCGCCGGCGAGGATCCCGCCGGCAGCGCCGAGAACAAGAAGGCCCGCGCCGACGCGTGGAAGCGCATCAAGGAATTGCTCGCGAAGCTCTGATCG